>CAYQSE010000031.1:0-34666 GCA_964419905.1 uncultured Enterobacteriaceae bacterium
CGAGCACAACGACCTCGACGCCCGCTTGCGCCAGCCGGACTGCAGCAGACAGCCCGCCAACGCCGGCGCCGATCACGACCGCCCGCGGCTTCGTGCGTGCGGTGTTCATGCGGTACCTGCGCGTCGCTTCCGCGAGACATATGTACGGCCGCTCCATTGCACGCGATTGCCCGCGGTCCAGCGCCACGAGTTCAGCGCGAGTGCAACGAAGGCGATCATCGACGCGAGGTGCAGCAATACCGTGGAGGCCGGTTGCTGGTGGCGGATTGCCTGGATCAACCGCTGGCTTACGTTTGCAGCGACGCCGAGCCCGGCCGGAACGAGCAGCTCTGACCATCCGGCGAGCGCCGCGACAGACAACGCCGTGGGTGCAACGAACGTTGTCACATAGAGCGCGATCACCATCCCGAGCGCCATCGGGGTTCCTCCGATTCCCTCGTACAGGTTCTTCGAGAACCCCTCCCACAGCGCCCGCCCGGAGGTGTACATCCGGCACGATGCGATCCGCTCGCCGTCCGCGAACACGACGACGTGGCCGCGCTCCTTCGCGCGGCGACACAACGCCATGTCATCGACCACCGCACCGCGCACCGCGCGGAATCCGCCGAGCGCGCTGTAGACGCGGCGCGGCAGCGCGAGCACCTGTCCGTTCGCCGCGAGCACCCGCGGGTCCTGGGTGCGATGGATCAGCGCGAGCGGCAGCCAGGACGTGTAGGTCAGCATCAGCAGCGGCATCAGCGCCTGCTCGACGCGCGTTCCAGCGCGCTGGTGCGGGACCGCGGTGACGAGGTCCGCGTCGTGATCCGAGAGCAGCGAGGCGATGCGCCCGAGGCCGTCCGGGTGCAGGCGGACGTCGGCGTCGACGTAGACGAGCAGGTCACCGGTCGCGGCGTCGGCGAGGCGGTGGCACGCGTGCGGCTTGCCGACCCAGCCCTCGGGGAGGCCATCACCGCGCAGCACGCGCAGATGGGGCACCTCGGCGGCCAGCGACGCGAGGATCTCGGAGGTGCCGTCCGTCGAGCCGTCGTCGTAGACGAGGATCTCGCGCACCGCATGGCGCGACGCGGCGATCGCGCGCACGCAGTCGCCGATGTTCTCGGCCTCGTCGCGCGCGGGGACGAGCACGGAGACGGCGCCGTCATGGAGCCCATTCGCGCGTCCGCGCGGCCAGGTGAGCGCGTTGACCACGGTCGTGGCGAGCGCGAACAGGGCGAGCGCAGCGCCGATCCAGGCGAGCGCGATCATCGGCCCATCCCGAACAGGCGAGCGACGCGGCCGCGCGCGGTGCCGAGGAAGAGCGGCGCGAAGATCGACGAGCCGCCGTGCGGTCGATGGACCCGCATCGCGACGAAGGGCTGCATCCACGGGCGGTCGACGCGATCGGGCACCACGACCTCGCCCCAGCCAGGCCCCTCGGCGTCGCCCGCCCGCGCACGCAGCGGAAGGCGGAGGTAGAACGGCCCGTCCTCGACCGGCGCTGCGTGCTCGATCTCGAGCCACGGCGCGCCGTCCCGGTTCAGGGTCACGACGCGCGGGTAGCGCACGCCGTAGCGGGCCCGGCGGTCGCCCTCCAGCGCCACCGTGAGCGGGATCGGGCCGCGGGTGGCGCCGTCGGGGCCGATCTCCAGGCCCATCGCGAGCGGGTCGCCCCCGCCCTCGGGCCACAGCAGGTACCACACGCGCTCGGCGTCTCCAACGGCGGCCCGTCCCCACACCCAGTGCGCGATGCCGAGCCCATCCAGGGGGAGACGGCTGCCGTTGCGGTCGTGGTAGACGCGGCCCTCGAGCACGGCGATGGGCTCGTCGCCGACGCGCAGCGTCGCCTCGCCGCGCGCCGCGGTGAGCAGCGGGGTCCAGTGGTGATCGCCCGGGCTCGCGGCGTCGTGGTGCACGGCCGGGCCCTCGGCGTGGATCTCGGCCTCGAGCCAGCGGTTGGTGCCGGGCAGGGGACAGCGCAGGTTTGCGTCGACCTTGCACACGGTTCCGTCCGACGAAGAGGTCAGCGTGGACGTGCCGAAGCGGCATCGCTCGGTGCCGGGCGTCCACTCGGCGTCCTCGGGCGCGTACTCCTGCAGCAGGTAGAAGGTGCAGCGCCCGCCCTGGTAGACGGCGACGTTCAGGCTCGGACGGTCGGCGGGCCGCTGGGGCGCGCCCGTGCGCGCCGCGTGGGTCACCCCGGGCAGGAACGGGAGGCCGAACGACCAGATCAGCACGAGCCCGTCGCCGTGGGCGTCCACGAGGTCGAGGTACCACCACGCGAACCCCCCGCGCGCCTCCAGCAGCGTGCGATCGAGCGGAAGCGAGGGATCTGAGAGCGAGATCATCGGGTGGATCCGGGGCTGACGAGGAAAGGTGTGCAAGGGTGTTGCAGACCTTGTGCAAGGAATGTATACACTTTGCACAGCCTGGAGGCAACCCCAACATGACCCCCCCCCGCGCCGACGTGATCGTCCTCGGCAGTGGCCCTGCCGGGCTGGCTGCCGCGGCGGCATGCGCCGAGCGCGGGCTGCGGGTGGACGTGGTCGCGCCCGAGCCGGACGCCCGGTGGACGAACCGCTACGGCGCCTGGCGTGACGAGCTCGACGCGGCCGGCGTCGGCGGGTGCGCCGAGGTGACCTTCCCGGTCGCGATGGTGCACACCGTCGAAGGGAGCCACCCCTTGCCGCGACCCTACGCGCGCGTCTCCAACGACGCGCTGCAGGGGTTGCTGCGGAGTCGGCTCGACGGGTCAGGCGGGCAGGTCGTACGTGGCGCTGCGGTCGGCGCCGACGCGCACCGGCACGGCGTCACGCTCACGCTCGCCGACGGGACGAAGCGCGTCGGGCGCGTGGTCGTCGACGCGACCGGGCACGGGAGCCGACTGCTCGAGACCCCTGGCGCGCCGCGGGCGTGGCAGGTGGCCTACGGGCTGCTGGTCGAGGCCGACGGGTGGAGCGAGGACCGCTCCCGCATGGTGCTGATGGATCTGCGCCCGGCCGAGCCCGGCGGGCCCGCGTCGTTCCTGTACGCGATGCCGCTGGCCGACGGGCGCTTGTTCGTGGAGGAGACCTCGCTCGCGGCCGCGCCCGCGGTCGATCTCGCGCTGCTCGAGCGGCGGCTCGATGCTCGGCTCTCGCGGATGGGCGTGCGCGTGCGCGCGGTGCACGAGGTGGAGCGCTGCCGGATCCCGATGGACACGCCGCTCCCGAGGATGCCGCAGCGGATCGTCGGCTTCGGCGGGGCAGCCGCGATGGTGCACCCGGCGACCGGCTACCTGCTCACCCGCGCGCTGGCTGCCGCCCCGCGTCTCGCGGCCGCGCTCGACGAGGGTCTGCGCACCTCGCCCGAGGCGGCGTCGGTGTCGGGCTGGGAGGCGGTCTGGCCAGCGTCCGAGCGCCGCACACGCGCGCTGCACGACTTCGGGCTGCGGCTGCTGCTCGGCCTCGACGCCGAGGGCACGGCGCGGTTCTTCGACCGGTTCTTCCGGCTGCCCGAGCGGCGCTGGCGGGCCTACCTCAGTGCGTCCGCGGGGCCGATGGCCGTCGCGTCCGCGATGTCTTCCCTGTTCTTGCGACTCGACGCGTCCTCGCGCCGCCAGATCCTCGGTCTGGCGTTCAGCGCGGAGGGGCGCGCCGCAGCCCGACACCTCGTCACCGACACCGGAGGCCTCCGATGAGCGAGTCCGTCATGATTTCCGATACCCAGCCGGCCTCGCCCGGTCCTCGCGGCATGTGGAGCGCTGTCGGCCTCGAAGAGGTCGAGGCCCTGATGCTCCGCCTCGCGACCGGAGACCGCCTCGACCGGCTCGGTCGGATCCTCCGCGAGCACGTCTCGTCCGGCGGAAAGCGGCTCCGGGCGCGGCTGGCGCTCGGCACGGCCGAGGCCCTCGGGGCGCCGCGGCTCGACGCGGTCGGCTGGGCCGCCTCGTGCGAGCTGCTGCACAACGCGACGCTGATCCACGACGACGTACAGGACGGCGACCGCTTCCGGCGCGGGCGCGAGGCCACCTGGGTACGGCACGGCACCGCGCAGGCGATCAACGCGGGCGACCTCGCGCTGATGCTCCCCTACGTCGCGATCGAGCACGTCGACGCGAGCGGCGACGTGCGGTGGGCGCTGTCCCGGGCGCTCGCCCGCGGCGCCGAGGACGTGGTGCGCGGCCAGGCCGCGGAGCTCGATCTGCTGTCGACGCGTCGGGTGGACTGGGAGAGCTACGCCGACTCGGTGATGGGCAAGACCGCGGCGCTGTTCAACCTGCCGGTGCACGGCGCCGCCCTGATCGCCGGCCGCTCGCCCGACGACGCGGCCGCGCTGTCCGACGCGTTCCGTCCGATCGGGCTGCTGTTCCAGATCCAGGACGACGTGCTCGACCTGTTCGGGATCAAGGGGCGTCGTGAGCCCGGCTCGGACATCAAGGAGGGGAAGGTCAGCGCGCTCGTCGTCGAGCACCTGCGGCTGCACCCCGAGGACACCGACTGGCTGTGCGGCATCCTCGCGACGCCCCGCGACCAGACCCGCGATCGCGACGTGGCCGAGGTGATGCGCCGCTTCGATCGCGGGGGGGCGCTCGAGGCGGCGTGGGAGCGGCTGTGGGAGATCGAGGACGCCGTCGCGGAGTCGCCCGCGCTGCTCCCGCACTCGCGGCTGCACGCGCTCGCGGTGGAGCTGTGCGCGCAGGCCCTCGCGCCGATCGTGCACACCGATCCGAAGCAGAAGGAGCGGTGGGCCAAGTGAGCACGGCGATCGTCGAGGCGAGCCGCGACACGCTCGCGCGGCACGCGCGCACCTTCCGGTGGGCGTCGCTGTTCCTCCCGCCGTCCTGTCGGGACGACGCGGCGGTCGTGTATGCCCTGTGCCGGCTCGTGGACGACGTGGTCGACGAAGCGCCGACCGAGGAGGGGGCGGCCCTCGAGCTGTCGCGCCTCGAGGCCGAGCTGCGCGGCGAGGCGTCCCCGCGGCCGCTGGTCGAGACGGGTCGCGCGGTGCTCGAGCGCGGCGGCGCCGGGCTGGGTCCGATGCTGGAGCTGGTGCGCGGCGTCGCGGGCGACCTCGGCCCGGTGCGGTTCGCCGACGATCGCGCGCTGCTGCGGTACAGCTACCGGGTGGCCGGCACGGTCGGGCTGATGATGTGCGGCGTGCTCGGCGTGCGGGACGAGGCGGCGCTACCGTTCGCGGTCGATCTCGGCGTCGCGATGCAGCTCACCAACATCTGCCGCGACGTCGCCGAGGACGCGGCGCGCGGGCGGGTCTACCTGCCGGCGGATCGGCTCGAGGCGGCCGGCACGAGCCAGTCGGCGCTGCTCGCGGGTACGGCGCCACGCGCGGCGGTCGCTGCGGTGGTCGGCGACCTGCTCGACCTCGCCGACCGCTACTACGCGAGCGCGGACCTCGGGATGCGCTACATCCCGGCGCGCAGCCGGCTCGCCATCCTGGTGGCGTCGCGAACCTACCGCGCGATCGGCGGTGTGCTGCGTCGCCGCGGCGGTGACGCGCTCGCGGGGCGGGTGTGGGTCTCGCCGATCGGCAAGGCCGTTCACGGTGTCTCCGCGCTCGGCGCGTTCGCGGCGCTGGCGCTCGCGGCGGGCCCTGCGCACGATCCTCAGCTTCATCGGGCCCTCGACGGGCTGCCCGGAACCCACGCGTGACCCGGAACCTCGCCATGTACCGCATCAGCACGGTGTCCGAGATGACTGGCATTCCGCGCAACACGCTACTCGCGTGGGAGCGCCGGTACGGGCTGCTCTCGCCCGAGCGCAACGACAGCGGGTATCGGACCTACTCGGAGCAGGACGTGGCGAAGCTGCGTCGGGTCAAGGAGTTCCTCGACCAGGGCTACAAGATCAGCGAGGCGGTGGCCCTGATGCGGCGTGCGGTCCCGCCGCAGGTGGACCTGCCGGTCGCGCGCGGAGAGGCCCAGGCCAACGTGCGTGACGCGCTCGCCGAGCGGCTGCTCGCGTTCGATCGGAACGGCGCCGACGCGGTGCGACAGCGCCTCGTGCTGTTCTCGTTCAAGCGGAGCATCGACGAGGTCTACCTGCCGTTGCTCCGCGACGTCGGCGACGCGTGGCATCGCGGCGAGGTGACCGTCGCGCAGGAGCACTTCGTCACCGCGTTCGTCCGCGAGCAGATGATGGCGATGCTGCACAGCCTGGGGGCTGGCCCCGAGGGCGGGCCGCTGGTGGTCTGCTCGGGCCCGCCGGGCGAGCAGCATGAGCTGGGCCTGATCGCGACCGCGGTGAAGCTGGCGCTGCGTGGCTGCCGGGTCAGCTATCTCGGGCTCGATCTGCCGCCCGAGGAGCTCGCGGCGGCCGCCTCGGTGCAGCGCGCGACGCTGGTGTGCCAGTCGGTCGTGCAGTCGCGGTCGGAGAAGGAGCTGATCGCCTACGCGCGTGTGCTCCGCGAGCTGGTCGATCCCGAGATCGCGGTCGCGCTCGGCGGTGCCGCCGTCGCCGACCTCGAGGAGGAGGTCGACGGCGTGTGGTTCGTGGGCGACGTCGACGACCTGCTCGAGCGCCTCACCGAACGCTGAAAGGCGCAGCGCGCGGCCGGCCGGGACGGCCGGCCCACGGCTTCTCTTTGGGGTCGGGCGGCCGGCCGGGACGGCCGGCCCACGTTTTTGGTGCAGAGGATTTGGGCTGCCGGTTGGGCTGGCTGCTGCCGTTGTTCGTGGGTCGGGCGTCTCGCCCGACCATGGGTTCGGGCCGGGCATGCCGACCGGGACGGCCGGCCCACGGTTTTGGATCGTGGGTCGGGCGTCTCGCCCGACCATGGGTTCGGGCCGGGAATGCCGGCCGGGACGGCCGGCCCACGGCTTTGGATCGTGGGTCGGGCGTCTCGCCCGACCATGGGTTCGGGCCGGGTATGCCGGCCGGGACGGCCGGCCCACGGCTTTGGATCGTGGGTCGGGCGTCCCGCCCGACCTTCTGATGCCGGCCGGGACGGCCGGCCCACGGCTTTGGTGCAGCGGACTTGGGATGCCGGCCGGGACGGCCGGCCCACGGCTTTGTTGCAGCGGACTTGGGATGCCGGCCGGGACGGCCGGCCCACGGCGCGTGACTCGGGTCACGGATCCAGGTCGTCGATCAGCCCGGCGAACGGGTAGGCGCCGTCTGGGAGTCCGGGCCAGCGCGCGATCGGGTTCGCGGCGACGTAGGCGAGGGCGGTGCGCCAATCGGCCTCGTTGCGGAGCAAGCGGTCAAAGTACTCGTCCTGCCACACGGGGGCGGTTCGACCGCGCCGCACGAGCTGGTGCGCGGTGAAGGACTTCCACGAGTGGAGGATGTCCTCCAGCCTCCAGTCCGCCGCCGGCTTGATCACGACGTGGACGTGGTCGTCCATGATCGCGAACCCGTGCAGCGTGTAGCGGACGCCGTCGAAGTGCTGGAGTGCGGCCAGGATCAGCGCACGGTCCGCGCTGTCGAGGGGTCGCTGCGCGTGGTGGAGTCGCCACACGACGTGGTAGGTGGCCTCGTCGTCGCGCCAGTGTGGGAGGTTGCGTCGATAGCGGCGAAAGGGCATGTCGGCCGCTATCTGTCGCACCGCTCGCAGGGCAGTGAAGTCCAAGCCGCGTAGTTCATCGGCCGGCCGGGGCGGCCGGCCCACGGTTTTGGATCGTGGGTCGGGCGTCTCGCCCGACCATGGGTTCGGGCAGCGGATGCCGGCCGGGACGGCCGGCCCACGGCTTTGGGGTAGGGATGCCGGCCGGGACGGCCGGCCCACGGATCGGGTTTGGGATGCCGGCCGGGACGGCCGGCCCGCGGATCAACGGCGGCGGCGGAATGCTGCGGCGAGCAGCAGGAGCGGCCACGCGAGGGCGCCCGGCGAGCCAGTCGCGCAGCCGCACGACGCGGGCTCCCACGGCAGCGGCTCGGGGGGCGCGTCGTCGGAGCGGTCGCGCGGGTTCGTCCCGTTCGCGAGCTCGTCGCCGTCATTCACGCCGCCGCCGTCGGTGTCCGCCTTGGAGGGATCGGTCTCGCTCGGACCGATCATCCCGTCGTGGTTCGCGTCCTCGGCGCCGTCCTCGAGCCCGTCGCCGTCCGTGTCCTTCGACAGCGGGTCGGTCAGGTACTCGACGCAGTCCGTCTGGCACACGCCGCCGGCGGTGTCGTTGCCCTCCGGCTGGATGTGGCCGCGCTCGGTGCCGTCCGTCAGCCCGTCGCCGTCGGTGTCTGCCTCGCGCGGGTCGGTCTCGCCCGCGTCCACGCGTCCGTTGCGATCGGCGTCTTCGTTGCCGTCCAGGATGCAGTCGTCGTCGGTGTCGTCGTCCAGCGGGTCGGTGGTGGTGCTGGGGTCGGCGTCCGGGACGAAGAACCCGAAGGTGGTGTCGGTGTCGTTGCCCTGCGGCGCGGTCAGACCGATCTCGGTGCCGTCGAACAAGCCGTCGCCGTCCGTGTCGGGGTTGAGCGGATCGGTGCCGAGCGCGATCTCGTTCGTGTCGGTGATCCCGTCGTTGTCGGTGTCGTCGTCGCACGGATCGGTCCCGTACGTCAGCTCCACCGCGTCCGACAGGCCGTCGCCGTCGCAGTCGTTGCAGAACAGGTCGTCCGACGGGTCGTTCGGGTCGCACTCGCCGAGCTCGGGCTCGTACTTGCCGTTGTGGTTCGCGTCCTCCGCGCCGTCGGTGATCGACGCGTAGTCGCTGTCGGGGTGCAGCGGATCGGTCTTCGTCGACGGATCGGCGTCCGGTACGAAGCGGGTCGGGTCGGTGTCGTTGCCCTCTGGCGCGGCCAGGCCCGACTCGGTGCCGTCCTGGATGCCGTCGTCGTCGCTGTCGAAGTCGAGCGGATCGGTCTCGCCCGGATCGACCACGCCGTTGTGGTTGGCGTCCTCGGTGCCGTCGAGCAGCCCGTCGTCGTCGGTGTCGTCGTCGTTCGGGTCGGTCTCGGTGGCCTGCACCGCGCCGTCGTGGTTGGCGTCCTCGACGCCGTCGGGCAGCCCATCGTCGTCGGTGTCGGGGTCGAGCGGATCGGTGGTCGTGTCCGGGTCGGCGTCGGGCGTGAACACCTCGGCGTCGAGATCGGTGCACGTGGCGTCCTCGGGCGCGGACAGCCCCCACTCGAGCCCGTCGAACAGGCCGTCGCCATCCGTGTCGGGGTCGAGCGGATCGGTCTCGTCGTCGTCCTTCCGGCCGTCGCCGTTCGCGTCCTCGGTGCCGTCGAGCAGTCCGTCGTCGTCGGTGTCGCAGTCGAGCGGGTCGGTCGTCGTCGACGGATCGAGGTCCGGCTGGAACACGTCCGGATCGGTCGCGTCGGCGAGCTCCGGCTCGGTCAGTCCGAGCTCGGTGCCGTCCTGCACGCCGTCACCGTCGGTGTCGGCCTCGAACGGATCGGTGCCGGTGACGAACACCTCGGTCCAGTCGAGCAGCCCGTCGTCGTCGGTGTCGAGGCACGCGGAGACGAGCCCGGCGTCGGTCATCGTCGCGTCGACGTGCCCGTCGCAGTCGCCGTCCTGCCCGTCGCAGACCTCGGCGATCGGCGACCCCTCGATGCCGTCGCAGGTGAGCGTGAACCCGTCGCCGTCACAGACGAGGAAGCCCTCGGCCGCGCACACGCCGACGCCCACCTCACAGGCGCTCCCCAGCTCCTCGTAGCCGTTGAGCGGATCGCCGTCGCAGTCGGCGTCCAGCTTCGGATCGCAGGTCTCGGGACCCGCCTGCGAGAGATCGGGCGTGGCGTCGCAGACCACCCCGTCCTCGGTGTCGTTGCAGATCAGCGCGCCGGTGGTCTGGCATGGGCCGAACCCCTCGGAGCAGGTCAGGCCGAGCGTCGGGAAGTCTTCGTCGACGTCGCCGTCGCAGTCGTTGTCGAGGTCGTCGCAGCGCTCGTCCTCGGCCAGCGTCAGGTCGGCCTCGGCGTCGCATTCGACGCCGTCTCCCGCCTCGTTGCACACGTACTCGCCCGGGGTGGCGCATACGCCGAACCCGCCCGAGCACGCGTCATTCAGCCCCGGCGACAGGGCAGGGGACTGGAAGTCCTCGTCGGCGGTGCCGTCACAGTCGTTGTCGAGGCCGTCACACACCTCGGGCGTCCCCCACGAGAAGTCGGGGCAGTCGCCGTTGACCACAATGGTCATTGGCTCGGTTACGACGGGCTGCAGGCTGGACGACCACGTCTCGAACACGGTGTTCAGCGTGGCGCCATCGGGCGAGCCTTCCTCACGCAGGCACAGCCGGGCCTCGTAGGGCACGTTGACCCGCGCGTTGCCGTCGAACGGCGCGACACCGCGGGGCTCGGCGTCGCTGATCTCGAACGTGTCCCACGCATACGCGATCCACCGCACCTCGGTGGGCGCGATGGTCAGCGCGGCGAGCGCCGCGGCGTCGCACGGGTCGGGGTGGGTGGCGCACAACACGAAGTCGGTCTGCCAGTCAGGCGTCCCGTCGCCGGTCGCGTCCACCGCGGCGTGCGCGCGCAGCGGCGCCTCCACCGTGCTCACCCAGATCGACAGCGCGTCGGGCGAGGTGGCGTCGACGAAGCTCGCGTTGCCGGTGTTCACGCCCTCGGTCATCGTGGTCGGCTGGCTCGGCGTCTGTCCGGTCAGCGGGATCCAGTGGTAGGAGACCGGATCGAAGCTCGGCAGCGTGGCGCCCTGCGGGTCGAGCATCGCGCTGCCGTCGTCGCGGAACGCGTGGCTGTCGATCGCGTAGTCGTAGCAGGCCACGGTCTGGTGGCCGATCAGCGTCGAGGGGCTGATCTCGGGGAGGATGGTCAGGCGCGCGGCGCCCGAGACGTTGAACGCGGTCGGGCGCATGCCCACGGCGAGATCGCGCGGGTTTCCGCCGCCGTCGACGCCCTGCGCCGTGCCCCACGCGTACCAGTTCGGCGTGTAGCCGGACTGGAAGTCCCCATCATCGGGACCATAGAGCTTCGTGCTCCAGACGAACTGGGTCTGGGCCTGGATGCCGGGCACGAAGCGCACGTCGAAGAACGCCTGCACCGTATCGGTCGGCGCCAGCGGTGCGCCGAGGTCGTCGACGAACACGCAGTACTCGCCCTCGATGCGCGTGTCCTCCGGAGCGGGCGTGTAGGTGTAGCTGAACTGGGCTGGCGAGAGCTCCTCGGCGACGCCCGACCGGAACACCGCCACGCGCGGCTGGAAGCGGTCGCTGCCGAGGTTCTCGAAGCGCATCCCCTCGGGGATCGGCGTGCACATGCGGTAGGGGCCGTCGATGTTCGCGATCACGCCGATGTTGCCGACGCCGATCGCCATGCGCCAGGTGCTCATCACCGTGGTGCCGTACGTGCTCCACGAGATGCCGGACTGGCACGACGACTGCTCCAGCGCGCCGGCCTGGTAGGTGCCGGACGGGTTCACACCGCACAGGCCGAGGCGCGACGCGGTCGAGACCTCGGAGGTCTCGACGTCGATGAGCGCGCGCACGAACGCGGCGCCCGCCGGCTCGAGTCCGGTCGCGAGCAGGGTTCCCTTCACACCCATCGCGGCGTTCGCGGTGTCGTCGGGCGAGGTGGTCCCGTCGATCGTGCCCTCGATGTCGCCCTCGAGCGCCCACATCACGTTGCCGACGATGGAGCTGCCGACGCTGTAGTCGTCGAGCGCGAAAGCGGCGGGGCGCGCGCCCTCGACCACGAAGCGGACGGCCTGCACGTCATCGGGATTGAACGGGAGGTTGTCGAGCCGGCACTCGGGCGCGGCGTTGGCGCCGGCCACCAGGTCGCAGGCGTGCCAGCTCGGCGCGCCGAGATCGCGCGACGGGACGTGGGTGGCGCCGGCGGTCCCGGTGTAGGAGGTCGGTGTGGTGCTGAGCTCGATCCGCCAGGCGCTCGCCCCGACCTCGAGCCGGTCGAGCGGCAGGGTCGGCGACGCGTGTCCGATCCCGAGGCGCGCGCCGGTGAACCGGGCGACCTTGCCCGCCTGGTGCGTGCCGGGGAGCTGGACCACCGCGTCGAGATCGAGATCGATCGTCGTGCGGTTGGTCATCCGCGCCACGGTATACCCGACGTCACCAGGCTGGTAGGGCGCCAGCTCGGTCGTGCACGACGTCACGCCGCCGGTGAACGTCGGGCTGGGGCAGCCCTGCTGGTAGACCTGGAACAGCGGCTCGGCGGGGCCGACGGTGCTGATCCGCGTCGCGCACAGCCCCGGCGTGCCGGCCGTCGTCGGCCCGGTCCACGCGCTCTGCATGCAGGCCTGGGTCGGCACCTCCACGCTCGCGGTCAGGTACTCCCGGGCTTCGGGGGTGATCTCGCCGGCCCACCGCAAGAACCAGCGGGCGTGGCTGTAGTCCAGCTTCTCCGCTGGCCAGATCATCCCCGGACGTGCCGTCACGCGGTTCGTGTCGACGTCGTAGGTGATCACGGCGCCAGCGTTCGGTCCGTCCTCGGGCCAGCTCCGCACCGGAATGCCACCCTGGCCCGCCGGCATCTCGTACACGAGGTCGGTGACCTGGCTGCTCCAGTGGCGCGTGTGGAGCTGCAACAGCACGCGCTCGGGATCCATCACCAGCACGTCGAAGTTGGGATCGAACCCGTCGTCCGACTTCACCGTGAACCCGTCGCTGGCGTCGAGGTAGGGCAGGTAGAGATCGTAGGAGACGTCGGTCTGCACGTTGGACGACCGCGCGCCGTAGTGAACGTCCCACCACGTGCTCCCGACCAGCCGCTGCGCGGGATCGAAGCTCGTGGCGACCACCATGGTCTGCTGCTCGCCGGGGATGTACCAGTCGATCTCGTACGACTCCGGCGCACCCAGCGGACTTCCGGCGCTCTCGGCGTGAAGGGTGACGTCCGAGAGGCCGATCGGGCGCGCCTGGAGCGGGTCGATGCGCACGAACAGCTCACCGGTGGTCAGCGGCTGCAGCGTGCCGAGCGCGAACCGGATCGTCTGCGCGCCGTAGTTGGTGGAGGGGGTGGGGCTCCCCGGCACGCCGCTCACGCCCTTGAAGAACCCGTAGGTCTGCGTGTTCGGGTCCGCGAGGCCGTCGGGACCGCCCGGGAGCGCCGGCGCGAGGTCGGTGATCGTGACCGAATCGAACGCGAGCTCGACCATCACGTCCGGGATCGGCGCCTCGGTGTCGTTGCGGTACTCGATCTCGCACCGCAGGTAGTACCAGGTTCGCTCGTCCCACGATGGATCGTCCGTGCGGAGCACGGTCCCGCCGTGGGGGAGCGCCAGCTCCAGCGGGTTGCCCTGGATGTCGGCCGTGTAGCACTGCAGCGAGAGGTCGACGGGCGCCTGCTGGGCCAGCGCGGGCGTTGCCGCGCCGAGCGCGAGGGCGACACCCGCGGCGCGGCGCCGGCGCAGCAGCAGCCCGCCAAGCGCGAGGAGCCAGGCGGCGCTGTGGCCGCCAGCGCTGCCGAGCGCGCTGCACCCGACCGGCTGCTGGCCGGCGTCGTAGCCGTCGCAGTCCTGGTCGATGTCGTCGAACGCGATCTCGGGTGCGCCGGGGTAGGTGCACGACTTGAAGTCGTCGCAGTCGTCGCCGCCGCACTCCGGCGCGAGGAACCCGTCGCCGTCGACGTCGCACAGGTCCACGCCGTCGCAGTCCTGGTCGATGCCGTCGTAGGGGACCTCGGGCGCCCCGAGGTAGATCGTCGGGTCGGTGTCGTCGCAGTCGGTGCCGCCGAACTGCGCGGCGAGGTGCCCGTCGCCGTCGGCGTCCCAGTTGTCGTTGCCGTCGCAGTCCTGGTCGATCAGGTCGTAGGGGATGTCGACGGCGCCGGGATGGATCGTCGCGTCGAAGTCGTCGCAGTCCGGGCCGCCGCAGTCGATCGCCCAGTACCCGTCGCCGTCTGCGTCGCACTGGTCGATCAGGTTGCAGTCCTGATCGAGGCCGTCCCACGGGATCTCGGTCGCACCAGGGTAGATGGCCGGATCGGTGTCGTCGCAGTCCGTGCCGCCGACGCAGCGGCGGCTGTCGAAGCCGTCGCCGTCCGCGTCACACAGATCCTCGCCGTCGCAGTCCTGATCGAGGCCGTCGTAGGGGATCTCGGCAGCGCCGACGTGCACGGTCGGGTCGTTGTCGTCGCAGTCGGTGCCGCCGCACGCGATCGCGGTGTGCCCGTCGCCGTCGACGTCGCACAGGTCGTAGCCGTCGCAGTCCTGATCGACGCCGTCGTAGGGGATCTCGACCGCGTCAGGGTTCACGGACGCGAGCGCGTCGTTGCAATCGTCGCCGCCGCACGCGGTGGCGAGGAAGCCGTCGCCGTCGACGTCGCACCAGTCCACGCCGTCGCAGTCCTGGTCGATGCCGTCGTAGGGGACCTCGTGGGCACCCGGGTAGATCGTCGGATCCTCGTCGTCGCAGTCCTGATCCACGGGGACGCCGTCGCCGTCGCCGTCGGGGTAGCAGGCACCGGGGCCGCCGTAGGCGCCGATGTCGGCCCGCGAGCCGTCGGTGTCGGTGGAGCCGATCGGGCCCGCGTCGTGCCCTGGCGTGTCCGAGACGAGCCACAGGTCGCCGAGGCACTCACCGAGCGTGTGGTCGGCGAACACGGCGGTGTCGGCGAGGTCGAAGGGTCCGAGCAGCCCGTCGGTGCCGAACACGGGCACGGTGACGTTCGACCACAGGTTGTAGTCGCCGCGCGTCGGCCGGGTGCCACCGGCGTAGAGACCCAGCGGCGCGCCGTCGACCACGTTCGCGACGAACGAGCCGGCCGCGCCGTCGTTCTGCGCCGAGAACACGGCGGCCCCGCCGCCGGGCGCGTTGTCGACGAAGGTGTTGTGCAGGAACGAGATCTCGCCTGCCTCACCGCCCGGCTCGAGCTGCGACGGGCACGAGACGACCTCGACCACTGCGCGCTTCACGGTCCGGACGCCCTCGAACACGCTGTTCGCCACGGAGATGTGCGGGTTGCTCGCGTAGCCGCCCGCGATCACCCGGATCGCCGGGCCTTCGACCCCGCACACGGTCGCGCACGACATGTCCACGGACGCGACGTTCTGGAACAGGAACGCGCCGACGTCGCCGGCATCGTCCTCGCCGACGTCGAGGAACTCGGACGCGCGCACCGTCGTCTCGGTGCGCTCGCCGGCCCACAGCACGGCGCCTTCTGGGGACTGCGCGCCGGTGACGCGCACGCCGTCGAGCACGACGCGCGTGGTGCTGTACAGGACGGGCTCGTTCGCGTCTTCACAGCCGCCGAGTCGCTGCGCGGGGTTCGCGGCGATCGCGCCGCCGCCGGTCTCGGCGAACGCGTCGCGGATCTCGGAGTCGTAGAGGGCGATGGACGCGCCCTGCGCGAGCGCGGCGACGCCCCCGTAGGCCGGGCCTTCGCCGGTGCGGCGCGCGCGGGTGGCGCCGAACACGCTGTCGCGGACCTCCACGGTCGCTCCGCGGCCCGCCTCGCGATCGCCCGGCGCGGCGAGCGCGAAGGCGCCGCCGAGGTCTGCCTCCGACCCCTGCACGTCGAGGCGAAGCGCATCGAGCGAGGTGTTCTTTCCGAGCACGGCGAAGCCGCCGTAGCCCGCGACCGTCCGCACCGACTGCACGTCCGTCAGCGAGGCCGACGCGTCGAGCGCCAGCAGGTCGCTCACGGACAGCCGCGCGAGCGAGATCGCGCCGCCCTGGTCCGCGGACAGGTCGGCGAACGTCGTGCCGCTGATCTCGGCGTCGACCCCGTTGAGCGAGATCGCGCCGCCCCGCAGCGGGCGGTCGGCGGGGGCGACGCCGGGCGCCGAGAAGTCGGAGCCCTCGACGATCAGCCGCGTGCCGTAGATATCCAGCGCGCCGCCCGTCTCGGCCACGCCGTCGACGAACGAGGTGTCGCGGATCGTGAGCAGACCACGGGTCGCCGCCGCCACGTGCCCGCCGGTGGTGCCGCGGTTCGCGAAGAAGGTGGAGTCGAGGATCTCGGCGGTCAACATACCGGACTGGGTGCGCGTCCCGTCCGCGAGCCCAATGGCACCGGGGCCGCCCTCGAAGATCAGCGGGCTGATGCGCTTGGTGCCGTCGTTGCCCTCGAACAGGCTGTCGACCACGCGCAACGCCGTGACCTGCCCGCGCGTGATCACGTCGACGCCGGTGGCGTCGTTGTCCACCACGGCGACATCGACCAGGGACAGCCGCCCGTCGAACTGACCGACGATGGCGGCCTTCGCGCCGTTCTCGGAGAGCGTGCACCCGGTCAGCGACAGGTCCGCCGCCGCGGCATGCAGCGTGTAGTCGGCGCTCTTCGATGTGTTGCCGATGATCGTGCATGGCTGGGCGGGGGTGCCCGTCAGCGAAACCGACGGGATGAAGCCGGCGCCCATCGCGAGCAGCGCGCCGTCGGTGGCGTAGCCCTGGATGTCGGGCCCGGTGATCACGGACGGCGCGTCGACGAGGGTGAGCGCGGGTCCGCCGACGTAGCCGGGCCCCGGGCGCAGCTTCAGATCAGTCGCCGTCAGCGTGGCCTCGCGCACGTCGACGCCGCCGACCGACGACAGGAGCTTGCCGTCGAAGACCTCACCGCCGACGATGTACAGGCCCTCGAGGGTCAGCGCGGCGCGCGCCATGATCGGGCCGACCGGCGCGGTCATCGCGGCGGCGCCCTGATCCGAGCGGATCGTGAACGGCTTGACGAGCACCGGGATCGGGCGCGTCTCGCCGGTGTAGGACGCGGCCACGATGCGGATCGTGCCGCCGTCCTGGAGGGCGTCGACGGCGTCGGCGACGGTCGGCCAGTCGGCGGGGACGAACACCGTGCCCTGCGCGAGCGCGGCGCCCGGCGCGAGGAGCGCGGCGGCGACCACCGCGCCGCGGCGCCGACGCAGCCCGAGCAGCGCGAGCGCCGCGAGCCAGCCGGCACCGCCCGCGCCGCCGCCGACGGTCGAGCAGGAGCCGCCCTGCGCCCACGTCACCGCGTCGAAGCCGTCGCAGTTCTGGTCGATCCCGTCGTTGGGGACCTCGGCAGCGTTCGGGTACACCCACGCGTCCGTGTCGTCGCAGTCGGTGCCGCCGCAGTCGAACGCGTCGAAGCCGTCGCCGTCCACGTCGCACAGATCGAGCCAGTCACAGTCCTGGTCGATGCCGTCGTAGGGGATCTCGGTCGCGCCGAGGTAGATCGTGTCGTCGTCGTCGTCACAGTCGGTGCCACCGCACGCTGCCGCCATCTGTCCGTCTCCGTCCTGGTCGCAGGCGTCCCAGCCGTCGCAGTCCTGGTCGATGCCGTCGAACGGCACCTCGTCCGCGCCCGGATGGATCGACGCGTCGCTGTCGTTGCAGTCGGTGCCGCCGCAGGCGCGGTGATCGAAGCCGTCGCCGTCGCGATCGCACAGGTCTTCGCCGTCGCAGTCCTGATCGATGCCGTCGTAGGGGATCTCGGAGGCGCCCGGTCGAATCGTCGGGTCGGCGTCGTCGCAGTCGTCCACGGGCAGGTCACCGTCGTAGCCGCTGGCGTGGGCGGCGGACGCGTGCCCGTCGCCGTCGCAGTCGTAGTCGTCGTCGCCCGCGCAGTCCTGGTCGACGCCGTCGTAGCAAGCGTCCTCGGCCCCGGGGTGGATCGTCGGATCGGTGTCGTCGCAGTCGGCGCCCCCACAGGCGGCCGCGGCGTACCCGTCGCCGTCGACGTCGCACAGGTCGCTGCCAGAACAGTCCTGGTCGATGCCGTCGTACGGGATCTCGGTGGTCGGGATGGCGGGGTTCGCGTCGTTGCAGTCGGGGCCCGGGTTGCCGTCGGCGTCCACGCACGCGCTCGACAGGAATCCGTCGCCATCGAGATCGCAGGCGTCCTCCCCGTCGCAGTCCTGGTCGATCCCGTCGTAGGGGATCTCGAGCGCGCCGGGGTGGATGGTGGGGTCGGTGTCGTCGCAGTCGACGTCGGCCTCGTGGCCGTCGCCGTCGCGGTCCGGGAAGCACGCGTCCGGGCCGCCGTAGGCGCCGATGTCGGCGCGCGTGCCGTCACGGTCGAGGGTGTCGGGGCCGACGTCGACGCCGGGGCTGCCGGGCGCGAGCCACAGCGATCCGCCGCACACGGGCGGGGGGGGCGCCACGAACGTCGGGGCTGCGCCGGTGACGTCGGTGTTCGCGGGGAGGCCCGCGAGCGTGCTGTCGACGTCGTTGTCGAACCACAGGTTGTAGCCGAGCGCGCCGCCGGCCTCGGCGTCCACACCGAGCGCGAAGCCGGCGATCAGGTTGCCCTCGAGGTCGAGCGGCGGGTCGGACTGCTGCTGGCGCACGGCGACGCCGTCGCCGGCGCCGAGGAAGGTGTTGTGGGCCACGCCAAGGGTGGTGTAGCCGCGCAGCCCGAGCTCGATGACGGCTTGCAGGTTCTCGCCGCGGATGGGCGCGTCACCGAACACGTTGTTGCGCAGGACCACCGCGCCGCGCACCGCGTCGCCCTCGGTGAAGACAGCGACGCTCGTGGCCTGCTCCGCAGTGTTGTCGCAGAACTCGCTGCACGAGATCTCGACGGACTCGGGCGTGGCGATCACGATGGCGCCGGCCAGTCCGGCCTGGTTCCCGACGAACGACGACCGCTTGATCACGACGTCGGTGTTGCCGCCCGACACGGCGATGGCGCCCGCGATCTCCGCGCTGCCCCCCGCCTGGTCGAGCCCGTCGATGTGCAGCGAGGCGGTGGTCTTGGCGAAGTCCTCTCCCACCATCGCCAGCACGCCGCCGGCAAAGCCGGCGTGGGTGTCACGGATGCGGTCGTTGAGGAGGGCGACCTGCGCGGGCGCCTCGATCAGGAACACGCCGCCGAGGGCCTCGCGGCCCGTCGCCGAGACGTCCTCGACGCGCAGGCGCTCGGTGTCGAGCGTCGCGCCGGCTTCAGCGGCGAGCAAGCCGCCGCCGAACGGGGCGCGCACGTTCGTGAACGCGCTGTCGCGCAGCGTGATCTTCGCGCCGAGGGGCTCGGACGAGGTGCCGGCGCGTCGAAGCTGGAACGCACCGCCGGTCGTGCCCGCAAGCACGGCGGAGGCCGTCACCCGGTCGACGGTGAGCGTTCCGGGGAGGGGCTTCGCGAACAGCGCGACCAGACCGCCGTCCAGGCCCGCGGTCACGTCGGTGATCGTCAGGTCGGCTAGCGCGACCGCGTTGCCGCCGTTGCCCACGATCAGGCCGCCGGTACCGACCGCGTGGACGCCCTCGAGGGTCGAGGTGCGCAGCGTGAGGCGCGCGTTGGTGTCGAGCAGCCCGAGCCCGCCGTTCCCTTCGACCGCGAGCGCGCTGATCGTGCTGTTTGCGATCGTCACCTGCGCCGCCTGTTGGGTGGAGAACAGCGCGCCGTCCTCGGCGTAGAGGCCGCTCGCGGAGGTCTGTTCCAGCGTCGCGATCGCGGAGGGGCCGACGTGGAGGGCGCCGCCCTGACCAGCGCCGAGCTCATCGAACGTGCACCGCGTGCACGAGAGGTTGGCGCCGAGGCCCAGCGCGCCGAACAGGTAGACGGCGCCGCCACGCGCCGCGGAGAGCTGCCCGTCGCCGGTGAACGACGCGTCGGTGACGCTGGCCGTGCCGTCGATCCACAGGGAGCCGCCGTCCTTGGCCGCGCGGCTGCCGAAGAACGTCGTGTCGCGCACGCTCAACGTGCCGCCTGCGCCGCTGTAGTAGATGTCCGCGCCGTCGCTGCCGACGTTCTGCGAGAAGCTGGCGTCGGCGACGTCGAGGGTGACCGCACCGAACTTGTTGCCGAGCGCGAGGATGCCGCCCGCGAGTGCGTCTACCGCGTTGTTCTCGAACGTGACCCCGACGACGGTGACGTGCATCGCGCTGAACTCGGGCGCGAGCGCGAGCGCGCCGGCGTTGTTCGCGAAGCGCGTCGACCCATCGGCGCCGACGATCGACCAGTCGCCGTCTCTGAGTCGGACCGAGGCGGGTCCCTTGCCGTAGTCGAACGTGGACGCCTCGATGCTGCCCTCGGGGAACCCCGCGGCGGTGATGGCGACGTCGCACGCCGAGAAGCTGCCGTCGTGCAGACGGAAGGTGTCGGCGACGGTGCCCCACGCCGTGAGGCAGCGCGTTCCGAAGCCGCTGACCACGAGCCCGTCGAGGTCGACGGAGCCCTCGACCCACACGCCGTCCGCGGTGGTGGTGTCGCCCGGGGTCACGCTGAGATCGGAGCCCGTCAGGCTCGCGCCGATCACCGACACCGCGCTGACCTCGATCGGGTTGCCGACCTCGTCCACGACGGTGCCAGCGCGCAAGGAGAGCCCCCGGAGGGTCAGCGGTGCGGTCGCCGACAGCGGCGGCAGCGGCAGCGTCTCGGCCGCCGTGCCCGTGGAGCGGATCGTCAGCGGGCGCTCGATCAGCGGCAGCGGCCCGGTCTCGCCGGCGTAGAGCGAGGCGTCGATGACGATCTCGGCGTGATCCTCGGTGACGGCTTCGAGCGCGAGCGCGACGGTCGCGTGGTCGCCGGGCACCGTGAGGCTCTGCTGTGCGAACGCGGACGTCGAGAGACCCAGGCACACGACCACGAGCGTAGAACGCGACAACATCAACTCCCCCTTGCTGCACGCGGCGATCGACCCCACCGCGCTCGGCACGCTAGCATGGCTCGCGTCGACACGCGCCTCATGGCTGGATCGATCGTCGGGTGAAGCGCCGCGACAAGCCGCAAGAGCAGACGTTTTGGAATCCGACCTACCGGGGATCGTCGAAATCGGTCATGTTGGAGCGACTTCGACGCAGGGGGGTTCGCACGATGATGCGACGACTCGTGATGCTGGCCATGCTGATTCCCGGGGCCGCGCAGGCTCAGAGCGAGGGTTTCGACGCCCACGGCTTCTTTCTGGCGCCCGGAGACGGCGACCTGCACGACCTGCTGACGGTGTGGCGGCCCGAGCGTCAGGTGCCGATGTCGTTCGGTATCGACGGGCTGTTCGAGTACGCGAACCAGCCGCTGGTGCTGATGCAGCAGAGCGGTGACGACCTGCAGCGCCTCGTGCTCCTCAACGACGTGTTCGCGCTGAACCTCGGCGGACACGCGGCGTTCCACGAGCGCGTCGGTGTCGCGCTGACCGTGCCGGTGTGGTTCTACTCGTCGAGCCCGGTGCTCGACAACCAGACGCTCGGGGTTGGCGACATCCGGCTGCACGTGCCCATTGGCATCGTCCTGCCCGACGCGTGGTCCGACAAGCCGTCGTTCGGCCTCTCGGTCGTGCCGATGCTCAACCTGCCGAGCGGCCAGGCCAGCCGGTTCCTCGGCAGTCAGGGGCTCGGAGCGGGGGGCTTCCTCGTCGCGGGTCTGAACGGCAAGCGGTGGTCGACCAGCGCGGACGCGGGCATCGCGTACAGCCCGAAGTCGGCCTACGAGAACCTGAACGGCGGAACCAGCCTGAACTTCGGCCTCGGCGGGTCCTACGCGCTGCTCGACACGCTGTCGGTGCGCGGCGAGGCGGTGCTCCGCCCGACGCTGACCACGAACGAGTTCAAGCTCACCGAGTCGCCGGGTGAGGCCATCCTCTCGCTGCGCGGCCGCTACGACCAGGGCCTGTCGTGGACGCTGGGCGGCGCGACCGCCATCACCCGCGGCGTCTCTGCGGCGCGGTTCCGCCTGTTCCTCGGCTTCGGGTGGACGTTCGGCAAGCCGCTCGTGCGCGACACCGACGGCGACGGGTTCCTCGACGCCGACGACGCCTGCCCCGAGCAGGCCGAGACGTTCAACGGCTACCTCGACGCCGACGGCTGCCCCGACGCGCTCGCGGAGCTCGCGGTGCAGGTGTTCGAGCCCGAGGGCGCGCCGGCTGCTGGCGTCCCGGTGTTCGTCGATGGCAAGCAGGTGGGCATCACCGACGCCGAAGGCTGGGTCCGCCTCTCCGACCTGATGCCGGGCACGGCGGTTCAGGTGGGCGCCGAGCCCGACCGGGCGACCGCGATGGCCGGGCCGGCCGCGCTCGATCTCGATCTGGTCGAGGGCGCGCAGCAGGCCGAGGTGCGCCTCGGGTGGCTGCCGGGCAGCGTGCGCGTCATCGCGCGCACCGGCGAGGGCCAGCCGATCGACGCCGAGGTGTCGTTCATCGGCCCGCTCACGCAGGAGCCCTTCGGGCTCGGCGACGACGGCCAGGGCATCGCCGTGCTGCCGCCAGGGCAGTGGGCGTTGTTCGTCAGCGCCGACTCGTTCGGCACCGAGCGGCGCGACATCCAGATCGAGCCCGATCAGCGCTCGCTGGTCGTGATCGAGATCACGATGATGCCCGCCACGGTGCAGATCACCCGCGAAGAGGTGTTGATCCTCGAGCAGATCCAGTTCGACTTCGACAGCGCGGCGATCAAGGCGGAGTCGATCCCCATCCTCGAAGAAGTGGCGAACAACCTGCTCACCCACCCGACGCTCAAGCAGGTCGAGATCCAGGGTCACACCGACTCGGACGGTCCGAACCGCTACAACGCCGACCTGTCGCAGCGCCGGATGGACTCGGTGATGGGCTACCTGGTCGAGCGCGGACTCGACCCCGACCGGCTGGTGCCGGTGGGCTACGGCGAAGAGTGTCCGCTCGTCGCGAACGACACGCCCGAGAACAAGGCGATCAACCGCCGCGTGCAGTTCATCATCCTCGATCCGCCGCCCACCGACGGGATCATCCCGTGTCGCGACGGTGCGCCGGCGCGGCGGGCCGAGGCGCGCAAGATCGAGGTCGTCGAGTAATCGCTGCGGTGGACGTCCTGGGGCGCCGGCTGTAGGTGTTCCCAGGAGGGCGCGCCGTGGCGGGTCGACAGCTTGTGGTCGTCGCGGGCAAGGGCGGCGTCGGGCGCAGCACGGTGGCGATGGCCGCCGCGCTCGCGCTCGCGCGCGAGGGTCGCTCGGTCGCGCTCGTCGAGGTGCACGGCGCGCGCGCGCTCGCGGGGCTGTTCCACGTCGTGCCGCGCGGGCCGAGGCCAGAGCGGGTGGCGCCCGGTCTCGACCTGCTCTCACTCGATCCGGCGGCCTGTCTGCAGGCCTACACCGCGGATCGACGGCTGATGGCGCCGCTCGCCTCGGCCGTGTTCGGCAGTCGGATGATGCGTGCGTTCCTCGACGCGGTGCCGGGCATGGGCGATCTGCTGCACCTCGGGCTGCTGCACAGCCTGCTCGCGCAGGGGATGGGTGGGCACTCGCCCTACGACACGGTGGTGCTCGACGCGCCGCCGACCGGGCACGGCCTCGCGTTCACCGCGACCGCGCGCGCGATGGTGGAGATGACGCGCGAGGGGCCGATCCATGACGAGTCGCTGCTGATCGCCGATCTGCTGGACGATCCGGCGCGGACCGCTCAGGTGGTGGTGGCGCTGCCCGAGGCGCTCCCGGTGTCGGAGACGCTCGCGCTGCTCGACGGCCTGGGCCCGCAGCGCGCGACGGTGGCGGCGATCGTGGTCAACCGTGTCGTGCACGATCCCTTCGTCGAGCTCGCGTGGCCCGTGGTGCGGACGGGGCTCGTGCAGGCGGTGGACGGGGCGGCGCTGTGCGCGGTCGGGGATCGGCTCGCTGGGCGGCTGGAGGGGCAGCGGGACGCGTTCGAGCGGCTGGTGGCGGGGGCGCCGGACGTGCCGCTGCGTCGTCTGCCGGCGCTGGCCGAGGCGGTGGGGCCGCGCAGCGCGGGGCCACTGGTCGACGCGCTCGGCGGGGGGCTGCTGTGACGCCCGACGTCGTGCTGGTGTGCGGTGTGGGTGGGGTCGGCAAGACCACGCTGGCGGCAGCCCTCGGGGTCGCGCACGCACGCGCGGGGCGGCGCGTGGTGGTGCTCACCGTCGATCCGGCGCGCCGACTCGCGGACGCGCTCGGGGTGGCGCTCGGGCCGACGCCGACGCCGGTGCCGCTGGACGCGCCGGGGACGCTGCACGCGCTGATGCTCGACCAGAAGCACGCGTTCGACGACGCGCTGGAGCGGCTGCACCCCGACGCCGGGCTGGTCGAGCGGCTCCGCGAGAACCGCTACTACCGCGCCGTCTCGGAGCGGCTGGCGGGGGCGCCCGAGTACATGGCGCTCGAGGCGCTGCACGGGCTCGTCTCTGCGGGTCGGTGGGACGTCGTGGTGGTCGACACCCCACCCGCGAGCGACGCGCTCGATGTGTTCCGTGCGCCCGACCGCATCGCGGGCATCTTCGGCCGCTCGGTGCTGTGGGTGTTGCTGCGCCCGCGTGCGCGGCTGATCCGTGCGCTGAGTCGCGGCGGCGCGGCGACGCTGCGCTCACTGGTCGGCGCGACGGTGATCGACGACATCGCGGACTTCTTCCGGCTGTTCGCCGGGCTCGTTCCCGCGTTCACCGCGCACGCGGCCCAGGTCGGCGCGCTGCTCGCGTCGTCGCGGGCGCAGACCCTGCTCGTCATCGACGCCTCGGCCCCGGATCGCGCCGACGCCGTGGCGTTTCACGACGCGCTGCGCGAGATCGGGCCGCGGTTCGGCGGGTTCGTGGTCAACCGGGTCGTGGTCGACCCCGGTGTGGCGGACGGGCCGCGAGAGGTGCCGGCGCCGCCTGGGGTGGACGTCGCGGCGTGGCAGCGCGTGGTCGACGCGGTCGTCGCCGCGGCGGCGGGCGAGCGGCGCGAGGCCGCCGCGCATCAGGCGCTGATGGCGCGGCTCGCGGCGGACGGCAGCGCGGTGTGGGCGGTGCCGCGGCTCGGGGACGCGCCGGGCACCCTGGACGGGCTGGTCGCGCTGGGCGCTGGGCTGGTCGAGGCGCCGCCCGACGCGAGGTGAGCCTCGGGCGGCGCTGGCTCAGTGGGCGTGCGCCGTCACCGGGCAGGTCGCTGCGCGCGCGCCCACGGCGTTGGGGGGCAGCAGTCGCGGCTCGAAGCCGAGGAAGTACAGCGCGTTCGCGACCGGGCAGAAGCCGCTCCACGCGAACGCGATCGACATCGCGCCGACGAAGCCGGTGAACGCGAACCACCACGGCGTGTGCGCGATGGCCAACAGCGAGCCGAGCGTCTGGGTCGTGCCGACCACGACGTAGATCCCGCGCTCCAGGAAGAAGCTGTCGGTGCGCATCTTGTAGATCGCCAGCGGGCCCTTGTGCGTGACCACGCCACCCAGGCGACCCTCGAACCCCAGGTTCACCAGGGCCGTCGACATCACGCAGTAGCCGGTCGACGCCGTCACCAGCGAGAACAGCCCGGTCAGCGTGACCAGCAGCGCCAGCGCCGGGTGCACCAGCCACCCGAGCAGCGTGCCCGTCAGGATGAACACGCCCGCGATGCCCCAGACGGTCCGCTCCGCGTACCAACTGTCCTTGCGAACGATGTACAGCCCAGGAAATCGCATGGTCGTGCTCCGTAACAGGTTCGGTCCAACAGTCTGCAAGCTCCGGGCCATCCTATTCCATCGCGCGACCCGACCGCCACACGGCACCCCTCCTCCCGCCCCAGCCCCCAGCTGTGCCAAATTCCCCAGCCGCCCCCCCGAGAGGGGGTCAGGTTGTTCGAACTCACGCGAGCGATGGGTAGTAACCAGGGTAGAAACCAGGATTTACAAGGGGTCAGGTTGTTCGATTCAACCTATGCGTCTGGTGCGAAGGATTATCGGTTGAGACTAAATCGTACACGAATCGAAGGTTGAATCGAACAACCTGACCCCTATAGTAGCCGAGGATATACCAGCGTTATGATTCGACTGGCGTGTGAGTTCGAACAACCTGACCCCCCTTCGGGGAGCGATTGTCGCTTCGATTTCGAGGGGGGGTGGCGTAGTTCCTGGCACACTCACTGGAGGTGCCTGATGCGAGACCTGACTCCCTTGATGCTGATCGCTGCGATGGCGTGTTCGACGGAGGTGGCGCCCGAGTCGCCGGAGCGTGCGTTCGCCGAGGGCTACCGCGCCGCGGTGGTCGTCCCGAACGCGGACGCGGCGGGGCGGCCCGAGCTGCTCGACCCGTCGCGGTGGGACGCGGTGCTGTTCGACTACGCGCAGGCGTCGTTCGACCAGCACCTGGCGTCGTGGAGCGTGTTCAAGCGCCTCGACCGGGTGCGCGGCCCGTACGGCGAGACGGTCCGGGCGCTGCGCGCGGCGGGCCTGCCCGAGGCCCTCGCGGCCATCCCGTACCTCGAGTCGACGTATGCCTCGACGGCGCAGTCCGCCGCGTGCGCGCGTGGGCCGTGGCAGTTGATGCCTGAGGTGGCGGTGCGCGCGGGCCTGCGCGTCGAGGGCTGCACGATCGGAGGTCGCGGCGAGAAGTGGACGCCCACCGACCCGGCGCCGCCCCGCCCGCTCGCTTCGGGGCCGTACTTCGTCGACGGGGCCTGCCAGATCCTGTCATGCGACGTCGACGAGCGGACGGACCTCGCGAAGAGCACGGCGGCCTCGATCGCGCTGCTGAAGGAGGCGTGGGAGGACCCGACGCTGCGGGCCTCGGGGGCCGCGGTGCAGGCGCTGATCACGAGCCACAACGCGGGCTTCGACGACGCACGCCACGGGCGCCCGAACCGGTTCAATGTGCTCCCGGCCTACGCGGACTGGTCCGCGAACGTCCCGGAGGACGAGCGGCACCTGTTCGTCGGCGCGAACCTGAAGTCGGCGACGCCCGCGGACGCGCTGTCTGCGGACTCGGTGCTCTCGCCCGAGTCGCAGCACTACGCCTACACGGTGCTCGCCGTGCACCTCCTCGCCTCCTGCTACTACGGCAAGAACTACGGCGAGGAGGAGGCGTTCGCGCCGTACGCGAGCGCTGCGTGGTGCGAAGCGTTCGCCATCCCGACCGTCGACCAGGTCCAGGCCCGCCCGTGAGCCGCCCGCAGCTGAGCGTGATCCCCGGCGGCGAGCCGGCGAGCGACGAGCTCGACCTGTTCGCCCGCTGGGTGGCGCGCCGCGACGAGGGCGCGGTGGCGGTGCTGTGGCGCCGCCACGAGCGCGTTGCGATGCACCTCGCGGCCCGCGTGCTGCACCGGCAGCCCGACGCGCTCGAGGCGGCGCGCGAGGTGTGCGACGACGCGTTCGTGCAGGCGCTGTCGACGTTCCAGCCCAAGCGCGCGGCTGATGTCGACGCGCCGTTCCGCGCGTGGTTTCTTCGCTTGTGCCGGCAGCGCGCGATCGATCGGCTGCGCCGGGCCCCGCCGCCCGGTGACGCCGACGCGGTGCTGTCCACCGCCCCGGATCAGGAGGACGCGCTGGCCGCGGTGCGCGATCTGGCGCACCTCCGCGCGTGGGTGCTCGAGCACTTCCTCCCGTCGGACTGGGACGCGCTGGCGGATCGCGGGCGCGGCTACGCGTGGTCGGACATCGCCGCGCGAAACCCCGTAGGCGCCCCAGCCGACGTGTTGTGCGCGCCGGGCCGGGTGGCGCCGGAGGGCGCGTGGGTGGACGCCGTGCTGGGCGTGCTCAACGCCTCACCCGGCGTCGTGCTCCGCGTGGTCGGCGTGCAGACCGAGGAGGGCCCCGATGCGGTCGACGGCCTCGCGCTGCGCCGCGCGAAGGCGGTGCGCGATGCGCTGACGGCGCGCGCGCCCGCCACGGCGCAGCGACTGCGCGTCGCGGGTGAGGAGGACGCAGTCGGGCATCGGGTGCGCTTCGAGATCGTCGACGGCGGCACCCGCACCGCTGCCGCACAGCGCGTGCGGCAGCAGGCGCTGCTGAAGCGCTACCTGGACACCGCAGGGAGGCCGCGATGAGCGACCGACTCCAAGACGTGCTCGCCCGCGCGCGCGACCTGCCGCCGCCACCCGTCGCGTGTGCGGCCCACGCCGCGCTGGTGGACCGGGTGATCGCGGGCGAGGAAGCGTGGGAAGCGTTCACGGCGGTCCCGGACTGCCCGGACTGCGCCGCGGTGATCGCGACGCACCCCTATCTGCTCCAGGAGATCCTGGATTTGCCGCTGCCCGCCCCCCGGGTCGACGGGCTCGAGCCGGCGACGCGCCGCCGCTGGCCACGCACGCTCGGCGTCGCGGTCGCGCTCGCCGCCACACTCCTGCTTGCGGTGCTCGCGGTCGGGACCTCGGATCCGTCGGCGACCACGCTGGCCCGCCCCGGCCCGGTGGCGGACGGCGCCGCGCTGTATCCGTTCGTCGCCCCGCCGCGGGGCCCGGTCCGGGACGGCGCCGCGCTGTATCCGTTCGTACCGCCCCCCGAGTCGGTGCGTGAGCGCCGGTTCTCGGAGGAGTCCCCCGCGCCCGCGCTGCCGGTCGCGTGGCGCTACGAGGCGCGCGAGCGCTGGCTGTGAGACGCGCGGCGGCCGACGACCGATGGCTCGCGTTTTTCAGGGCGATCGAGGCTGCTCTCGGGTAGCCTCGGTCGGTCCTGGTCACGGAGGAACGGATGGGAAACCAACACGAGAAGGCGCCCGCGGCGAGCGCCCAGTCAGCCACCGTGCCCGCGGTGGCAGCGGCGCCCGGCGTGTCGAACGCGTCGATGATCGATCTCGCGGGCGCGAGCCTCGCGCCCGAGGATCGCGCGATCCGCTACACCGACCTCAGCGATCTCTCCACGATGGTCAAGGGCGACGCCACGATGGCGAAGTCCCGCCTCTACGACGGAGACCGTTCGTCGATCGCGCTCGACGTGCGCTGGGTCGCGCTGGACCTGCTCGCCAGTCGGCTGCTGATCTCCGAGCAGCTCTGGGGTACCGATCCGAGCCTGTCCATGGAGATGTACCGCGAGGTGGTCGGCGAGGTGCAGGCCGAGATGACGCTCCTCATCACGTCGGCGGGCAACATGCTCTCGCTCACCGGCGCGCTGAACCTCCAGCGCGAGGCGATCGAGGAGTTCACCCACCTCGCCCAGGTCGCGCACGGCGTGTCGTGAGCGACGTCGCGCGGCTTCGGGCGCGCTCGGCTTGACAAGGGGAGGGCCGCGGGTGACGGTCCACACCATGTCCGCCCGCTGCCCGCGCCACCATCATCTGCCCCACCCCGGGTGCCGGTGAGGGTGCGGTCGCGACCAAACACCCCGAACGCCGGCCCCGAGCCGGCGTTTCGCGTTTATGGCGCGGCGGTCTCGGGGCGACAGGAGAACACACGATGAGCCCGACCGAGTCTCCGCTGCTCCGCCTCGCGCTGCCCAAGGGGCGGATGTACGACGGCGTCGTCCGCCTGCTCGCCGACGCCGGCATCGGGATCCACATCGGCGCGCGCGGCTACCGCCCCACGCTGTCGCTGCCCGGCGTCGAGACGAAGCTGCTCAAGCCACAGAACATCGCAGAGATGCTCGAGATCGGCAGCCGAGACGTCGGCTTCGCCGGCGCGGACTGGGTCTCCGAGCTGAACCTCGACCTGGTGGAGCTGCTCGACACCGGACTCGACCCGGTGCGCCTCGTCGCCGCCGCGCCGCGCGAGCTGCTCGTGGCCGGCGTGCTGCCCGCGCGGCACCTCGTCGTCGCCAGCGAGTACGAGCGGATCTCGAAGGCGTGGATCGCGCGCCTCGGCCTCGACGCGCGCTTCGTGCGCTCGTTCGGCGCGACCGAGGTGTTCCCGCCCGAGGACGCGGACTGCATCGTCGACAACACCGCGACCGGCGCCACGCTCGTCGCCAACGATCTCGAGATCGTCGACGAGCTGATGCGCTCGTCGACCCGGCTGTACGCGAACGCCCGCGCCCTCGAGGACCCAGCGAAGCGCTCGGCGATCGAGGACCTCGTGCTCGTGCTGCGCGCGGTGCTCGAGGCCCGGCGGCGCGTGATGATCGAGGTGAACGTGTCGGCCGAGCGCCTCGAGGCGGTGTGCGCCGCGCTGCCGTGCATGCGCGAGCCGACGATCTCGTCGCTGCACGGCGACGGCGGCTACGCGGTGAAGGCCGCGGTGCCGCGCGCGTCGCTGCCGCGGCTGATCCCCGAGCTGAAGGCCCGCGGCGGCAGCGACATCGTGGTCAGCGCGCTGTCGCAGATCGTCCCATGAGCGGGCCGAGGCCGGTCGCCGAGGTCGCGCGGGTCCGCCCATACCGCGTGCCGCGGGCCGGCGCGCCGACCGATCTGGTGCTCGACGGCAACGAGGGGGCGATCCCGCCCGCCGATCTGCTCGACGCGCTGCGCCCGAGCGCGCCCGGCGTGCTGCGCGACTACCCGAGCGCGCGCGCTCGAGGTCGCGTTGGCCGAGCTGCACGGCGTGTCGCCGGATCGCGTGCTGGTCACCGCGGGCGCCGACGACGCGCTCGATCGCGTGTGCCGCGCGCTGCTCGAGCCGGGGCGGCAGGGGGTGTTCCCGACGCCCGGCTTCGAGATGACCGAGCGCTACGGGCGCCTCGCCGGTGGCGAGATCGTGCACGTCGCCTGGCCCGAGGGCCCGTACCCGACCGACCGGGTGCTCGCGGCGCTCACCGATCGCACCGCGCTGATCGTCGTCACGACGCCGAACAACCCGACCGGTGCGGTGGCGACGGGCGACGACGTGCGCCGGCTGTCCGAGGCGGCGCCCGACGCGCTCGTGCTCGTCGATCTCGCGTACGTCGAGTTCGCCGACGAGGACCCGAGCGCGGTCGCGCTCTCGCTGCCCAACGCGCTGATCACGCGGACCTTCTCGAAGGCGTGGGGGCTCGCCGGGCTGCGCGTCGGCTACGCGATCGGGCCCGCCGACGTGATCGGGTGGATGCGGGTGTGCGGCGCGCCGTACGCGGTCGCCGGCCCCTCGCTCGCGCTCGCGCAGGCGCGACTCGACGCGGGTGAGGGCGAGATGCGCGCGTTCGTGGCGCGGATCCGTGCCGAGCGGGTCGCGCTCGCCGTCGAGGTCGCGGCGCTCGGGATGCGCCCGATCCCGTCGCAGGCCAACTTCCTGCTGCTGGACGCCGGCGACGCGCTGTGGCTGCGCGACGCGATGGCCGGGCTCGGGGTCGCGGTGCGGGCGTTCCCGGGCCGCGCCGACCTCGAGGGTCGGGTGCGGATCGCGCTGCCGGGCCGCCCGGACGCGTTCGAGCGGCTGGTCGCGGCGCTGCGCACCGTGCGCGCCCCGGAAGCGCTGATCTTCGACCTGGACGGCGTGCTCGCCGACGTGTCGCGCAGCTACCGCGCGGCGATCCTCGGCACCTGCGCCGCGTTCGGCGTCGTGGTCACCGCGGACGACGTGGCCGCGCTGAAGCGCCAGGGCAACGCGAACAACGACTGGGTCGTGTCGCAGCGCCTGCTCGCGGCGCGCGGCGTCGAGGTGTCGTTCGCGGACGTGAAGGCGACCTTCGAGGCGCTCTACCAGGGCAGCGACGACGCCCCCGGTCTGCGTTCGACCGAGGCGCTGATCCCGCCGCGCGCGCTGCTCGCGCGCCTCGCCGCGCGGGCGCCGCTCGCGATCGTGACCGGTCGGCCGCGCGCCGACGCCGAGCGCTTCCTCGCCGAGCACGACCTCGCCGCGCTGTTCACCGTCGTCGTGTGCATGGAGGACGCGCCGCTCAAGCCGGATCCGGCCCCGGTGCGCGAGGCGCTGCGTCGCCTGGGCGTCGCGCGCGGGTGGATGGTCGGCGACACCGCCGACGACGCGCGCGCGGCCCGCGCGGCGGGCGTGCTCCCGCTCGGCGTCGTGGCGCCGGGCGACGACGCGCCGCGCACCGCGCCGCACCTGATCGACGCGGGCGCAGCCCGCGTGCTCGACGACCTGCACGAACTGGAGGCGCTGTGGCCGTGAGGACCGCGACGTTCACCCGAAAGACCCAAGAGACCGACGTCTCGGTCACGCTGACGCTCGACGGCGCCGGAAGGATCGACGTCGCCACCGGGATCGGCTTCCTCGATCACCTGCTCACCGCGCTCGCGAAGCACGCCCGCTTCGACCTGACGCTCCGGTGTGCCGGCGATCTGCACGTGGACGACCACCACACCGCCGAGGACTGCGCGATCGGCCTCGGCACCGCGCTCGACCGTGCGCTCGGCGATCGCCGCGGCATCGCGCGGTTCGGCTCGGCGCACGCCCCGCTCGACGAGGCGCTCGCCCGCGCGGTGGTCGATCTCTCGGGGCGCCCGTGGCCCGAGGTGCGCCTCGACCTGCGCCGCGAGCAGCTCGGCGGTCTGGCGTGCGAGAACGTCACCCACCTGTTCAACACGCTCGCGATCACCGCGCGGATGGCGCTGCACCTCGACGTGCTGCGCGGCGAGAACGACCACCACAAGGCGGAGGCGTCGGCCAAGGCGCTCGCGCTCGCGCTGCGCGCGGCGGTGGCGGTCGATGGCGCCGAGGTGCCCAGCACGAAGGGGGTGCTCGGGTGAGGACGCTCGTGGTCCAGACCGGCACGGCGAACACCGCGAGCGTGCTCGCCGGGCTGCGCCGCGCCGGCGCCGACCCGTTCGTCCTCGGCGACGAGGAGGTCGACACCCACGCGCTGCCCGCGCAGATCGCGGACGCCGCGCGCGTCGTGCTGCCCGGCGTCGGCGCGTTCGCCGCCGCGCGCGCGCACCTCGATCGGTGCGGCGTCACCGAGGCGCTCGCCGCACGGATCCGCGCGGGCCGCCCGACGCTCGGCATCTGCCTCGGCTTCCAGCTCTTCTTCGAGGCGAGCGAGGAGAGCCCTGGCGTCGACGGGCTCGGCGTGCTGCCGGGCGTGGTGCGGCGCTTCCCCGACACGGTGCGCGTGCCCCAGTTCGGCTGGAATGTGGTCGAGGCGGCGGGCGACGGGCTGCTCCGCACCGGGCACGCCTACTTCGCGAACAGCTACCGGGTCGTGTCGCCGCCGCCGGGCGTGTCCGCCGCGATGTCCGAGCACGGAGGGCCCTTCGTCGCCGCGATCGAGCGCGGGCCGGTGCTCGCGTGCCAGTTCCACCCCGAGCTCTCGGGCGCGTGGGGCGTCGCGCTGCTGAAGCGCTGGCTGGAGGCCTCGTGCTGACCTCACGCGTGATCCCGTGCCTCGACGTCAAGGACGGCCGCGTCGTGAAGGGCGTGCGCTTCCAGGGGCTCCGCGACGCCGGCGATCCGGCGTCGCTCGCTGCGGCGTACATGGCGCAGGGCGCCGACGAGCTGGTCGTGCTCGACGTGTCCGCGACGCCCGAGGGCCGCGGGAACGCGACCGCGACGGTGCGCGCGGTGCGAGCGGCGCTCGCGATCCCGCTCACCGTCGGCGGTGGCGTGCGTACCGTGGCCGACGCCGCCGCGCTGCTCGCCGCCGGCGCCGACAAGGTCGCGGTGAACACCGCCGCGGTCGACCTCGCGGCCCGGTTCGGCGCGCAGTGCACCGTGCTCGCGCTCGACGCGGCGCGGCGCGACGGCGGCTGGGAGGTGGTGACGCGTTCGGGCAAGCACCGGACGGGCCTGTGCGCGATCACGTGGGCGGTGCTCGCCGCCCGGCTCGGCGCGGGCGAGATCCTGCTCACGAGCTGGGATCGCGACGGCACGCGCTCGGGCTACGACCTGGCGCTGCTCGCGGCGGTCAGCGCGGCGGTGCCGGTCCCGATCATCGCCTCGGGCGGGGCGGCGACCGCCGAGCACCTCGCCGAGGCGCTCGCCGCGGGCGCGGACGCGGTGCTCGCCGCGTCGATCTTCCACGACAGCGAGACCACCGTGGGCAGCGTGAAGGCGCGGCTCGCCGCGCTCGGCGCGCGCGTGCGCCTGGAGGAGGAGGCATGATCGTCCCGTCCATCGACCTCGCCGGCGGGCACGCCGTCCAGCTGATCGGCGGCAAGGAGCAGGCGCTCGACGCGGGCGATCCGCGGCCGCTCGCCGACCGCTTCGGCCGCGTCGGCGAGATCGCGGTGATCGATCTCGACGCCGCGCTGCGCCGCGGCGAGAACGCGGCGGTGATCCGCGACCTGATCGCGCGCGCCCCGTGCCGGGTCGGCGGCGGCATCCGCGACGTCGACACGGCGCTGCGCTGGCTCGACGCGGGCGCGGCGAAGGTCATCCTCGGCACCGCCGCGCACCCCGACGTGCTCCGGCACCTGCCGCGCGAGCGCGTGATCGCCGCGCTGGACGCGGTGGACGGCGAGGTGGTCGTCGACGGATGGCGCACCCGCACCGGCGCGTCGATCGCCGATCGGATGGCCGAGCTCGCCCCGTACGTGCAGGGCTTCCTCGTCACCTTCGTCGAGCGCGAGGGCCGCCTGTCGGGCACGGCGCTCGATCGCGTCCCCGCGCTGGTCGAGGCCGCGCGGGGCTGTGCCGTGACCATCGCCGGCGGCGTGACCCGCGCCGAGGAGATCGCGGCGCTCGATCGGCTGGGCTGCGACGCGCAGGTCGGCATGGCGCTGTACACCGGGCGGATCTCGCTCGTCGACGCGTTCGCGGCGCCGCTCGTCTCGGACCGGCCCGACGGCCTGTGGCCGACCGTCGTGGTCGACGAGCGCGGCGTGGCGCTGGGCCTCGCGTACTCCGACCGCGAGAGCCTCGCGGTGGCGCTGGAGACCGGGCGCGGCGCCTACCACTCGCGCAAGCGCGGGCTGTGGGTGAAGGGCGAGACGTCCGGCGCCACCCAGGCGCTGCGCGCGGTGCAGGTCGACTGCGACCGCGACACGCTGCGGTTCGTCGTCCGGCAGGCAGGCGAGGGGTTCTGCCACCGCGGCACCGCGACCTGCTTCGGGCCCGATCAGGGCCTCGGCGCGCTCGAGGCCACGCTCGCCGCGCGCGTGCACGACGCGCCGCCCGGCAGCTACACGCGGCGGCTCCTCGACGATCCGGCGCTGCTCGGCGCCAAGCTGGTCGAGGAGGCCGGTGAGCTCGCCGCCGCCACGACGCCCGACGCCGTGCGGTGGGAGGCCGCCGACGTGCTCTTCTTCGCGCTCGTCGCGTGCGCGAAGGCCGGCGTGTCGCTCGCCGACGTCGAGCAGGAGCTGGACCGCCGCGCGCGCAAGGTCAGCCGGCGGCCCGGCGACGCGAAGCCCGCGCCCGTCGCGGCTGCCGGGCTGCCCCTGCGCCGCGTCGTCGCCGCCGACGTCCCGGCGCAGCGGCGGCAGGCGGTCGACACCGACACGCTGGCCGCGGCGGGTCGGATCGTCGAGGCCGTCCGCGCG
>CAYQSE010000032.1:0-34402 GCA_964419905.1 uncultured Enterobacteriaceae bacterium
AGTTCTTCACGGGCGGGCGGGACGCCCGCCCCACGTTCATGGATCCTCGCGAACCTGCCTGCAGCAGGTCTTCGTGAAGTTGTGACCAATCGACAGCCGGGACGGCCGACCCACCCCTCCACCAACCAGCGCCCGTGGACCGGCCGTCCCGGCCGGCCAGATCAATCGCTGCTGCGGCCCTTCACGGACAGGCCGTAGCGCTTCACGAGGCGGGTGAGCACGTGTCGGCTGCTCAGCCCGAGCTCCCGCCACACGGGCTCCTGCCGCCCCCCGTGCCGGTCCAGGCACGCCTGGATCTCTACGGGGTCCAGGTCGAGCGGATCGACGGCGTCGTCCTCCTGTACAGCGGGCGTCGAGGCGGCCCGGCGCGGCGCCGGGATCTCGATCGGCTCCAGCACGTCTGCGCGGCTGTGCTGGAGGCTCAACCACAGCAGCGCCTCCAGCTCGCGGACGTGGGTGGTGTAGGTGTGCCCCACGAGCTGCGTCATCAAGCCGCACGACACCCGCGGCGGCGCGCCCGGATCGGCGTCGGGGAAGAAGCGTCGTGCGATCGCCGGATCCTGCCTGGCGATCTTCGCGAGGAGCCCGCGCACGAGCAGCGGGACGTCCTCGCGCCGCGCGTTGAGATCGGGCACGTCGATGCGCAGCTTGAACCGGGCGAGCACGTCGTGCTTGAGCGCCTCGTCGCCGCGGTTCGTCGCGGCGATCAGGCGCAGGTCGGACCGCTGCGGGCGGGCCTCGCCGAGCCGGCTGTACTCGCCCTCGTCCAGCACGCGCAGCAGGTGACCCTGCACCGACTCGGGCAGCTCGCCGAACTCGTCGAGGAACAGCGTGCTCCCGTCGGCCTCGCCGACGAGCCCCTTTCGCTCGGGCATCCCCGGGTTCGGGTAGTTCTTCACGTGCCCGAACAGCTCGGCGTCGACGAGCCCTTCGGGCAGCGTCGCCGCGTTGCGCGACACCAGCGGCTTGCCTCGGCGCGACGAGAGCTCGTGCAGCGCGCGCGCGACGAGCTCCTTGCCGGTGCCGCTCGCGCCGCGCACGAGCACGTGCGCCGGACGCTTCGCGACGAACGCCACCCGCTCGCGCAGCGACCACGCGGTCGGTGACTCACCGATCAGCCCCTGCGCGTCCGCGGACCCGAACCGATGCGGCGGCAGCTCGGTGCCCATCGCGGGCGCCGCCAGCGCGAGGGGCCGCGACGTCACCAGCAGCAGCAGCCGATCCGCGATCTCGACCAGCCCACCCACGCCGACCACCGCGTCATCGACCGCGCGCCCGTCGACGCGCAGCGCGGCCCGCCCGACGTTGCGCAGCCGCAGCGCGCCATCCGCCGCGCGCTCGACCGCGAGCTGCTCACGCGAGACGAGCGGGCTGCGCAGCGCACCAGCTGCGTCCGAGCGCCCGGGGCGCTGCCGCACGAACACGAGTCGGGTGACGGCGTCCCCGTGCGCAGGCTCCATGCGGCCGAGCGTGCACGGTCCGACGGGGACGAGCGCCACCTCGCCGACGCGATGCGGCTCGTCGACCGACCACAGGACGACGAGCGCCGGCGACACGGTGCGGTCGGGCGACGCGCCGCGGCGACTCGGGATGGCGAGGGTCTGTGTGGGGTCCATCGACCGAAAGGTATCCTAAAGGTCGGCCTCGGTGGTGAGGCTGGCCCACGCCGTGGCCGCAGCGCGCATCCGGCCGTCGCCCAGCGCCGCGGCGAGCGCGCGGAGTCGATCCGCGGCCTCGGCGGCAGCAGGGCGTCGCGAAGGCTCCTTCGCGAGCAGCTCGCGCACGATCGCGTCGAGCGCCTCGGGCACGTCGGGATCGAGCGCCGAGAGCGGGCGTGGGTGCATGCTCACCTGCTGCTGGAGCACGGCGTCGGGGCTGGCCCCGTGGAACGGGGTGACGCCCGCGAGCGCGTCGTAGAGCAGCACACCCACGCTGTACACGTCCGCGCGTCCGTCGATCGCGGCCCCCAGCACCCGCTCGGGCGCGAGGTAGGCCGGCGTGCCCAGGACCACGTCCTCCGCGGTGAGCTCGGCGAAAGAACCCAGCGGCGTGGCGAGCTTGGCGATCCCGAAGTCGAGCAGCTTGGTGACCGCGCCCTCGGGCCCCCGGTGCAGGAACACGTTCGCCGGCTTGATGTCGCGGTGGTGGATGCCCGCCGCGTGCGCGACCGCGAGCGCCGCGCACACGTCGGCGCCGAGCGCGGCCGCGTCGCGAAACGACAGCGTCTCGCCGCGGCGCAGGCGCGCTGCGAGCGTCTCGCCGTCGAGCAGCTCCATCACCAGGTACGCCAGCCCCTGATCGCTGACGCCGGCGTCGAGCAGCACCACCGCGTTCGGGTGGACCACGCGACACGTCGACAGCGCCTCGACCCGGAACCGCCGCATCCGATCCGCAGCCGTGCCGTGGGCGCGCAGCACCTTGACCGCCACCTCACGCTCCAGCGAGAGCTGGACCCCCTGGTACACGACGCCGAACCCGCCGCTGCCGATCGGCGTCTCCAGCCGATAGCGCTGATCGAGGACCCGCCCCGCCAACCCGTCGAGCGGCGCGCTGCCGTCCGAAGTCGACGCGCCGAGCCGCCACGCCAGGTCGAGTCGCAGCGGGTCGAGCACGACCGCGCCGTCGACGAGCGCGACCCGGGTGAGGCCCGGGTGTCGCCGCTCCAGCTCCGCGAGGATCTCGGCCCGCCGATCGACGCGCACCGACGCCGCAGCCGCAGCGCGCGCCTCGTCGAGTCGGTCGAGTGACGTCCCGATGGTCTCGCGCAGCGCGGCCCGATCCCACGGCTTGGTGAGGTAGCGATGCACCTCGCCCTGGTTGATCGCGTCGAGCGCGGTCTCGAGGCTCGCGCGACCCGTGAGCACCATACGCACCGTCTCGGGGTAGTCCGCGCGGATCCTCCGCAGCAGGTCCATGCCGTGCATCCCGGGCATGTCGAGATCCGAGATCACCACGTCGACGCGCTGCCGCGCGAGGAGGTCGAGCGCGTCGTGGGGGGACGTGCACCCCAGCACCTCGTAGCGAGGGTCGCGGAGCGCCCGACGCAGCGCCGCCACGACGTCGGGCTCGTCGTCGACCACCAGCAGGGTGTGGGTCGCGGTCATTCCGCCCCCTCGGCGCCCAGCGCCCGCGCTACGGCCACGATCTCGGCGCGCATCTCGGCGGGTGTCTGGAACCTGCGCACCGGCGACTTCTCCAGCGCGCGGCGCACGATCGCGTCGACCCGCGCGTCGACGAGGCCGTCGGGACCGATCATCGCGGCCACCGGCCGGGTGCGGTGCGCGTGGAGGATCTCGGCGGCGCGCTCGCCGTCGAACGGGACGCGCCCCGTGAGCATCTCGAACATCACCACCCCCACCGCGTACAGGTCGGAGCGGACATCCACCGCTTCGCCCGCCGCCTGCTCGGGGGCCATGTACCAGGGGGTGCCCGCAGCGCCCTCGCTCGCGCCCGAGCCCGTCGCCGCGCGGCGCACCCGCGCGACCCCGAAGTCGCCGATCTTCACCCGATCCCCGTCGAGCACGAACAGGTTGCCCGGCTTGACGTCGCGGTGCACGACGCCCGCGTCCGACGCGGCCTCGAGCGCGCTCGTCAGCTGCTCGGCGATCCGCAGCGCGCGCAGCGGCGGGAGCGGCCCCGCTGCGAGCAGCACGTCGAGCGTCGGCGCCTCGACGAGCTCCATGACGAGGAACGTGCGCCCGTCGGGCAGCCGCCCGATGTCGCTGACGTCGATGATCGCCGGATGGCGCGCCCGACAGGCCGCCCGCGCCTCCATCAGCAGCCGCGTCGCGAGCTCGGCGCCGTCGACGAGCCCGTGGTGCAGCACCTTGACCGCGACCGGCTTCTGCAGCGAGGCGTGCTCGCCCCGGTAGACCACGCCCATGCCGCCGCGACCGATCTCCTCGAACAGCGTGTAGGTGCCGAGCGAGCGATTCTCGGTGTCGTCGCCGAGCGACGACGCCGAGACGTCGGCCACCAGCGCGCGCACCTGCACGCACCGCCCGGCGGGGGTGTCCCGCAGCACGACGAGGTGCTCGTTGGCCGCGACCCGCCCCGGCTGGCGCGTGCGGACGCGCCCGAGCTGCTCGGCGCGCGACGCCAGGTCGAGCCCGGCGAGCAACGCGAGGCGCGACGCGAGCGCGTCCCCCCGCTCGGCGTGCAGCGCGCCCAGCGCCACCGCGCGCCCCCCACGCTCCCCGCGAACCTGGTGCCCTCCGCCCGACGGGGTCACGTCGAACGCGGCCAGCTGGCCTCGATCCAGCGCGAGCAACAGCGCCTCGGCCTGGGTGATCGGGTCGAGGCGCGCCAGCTCCCGCGAGACGGCGTCAGGCATCGCCCGTGACCTCGTCGATCAGCTTGCGCAGCGCCCGGGTCTCGAACGGCTTCTCGAGCGTCGGCCCGCGCTGCGCCTTGAGGAACTCCCGCGCCTCGGGGCTGAACGCGCCGCCCGACATGAACACCACGCTGCCGAGCAGCTCGGGATGCAGCGCGCCCAGCCGCTCGTAGAACTCCATCCCGGTCATCTCGGGCATCATCACGTCGCACAGGATCACGTCGAACGGCGTCGTGTCGAGCAGGCGGAGCGCGACGTCCGCACGCTGCACCACGTCGACGTCGTGACGCCTGCGCAGGATCCGGCGCACCGACTGCCCCACCTCCACCTCGTCGTCGATCACGAGCACGCGCCGCCGCGGCGCGTCGCCCGCCTCGGGCGCGCTCGCGTCCGGCTCGGTGTCTGGCCGCTGGCTGGGCGGCAGCGAGACGCGAAACGTCGTGCCCGCTCCCACCACGCTCTCGACCGTGATCTGGCCGCCGAGCTTGCTCACGACCTGATGGCAGATCGACAGCCCGAGGCCCGTGCCCACCCCGACAGGCTTGGTGGTGAAGAACGCGTCGAAGATGCGCTCACGATGACGCAGCTCGATGCCCTGCCCGGTGTCCTGCACCGAGACGACGACGTGGCCGCGCGCGTCGGTCCCGCTGCGCACCGTGATCGTGTTCTCGGAGGCGTGGCCGGGCGGGATCGCCTGGGCGGCGTTGTGCACCAGGTTGAGGAACACCTGCCCCAGCTTGGCCTCGTTCGCCTCGACCCGCGGGACGTCGCCGAGCGCGAGCACCACGCGCGCGTGGTGACGGACCTCGTTGTCGAGCATCGCGACGGCAGACGTGATGAGCTGGTTGACGTCCACCGGGCGGAACGAGTCGCCATCGGTTCGCGAGAACGATCGAAGATCCTGGACGATCAGGCGCACGCGCTCGCTGCCTCGATGGGCCGCGGTGAGCGCCTCGCGGACCTCCGTGGCGTCGAGGTCGAGACGCGCGAGCGCATCGGGGCTCAGCTCTTCGAGGAGGAACTCGAGGTTGGAGAGCACGAACGCGAGTGGGTTGTTGATCTCGTGCGCGACGCCGGCCGCAATGGTCCCCATCGCCGCGAGCCGATCCGTCATCTGGAGCTGCGCGCGGGCGGCGCGCAGATCGCGGTCGTCGCGAACGAGCACGACGATCCCCTTGACGCGCCCCTCGGCGTCGCGATGTCCCGACGCGCTCATCGGGAGCGCCGCGCGTCCGGTCGCGACCCGGAACGCCGTCTCGCGGTCGCGCAGCGCGCGCTGCGCGACCTGCGTCGCCAGGGTGCCGACGAACGCCTGCTCGTCGTCCGCGACCAGCGCACCGAGGGACTCGCCCATCAGCGCGTCGGCGCCGCGCCCGAACAGCGAAGCGGCCGCGCCGTTGGCGCGCAGGATCTCCCCGCTGGGGTCGAGCAGGAGCACCGGATCGAGCATCGCCTCGAGCGTGGCCTCGAGCACGCTGCGCTGCTCCTCGAGGGCGACCACTGCCCGCTGCACCTCGATCGCCGTCTCGTTGAACAGCCGCGCCAGCTCGTCGACCGGGTCTCCGGCGCGCGTACGCGGCACCCGCACCTCGTAGTCGCCCGCTGCGAGCGCGACGAAGCTGTCCGAGAGCACGCTCACCGCGTCCTCCAGGTACCGCACGTTCTGCTCGCGCTCGTTGACCAGCCGCTCGAACTCGGTCGCGAGCACGTTGATGCAGTAGGCCATCGCATCGTCGGTGCCGCGGTCGAAGGTCCGCTCTACCCGTGCGCCCAGATCCCCCTGGGCCAGCCGGATCAGGACGTCGACGATCCGCTGGTTCTCGTCGCTCATCGGCCGCTCGTGCCCGCCCGGTTCCGCTCTTCGATCCACGGCAGCGCGTCCTCGAGCGAGGCGAAGAACCGCGTCGGGGTGCGGGGCTTCTTCAGGCCCATGAACACCGAGGCGATCGCGCGCCCCCAGAACGTGCCGCCGATCAGCGCGTAGCCCAGCGTGCCTTCGTCGGGTGCGGTCGTCCCATAGACGTCGCGTGCGCCCGCCTCCTGCTCGGCGATGTGGTCCATGAACACCGCGACGCAGCCGCTGCGCCCCACCCGCTGCCAGTGGGCGCGCTGCCACGCGAGGTTCTCGCGGGCGGTGTCGCCGGTGTCGGTCATCCCATCGTGCGGGACCATGACGACCAGGTGCGGACCGATCTCGTAACAGTCACAGTTGGCGGTGCCCGGTAGCGGCGTCCAGCCCGACGTGTCCGTCTCGATCATGGCCCCTCCCTGACGAGCCCGCGACACCCGCTCGGCCCGCAGGGACGCTTCCGGCGACCGTGATCGTACTCCACCCTGGACGAGAACGAAAGGTTCGAGCCGCACCTCACGCGCGCGCGCGCTCACGCCGCGAGCGCTCGGCCCAGGTCCTTCGACATCGCCGCGGTGAGCGCGGCGAGCGACGCGAACATCGCCTGATGCGCCTCGCCGTAGGCGGCCACCGCGCGCGACTCGCTGTCCATCACGCCGATGACCTCGCTGTCCAGCACGATCGGCACCGCAAGCTCCGAGCGCGCCGCGGCGAGATCGCGGACGTAGCGCGCGTCGTGCTGCACGTCGGCCACGCGCTGGGGACGGCCCGTAGCCGCCGCATCGCCGACGATCCCCTCGCCGATGCGCAGCACGATTGGATCGGCGATCTCGCCGGGTGCGGGCGCCTTCTCGCCGTGCGCGGCCGCCTGGATCAGGTAGGCTCCGTCCCGCGCGTAGATCACGAGGTCGTCGAGCCCGAGCACCGTCGCGGCATGCGCGGCGAGCGCCCACATCGTCTCGCGCAGCACGTCGAGCCGCCCGGCGGGCGCCTCGGGCGCGGCGTCGAGCCGGTAGCCCTGGCCGCGCACCCCGACGAGCCAACGCGGCGCCTCGGGATCGACCTCGATCTTGCGGCGCAGCCGGTGCACGGCGTTGCACAGCGCGGGTCGACCGCCCGAGATGCCCGCCTGCCGAGCGAGCCGTCCCGCGTCGACCAGCACGCCGGGTCGCTGCGAGAGCACCTCGAGCAGGCGACGCTCGGCGGCGGTCAGCGTGGCCCGCTCGCCCAGCCCGTCCACCAGCCCCGATCCGAGGTCGACCCGCACGCCGTCGAGGTCGAGCACCGGCGCCGCGACGCGCGCGACCGGCACCGAGCGGACGGACGGCACGCACGCCACGAGGCGATAGCCCTCGCCGTGCGCGGTGCACAGCACCGTCGGCAGCGCGGGATCGGGCTCGATCTTCTTGCGCAGGCGGGCGATCGCGGTGTCGACCGCGCGGCTCATCGACAGCGCGTGGTGCCCCCACACGTCGCGGAGCAGGTCGTCGCGACTCACGTCCTCGCCGAGGCGGTCGGCGAGGTAGGCGAGCAGCCGCGCTTCCCGGCCCGAGAGGCGCACGACCGAGCCGTCGTCACGGGTGAGCAGCGCGCGCTCTAGATCGAGCTCACCGGTCGCGATCGGCAGTGTGGGCGTCGCGTCGAGGTGCGCGGCGCCGCGCGGTGCGAGGGCGTGAGGGGTGCTGACCATGGGTTCCTCCGAGTGCGGCACCAGGAACTTCAAGCCCCGTGCCACTCCGGATCCGTGAAAAACTCAGGTTCGTCCGTATGTGGAACCAGCGCGAACGGCCTCGGCGATGCGCGCGCGATGCGCGCGCATTCGTCCGCTCAGCCGGCGCGCGCAGGGCCATCGGCCGCGCGCTAAGATGCGCGCTGTCCATCTCCGAGACGAACCCGATGCGCTCCTCCCTCGCCGCGCTCACGCTCTCGCTCGCCCTGCTTGGCTGCACCGGCCGCGGCGACGACACGACCGACGATACCGATCTGCCGGACGACACCGAGGACACCCACGTCGACACGGGAGACACCTCGGACTCCGGCGACACCGCGGACACGTCGGACACCGGCGACACGTCCGACACCGGCGACACGTCCGACACCGGCGACACGTCGGACACGGGCGACACGTCCGACACCGGCGACACCGACTGGCCGGCCGCCCCGGTCGGCCAGTTCACCTTCCTGCACTGGCCGCCCGACGCGTACTTCACCCAGGACGAGATCTCGGCGCACGGCGCGTTCGCCCCTGAGCTCGCGGACTGGATCGTCGAGGACGTGCTCGGCGTGGTGCACCTGAACGGCGCCCCGGTGTGGGCCGCGATCGGACACTGGCTCGTGCCGCCCGTCGGCGAGGTGTGGGAGTACTTCGACGAGGACTCGGTGCTCGACGCGCCGATCACGCTGCTCGACGCCGGCGCGTGGGTGGCGTTCGGCGATCACGCGACCGCGAGCCTGGTCGAGACGGCGCTCGCGGAGCACGGACCGCTCTACGAGCAGGACTACGAGTCCAACGCCGAGGTCGCAGCGCTTCAGGCGCTCGGCGAGCCGGTCTACCTGCAGACGGACGGCGGAGCGCAGATCGGCGCATGGCACGTGCCCGACGCGATCGCGCTGCCGCTCCCCCCCGTGCTCACCAACGTGGACGCGCTGCGCGACCTGCCGCTACGCACCGGCGAAGACCTCGAGATCACGTGGACGCCGGGCGACGACGCCGATGACGACAGCGTGCTCGTCGTCGTGCAGCGCGCGTTCGGGGGGATGGTCTGGCACGTCGCCGACGAAGACGGCGGCGTGACGCTGCCGTTCGACCTGCTCGTCGAGGGCGGCGAGGTGTGGGACATCTCGGTGGCCCGGGTGCGCTTTCGCGAGGTGCCCACGCCCGATGGCGTCGTGAAGCTGACCGCGTACTCGCGTCAGTACCTCTACCCGTTCCCGGTCGGCCCCTCCTCGCTCGAGCCCGACGTGTGGACCACCGCGGAACCGCTCGAGGTCGAGTTCGGCTGGTACGACGGCGTCCTCGACCCCGACACGCTGTGGGTCGACGCCGGCGCGGGGGTGACGGTGACGGATCTCACGTCGACGGACGCCGGCGGGCGTCGGTTCGTCGCGGCGGTGACGGTGGACGCGGGCGCGACGCTCGGGGTTCGCGCGATCACGTTCGGCGACGCGACGCATACCGTGCACGCCACCGCATGGATCGCCACCGAGCTGCCGAGCGCCGGGACCTGCGAGAACGCGGTGATCGAGGGCCCGGTGGCCGACGGCGCCTACCTCGGCGACGACGAAGGGCTGCCTTCGGACGCGTTCGACACCACGACCTGCCGCGACGAGCCCACGGGCCGCGAGCAGGTCGTGCCGCTCGACCTGCGCGCGGGCGAGCGCCTGATCGCGACCCTGGTGCACGACGCGCCAGGTCAGGGCGCGCTCTACCTCGTCGACGCTTGCGACGACCCCGAGCCGGTCGCGGCGTGCACGGTCGCCCCGATCGGCGCACGCAGCGTCACGCTCGACTACCGCGCGCTCACCGACGGGACGCGTCTGCTCGTCCTCGACTCCACCGGGCCGGTCGACACCGACGCCGCGGACTACCGCGTCGCGATCACGCGCGGCGCGCCCGACCCGTTCGTGGTCCAGCCGTACGTGATCCCCGACGCCGGCGGCGAGATCGCGGTGTACTGCACCGAGGCACCGTGCGCGTGGGACGCCGACACCGTGTTCGCGCTCCCCCCGTTCGAAGTGCAGGTCGACGACGTGCAGTCCGACCGCGCCGCGTTGACGCTGTCCATCGACGGGACCCCGCCCGGCGTGGGCCCGCGCGACGCCTCGGTGACGACCACCGCGGGCACGGCGACGGTGAGCGACGCGTGGCAGGCCCGCGCGTTCCAGTACAGCGACGGCTCGTGCGACTTCGCCGAGGTCGCCGCACCGCTCGGCACCGGCTTCCACGAGAGCTCGAACGACGGCGTGTCGCCCGACGCGCTCGACCCCTACCCGTGTTTGGACTTGGACGCGACGATCGGCGAGCCCGTGGTGTTCCCGATCGTCCTCGGGCCGTCCGAGACGCTGCGCGCGACCGCGAGGATACCCGACGGCGACGCGGTCCTGTATTTGATGCTCGCCTGCCCCGGAACCGCGGTCGCGTGCTCGGACAACGCCGTCGACGGCGGCGACGAGCACGTCACCTGGGTGGCGCCGAGAGACGGCGCCACCGTCTATCTGGTCGTCGACGGCTACGACGTCGTCGATATCGGCACCATCGAGATCGACGTGGAGATCCTCCCATGATCCGCCTCCTCGCCCTCACGACGCTCGCCGGCTGCGGACCGCTCGTGGCCGAGAACGCTCCCGTCGCCCCCATCGAGGTCGACGGCGTCCTGACCTTTCCGGTACCCGGGGCCGAGGCCCTCGGCGCGTGGTCGCTCAACGGCCACAGCTACCGGAGCTCGGATGGGCTGATCGAGGTCTACTTCACCAGCCCCGGCGTCAACGCCGGCGACGAGGAGGACCCGATCCTCGATGATGCGCTGATCGCGAGGCTCGACCAGGCCACCACGATCGCGGCGTCCTGGTACGAGTTCACCCGGCAGCCGATCGTGGACGCGATGTCGCGCGCGGCCCTGCGCGGCGCGGAGATCCAGTTCGCAGGCGACGAGGACGAGGTCCACGACGCCGGGTACATGGCCCTGCAGCAGCTTGGCGTGCCGCTGTCGTTGCGGCCCGCGCGCGACCGGATCATGCACAACAAGTTCGCGATCCTCGACGACGCGATGGTGTGGACCGGCTCGACGAACCTGAGCGAGAACGACGTGATGCTGAACAACAACGGCTCCGTCCTCATCCAGGATCCGACGCTGGCCAGCTTCTACGCCCAGGAGCTCGGGCAGATGGTCGACGGTGGGCTGTTCGGGCGGAAGAAGGCGCGACTCGACACGTCGCAGACGCTGAGCATCGGCGTCCACGACGTCGAGGTCCACTTCAGCCCCGGCGACCCGCATCAGGTCATGCTCGAGGCGCTCGATACCGCCGACAAGGCCGTCTACTTCATGGTGTTCTCGTTCACGCTGAACGACATCGCCGACAAGATGATCGCGCTGCACCAGTCCGGCGTCGAGGTCGTGGGCATCTTCGACGAGGGGCAGGCGCGCGGCCGGTACAGCGTCGACGAGCGGCTCGCGCAGGCGGGCATCCCAGTGTTCCTCGACGGCAACCTGAACGCGCGCGGGTTCGCCGGCGCGAAGCTCCACCACAAGACGCTGCTGGTCGACCCGCTCTCGCCGTCGTCACAGCCGACGGTGACGCTCGGCTCGACGAACTGGTCGAACAACGGCGTCGACTACAACGACGAGAACCTGCTCGTCGTGCGCGGCCCCGAGCTGCCGGCCGCGTACATGGACGAGTTCTGCCGGATCCTCGCGGTGGCAGTGCCGCACCCCGACTACCTCGGCGAGCTCCCCGATCCGTGCTCGGGCCTGCTCTACGCGGTGCGGATCAACGAGTTCCTGCCCGATCCGGTGGGGACGGACGCCGGCAAGGAGTTCGTCGAGATCGTCAACCTCGGGCAGGCGCCAGTGAACCTGGCCGGGTGGCGACTCGGCGACGCGATGTCCGACAGCCGGCACGTGTTCGACGACGTGACGCTGGTGCCCGGCGACGCGCTGGTGATCTACGACGGGCCGGGCAACCCGGGCCGCAACCAGGTGATCGCGAGCACCGGCGTGCTGAGCCTGAACAACAACGCGGACGTCCTCACGCTGCGCGACGCCGAGGGCGCGGTGATCGACACCGTGGCCTACTCCGGCTCGTCGGTGGGGCGGTCGTGGAACCGCGACCCCGACTTCGGGCTCGAGGGCGACTTCGCGCTGCACCCGAACGGGGGCGCGTCGCCGGGCACGCGGGCGGACGGGACCGCGGCGGCGAAGGACCTGATCCTCAACGAGGTGTTCATCAACCCGCCGGGCTCGAGCGAGGCGGCGCACGAGTTCGTCGAGCTCGTCAACGTCAGCGACCGCACCATCCCGCTCGGCGGGCTCACGCTGTCCGACGACGCCCAGGTGCGGCACGTGTTCGCAGACGGGACGGCATTGGAGCCCGGGCAGGTGATCGTGGTGTGGGGCGGCGGCGAGCGCCCCGGCGACGTGATCGCGAGCACCGGCGGGCTCAGCTTGGGCAACAGCGGCGACAGCATGACGCTGCGCGACGCGTTCGGCGCGGTGATCGACCAGTACGTGTGGACGAGCGGCCAGGTCGCGCCGGACGGCGTGAGCAACAACCGCGAGGTCGACGCCGACCGCGAGGCGGGCTGGGTCGCCCACACCGCCGCGCGCGGCGCAGACGGACAGACCAGCTCACCGGGCCTGCGCGCGAGCGGCGCGCCGTGGGGCGGCCGCGTCGTGATCAACGAGCTGATGGCCGATCCGGTCGGCACGGATCTGGGCAACGAGTGGATCGAGCTCGTCAACGTCGACCCCCAGTTCGCCGCGGACCTCTCGGGGTGGATGGTCGGCGACGCGGTGAACCCCGCGCGCCACGTGTTCCCCCCCGGCACGACGCTGCAGCCGGGCCAGGTGATCGTGCTGTTCGATCGCGGCGACCACCAGGACGAGGTGCCCACGGCCCTCGTGTCGAGCACCGGCACGCTGTCGCTGAACAACACCGGTGACCTGATCACGCTCACGGACGCCGCCGGCGGGCAACGCGACGCGGTGAGCTACCGCAACGCCCGCGAGGGCGTCAGCCTGAACCGCGCGATCGACGGCGACGTGGCCAGCGCGCTCGTCGACCACGACACGATCGAGGGCGCGCTCGGCGCGGCATCGCCCGGTGTGCGCGCCGACGGCACCGCGTTCACCGCCACGCCCTGATCAGGCCGCGTCGCCCGGCGCGTCCTCGCCCTCGGGGAGGGTCGCTGCGAGGAAGGCGTGCACCGTGTCCATCTGCTCGCGTCCGACGCGGCGCCCGAGCAGATCGACCGAGCACGCGAGGCTCAGGCCCAAGATCGCGCCGCCGCCGAGGTACAGGCCGCTCGGCGCGTCTCCGAGCGTCCACTGCACGAACCCGTAGGTGGTGCCAGCGATGAAGCCCGCCACCAGCGTCGCGTAGAGCAGCACGAACAGCCCCCACAGGTGCGGGTGCGGGCCGAACCGGCCGCGCATCGACGCGCCGCTCGGGTGGGGTCGCACCTCGAGGCTGATCCACGGCGAGAACAGGTGCCGTTGCGGCGCGCGGGGCACGAGGCTGAGCTCGCGGGTGCCGACCGCGCCCTCACACGGACACGCCGGATCCTCCAGACGCACGCGAACCCGCGCCAGCACGTCGGCGGGCGGCAGCGGCAACAGCAGATGGACCAGCGGTCGAGGGCGCACGCCCCGATCCTACCGATCGCGGAACAGCACCGTCCACGACCCGTCCACCGCGGTCACCCCGTCCTGGTTCACGACCTCGCTCCGAAGCTCCACCACGCCGCGCCCGCCCTTGGAGGACGGCGTGCACGACTGCACCGTCAGGCGCAGCCGGATGGTGTCGCCGAACAGGACCGGCGCCTTGTACTCGAAGCGCTGGCTCATCAGCGCGAGCGTGGTGCCCTCGAACAGGCCGATGGTCTGCCCGAGCCCGGTCGAGATCGACGCGGCGAGCATCCCGTGCGCGATGCGCTGCCCGAACGGCGTGCTCTCGGCGAACGTCGCGTCGGTGTGCAGCGGGTTGAAGTCACCCGAGAGCCCGGCGAAGTTCACCACGTCGGTCTCGGTGACCGTGCGACCGCCCGACTCGAACACCTGCCCCACCTCGAACTCGCTGAAGTATCGACCACGCGCCATCGAGACACCTCCATGCGCGCGAACCTACCCCGACGCGACACACGCCGTCACATCCTGGGAGCCCGCCGAGAGACAGGGCGCTCTACAACCTGCATGTGGCGCGACGCCACGGTTTTGGAGGTTCTCATGTCGCTCGCAACCTTGTTCTTCCTCGTCCTCGCCCCGTTCGCCCACGCGCAGGAGTCCGCCTGCATCGGCGGGCACTGTCCCGGTATGGAGGAGGCCATCCGCGACGCGTTCGCCGACGACGGCCTCGAGATCGACAGCTTCGACGTACACCGCGACGCGAAGGGCGCGACCGTGCTCACCGTCGTCTCGTCGGACCTCCGTGGCATCGAGGCGCTCGCCGCCCGCACCGGCACCCGCGCGCAGCGGCTGAAGGGCTGCGACGCGTCCGCCGTCACCGTCCCGGCGTCGTTCCCCGGCATCGACACGATCGACGTCCCCGGGGGCTCCGGGCTGGCGCTGCTGCTCCCCGCCGTGCAGGACATCGGGTGCAGTGACTGCGGCCCGAACCAGAGCGGCGGGTGCACCGAGATCTGCCAGTCCACCGAGAACGGCGTGGAGTGCTGGTACCACTGCGGGTAGGGCGGCCTCGGAGCCCGTCGCGCCTAGCGCGCGGTGCTCCTCCCGTGCCCATGACCATGCCCGTGCCTGTGCCCGTTCGGGGCGCTGGCACGGCTGGGGCGATCGTCGCCAGCCGCTCCGTTCGCCGAGCTGCGTCGCGCGCAGCGCGATCGCCACGGCGTCCAACGCAACGTCAGACACGTCCAACCGCTCCAAGTCGAACCGCAACCGCTCCTTGCCCATGTCGGCCTCCACAGGGAGGAGAACGGGCAGGGGCACGGGCACGGGCAGAGGAACCGCTCGCTCCGCGAGCTGGTAGGAGCCTGTCGGGCGTGCGCGCTTCGCGCGACGTCCGACAGGCTCCTACCCTTCGGGGTCCGGCACGACCTCGCGCGGCGCGAGGTAGACGACGCGCAGGCCCGGCGCGACGGGGAAGTCCGGCCCCGGGTTCACGCTGTCCCTGCCGCTCACCGGATCGCGCACGCCGATCAGCAGCGCGCCGTAGCGCCGCTGCAGGATCTCGCGGAGCGCGCCGAAGGTGAGCGGCTGCTCGGCCTCCGGTGGGATCGGACCCAGGTAGATGTTCTGGCCGCCGAGCACCGCGACGCCGCTCATGATGTGGGCGGCGCCCGGCTCGCGGATCGCATGCGTGAGCAGCGCGAAGCCCAACCGGTTGGTCTCGATCACCTCGTTGCAGCCCGCGGCGCGCGCGTGATCGACATTCTCGTCCTCGAGGATCTCGGCGATCAGGTACAGCGGCCGCGCACGCTCACCAGCGTGCGCGCGCAGGTACCGCCGCATCGTGAACGCGGTGAGGATCGTGGCCGCGTCCGCTTGGTGCGGCGGGACCCCGCGCGAGCCGATGAGGATCGCGGTGCGCGCCTCGGCCAGCCGCACCTTCGCGAGCTCGCTCTCCTTCGTCGGATCGCCGCGGACCCAGGTGAACTCGGCCGGCACCTCGGCAGGGCGGTCGAAGGGTCCGAACAGCACCACGGGCGTGTCGTCGAAGTCCGGCTGCGCGCGGAGGACGTCGAGGAGCATGCGCGCCCCCTCGTGGTAGCCGCACACGACGATGTGATCGATCTGGGCACTCATGCGGAACTGATCCTCCTGCAGGCGCAGCACCGCGCGCAGCAGCGTGCTGCCGACGATGCCCGCGAACAACGCGATGGTGAACAGCCCGCCGATCATCAACAGCACGCCGACCAGCCGACCGGCACCGGTGGCGGGCGTGATGTCACCGAAGCCGACGGTGGTGATCGTGACGATCGCCCACCACATCCCGTCGGCGGGCGAGGTCATGTCGGGGTTCTGTCCGAACTCGAACAGGAACAGCGTCAGCCCGCCGATGAGCACCTCGAGCCCGAGCACGACCATCGCGAACGCGTAGAGCATCCGGTTCTCGTGAAAGGTCGCGGCGACCCCGCGGAGCGGGCTCTCGCGGCGCAGGAGCATGTGCGCGCGCAGGAGCCGCAGCAGCCGAAACGCCCTCAGACCACGCGCTGGGGGGAAGAACGCGAGCACCGTGACGAGGTCGACCAGCATCAGCGGCGAGGCGAGGAAGCGCAGGCGACCCAGGACCTGCCCACGAAGGCGACGCGCGTGCGTCTGCCGGTAAAACGCCACCTCCGGCGGCCGGAACGTCGCCACCCGGAGCACCATCTCGACGCCGAACAGCCCGAGGAGCGCACGATCCGCCACCCACACCCACCGTGGCACGTCGCCGTCCATGCCGAGCGCGCGGATCTCGTACGCAAAGAACCCGATCGACAGCAGGATCAGCGCTGCGACCACCGCCTCGAGCACGCGGTTCGCGCGCGATCGGGGATCGTGGAACGCGCGGTGCAGAGCGTCGAGGTAGGCGTCCATCGCGCACGCTGGTATCCGAACCGTCGCGCGCTCGCCTGTGACATGTTGAAGGGGATGATGCACACAGACCACGCCCGCGGCGCGCTCCTCGGCCTCGCCGTCGGTGACGCGCTCGGGACGACGCTCGAGTTCACGCGCCCCGACGCGCCCCCGCTCCCCACCCTGCTGCGCGGCCCGCACACCGAGATCGTCGGCGGTGGGCCGTTCGGGCTGCGCCCGGGGCAGGTCACCGACGACACGCAGCAGGCGGTGCTGCTCGCGACCAGCCTGCGCGAACGCGGCGGGATCGACTCAGCCGATCTCGCGCGGCGCTACGTCGCGTGGGGTGAGGTCGCCTTCGACCAGGGCAGCCAGACCCGCGCCGTGCTCGCGCGGCTCGCGGGCGGAGAGGCGCCGTCCACGGCCGGGCGCTCGGTGTGGGTGGCGTCCGGTCGGCGCGCCGCCGGCAACGGCTCCTTGATGCGCACCGCGCCCATCGGCGTTCGCCTCGCCCACGACGAGGCCGCCCGGATCGCCGCGTCGCTCGACGACAGCGCGATCACCCACTTCGACCCGCGCTGTCAGCTCGCGTGCGCGGCTTTCAACGCAGCGATCGCGGCGGCGTGCGCGCGGGGTGCGGCGCCCGAGGCGATGGCGGTGGCTGCCCGCGCCGATCTGATGGCTGGTGCCGACCTGCTGGCCGCGCGACTCCCCCTCGAGCGCGACGTCGTGCACGTCGCGATGGCGGACCTCGCGACGGACCTCGACGCCGCAGCCAGCGACGCGCCCGCCATGTACCGCCCCGAGGCCCACCTGCTCCAGCACATGGGCTTCGTCCGCGTCGCGTTCCGGCTCGCGTTCTGGCACCTGCTGCACACGCCGTCCTTCGAAGTGGCGCTGATCGACGTCGTGAACCGCGGCGGCGACGCCGACACCAATGGCGCGATCGCCGGAGCGCTCCTCGGCGCGGCACATGGTGAGGCCGCGATCCCGTCGCGGTGGCGTGATGCCGTCCTCGACGCGCTCCCGCCGAGCCCGCGCGACCCGTTCTCGACGACCTACCACCCTCGTCTGCTGCTCGCCGATTGGGAAACGAGCGGTTCGATCCGGTGACCCGAAATCGCGAACGCACCCGAGCCCGCCGCAGCGCGACGGATGCCGCCTCGGGTGCCCCGGAACGGAAGGGCGCTCGCCCCCTCCAACCTGACGAGGCTCAGCGAATGAGCGCAGGTGGCGTTACGCTTCCCGACATCGGAGGCGCACCATGCAACGGATCCAGTGGAACCACCTCGCCAGCGCGGTCGGCATCGGGCTCTTGCTGCTCGGGGGAGCGGCTTGTGACCGCACACCGGACGACACCACGGACACGTCGGACACGTCGGACACCGCGGACACGTCGGATACCGCGGACACGTCGGACACCGCGGTCGACCCGTGCGCTCCGAACCCGTGCGACGACCCGCCGGACGGCTGCGACGGCGACGTGCTCGAGTTCTTCGCCTCGCCCGGCGCATGCACCGTGTCGGGCGGAAACGCCGTGTGCACCTACACCGTGTCCTCCTCCGAGGACTGCGCGGACGACGATCTCGTGTGCAGCGACGTCGAGCTGGACTGCGTGATCCCGACGGTGGCGCTCCAGGTCCTCTCCGTCGATCCCGCCGCCGACACCGACGAGGTTCCCGTCGGCGCGCCCCTGTCCATCACATTCAACCAGGCGATGAACGGCGCGACGCTGACCACCGCCACCGCCACCGGCGCGTGCACCGGCGCCATCCAGCTCTCGTACGACAACTTCACGAGCTGTGTGGGCTTCGACGACACCCTCGCCGAGCTCTCCGACAGCGACACGGTGGTGACGGTCTACCCCGTCCCCGCGCTCAGCCCGGGCCTGAGCTACACGCTGCGCGTCACCTCGGCGGCGGCCTCGGCGACGGGCACCTCGCTCACCGCGGCGTTCAACACCGACTTCTCCACCGTGGATCCCACCGCCTGCGGCGGCGCGTCGGTCGTGATCAGCCAGTTCTACGGCGGCGGCGGCAACACCAACGCGCCGTACCTCAACGACTTCATCGAGCTCCACAACCGGACGACGGCGCAGATCAACCTCGACGGCTGGTCGCTGCAGCAGACGAGCGCCGCGGGGACGTCGTGGACCGTCACCCCGCTGACCGGCGAGATCCCAGCGGGCGGGTACTACCTGGTGCAGCAGGCGGCGGGCACGACGAACACCACCGCTCCGGTGCTTCCCACGCCCGACGACATCGGCACGGTGACGATGGGCGCGTCGAGCGGCAAGGTGCTGCTGGTCGCCGGCCGCACCGCGCTCAGCGGCGCGTGCCCGGACAGCGATCGCGTCATCGACGTGCTCGGCGTCGGCACCACCGCGAGCTGTACGGAAGGCTCGGCCGCCGACGCGACCAGCAACACCACCGCCGCGCACCGCGATGTCGCCGGTTGCGTCGACCACAACGACAACAGCACCGACTTCGAGATCGGCGCGCCGCTCCCCCGCAACAGCGATGTCGACGCCTACCCGCCCGCGTTCTGCGCGTGCGAGGACGAGCTGTTCGCGAACGGCACCGCGCCCGAGCTCGGGCTCGAGGTCAGTGAGTGCAGCCTGCAGCCGCCCGTCGGGTTCGGCGCCGCCGTCGGCGCGACCTCGCCGCTGCTCACCGGCTGGGTGCGAGAGGACGGGCTGACCGACGTGGAGGTCGGCCAGGCGCCCGGCATCCGCGCGCAGGTCGGCTACGGCCGACTCGACGCCGATCCGTCCGCGCAGGCCGACTGGGTATTCTTCGACGCGGACTTCGAGGCGATCGCCAACGAGGGTTCGATCGACGCCTACACCGGCGCATTCGCGGTGCCGCCGGCGCCCGATCTCACCCAGTACCGCTACACCTTCCGGTTCAGCCTGGACGACGGCGCGAGCTGGACGTGGTGCGACACCGACGGCGCGGGCAGCGACATCAACCTGTCGTTCGATGCGACGATGCTCGGCGTGCTCACCGTCGGCGGCACCGTGTGCAACCCGAACCCATGCGACGAGCCGCCGGACGTGCTGGGCTGCGACGAGGGCAACGTCGTCTCGTATACCGGCGTCGCCGCGTGCACGATCGTGAACGACGCGCCGGAGTGCGGCCCCTACCCCACCACGCTCGTCCAGGCGTGCGCCGAGACCAACGAGGTCTGCCTCGACGGCGCGTGCGTGGGCTGCGCCAACGACGACGACTGCCCCGGCCCGTTCAGCGTTTGCAGTGAGGAGAACACTTGCGTCGACGGCTGCATCGACGACGCCTACGCGCCCAACCAGAGCGCAGACGAGCCCGCGTCGATCACCGAGGCGTGGTTCGACGAGGCGCTGGTGCTCTGCCCGACCACCAGTGATTGGTTCTCCTTGACCCTGGCAGACGGCGACGCGGTCGACGCGACCCTGTCGTTCGACGCCGGCGCCGCGCGCCTCGCGCTCTACCTCGACCCGCAGTCCGATCCGGTGGCCGAGGCCGACGACGCCGCGGGCGATCCGCGCATCGAGTACCCGGCCACCGTGGCGGGCGACTACCTGCTGCGGGTGTACAGCGCGGATGAGGTCGCCACCGAGTACACGCTGTCGGTCGAGTTCGGCTCGGCCGCGTGCATCCCCAACCCGTGCTTCCGCGTCACCACGAGCACCTGCGACGGCGACGCGCTGGTCACGCCGGCGGCCGTCGGCACCTGCGACCCGACGCCGTCGGGGGACGACCCGTACACCTGCATTTACGGCGAAGACACCACGGAGGCGTGCCCGGCGTTCTGCAGCGATGATGCGTGCACCACGTGGCGCTACCCGCGCAACGTCGGTGACCTCGTGATCTCCGAGTACATGGCGCCCGTCGAGTCCGCCGACGCGCTGAAGACCTGGCTCGAGGTGCACAACGCCTCGTCCGATCCGCTGAACCTCGACGGGCTGGTGATCGAGAACCTCGACGGCGCGCAGTGGACCGTCGAGGCCCCGCTGCACGTCGACGCCGGCGGCTACGTCGTGTTCGGCGCGAGCACCGAGCCCACCGAGAACGGCGGCGCCCCCGTGGACTACGCGTGGGACACCTTCGCGCTCGACCCCACCGAGGAGATCGTCACGCTGACATTCGCCGGGACCGACTACGACGTCGTGCTGTGGGACGCCACCTGGCCCGCGGCGGACGGTACCGCCGTCGCCCTCGGCATCCAGGCGCTGACCAGCCCCAACCCCGAGGTCGCGAACGACGACCTCGAGAGCTGGTGCCTCGCCACCGCCACCTACGGCGACGAGGGCCTGCTCGGCACCCCGGGTGCCGCGAACGGCCCGTGTGGCGAGGTCGGCGAGGTCGTCCTCTACACCCAGGACTTCGACACCCTGCCGACCGCCGCGACGAACACCGCGAGCACCCGGCTAGCGTTCGAGGAGGCGCTCGATGGGTGGCAATTCGCGGCCGCCGGAACCGAGGGCTTTCAGATCAGCCACGGCACGTCCACCGCCGGGGCAATCTACAGCTTCGGCGCGCAGAGTAGTTCGGAGCGCGCGCTCGGAGGGATCGGCTCCAATGGCACGAGTCACCAGTTCTTCGGCTTCTGCTACACCAACGACACCGGAAGCACCCTGTTCGACGTGCGGGTCGCCTACACCGGCGAGCAATGGCGAAACAGCGGCAACACCACCGCGCAGTCCTTGACCTTCGCCTACACCGACGCCACCTCGATCACAAGTGGCCTCACACCCGAGACGTTGCGCGTGGCAGCGACCGAAGATCCCACGACCGGCTGGGCGGCGGTGCCCCTCTTGGACTTCCTCGGCCCGATCGCGACCGCCACCACCGGCGCGCTCGACGGCAACCTGGAAGTGAACCAGGCGACCGTCACCCACACACTCTCCGGCGTCAACCTCGCGCCTGACGCGTCCATCTGCCTCCGCTGGCGAGATGCCAACGACAGCGGCAACGACCACGGCCTCGCCATCGACGACCTGACCCTCTACGGCACCGCCGCCAACTGAGCCCCGTCCACCCGTCCCCCCCGATGCCTTCCCGCGTAGGATGGGGGGGCGAGGTGGTGGGGATGGTGGGCGAGGAGCGCGGGACGGGGCTGTGGCTGGGGGGTGGCTCGGTGGCGGCGGCGACCGCGATCGCCGTGCTGGTCGAGCCGCTGGTGTCCGAGTCGGACGTGATCATGGTGTACGTGGTCGCGGTGACGCTGGCGGCGCACCGGCTGCGGCTGCGCGCCAGCCTGCTCACCGCGCTGTTCAGCGTGCTGTCGTTCAACTTCTTCTTCGCCCAGCCGCGCCACACGCTCTACGTCCACGACACCCGCTACCTGCTCACGTTCTTGGCGCTCGGCGGCACGGGCATGTTGATCAGCAGCCTCGCGGCGCGCGCGCGCGAGCAGGCGGCGCAGAGCCAGGAGCTCTACCGGCTCACCCGGCGGCTCGCGGCTTGCGGCAGCCCGACCGCGGTGGCCGAGGTGGCAGCAGACCAGGTGCACCGCCTGCTCGGCGCCCCGGTGACGCTGCGGATCGCGACGCCCGACGGCCTTGCGCTGGTCGCCACCCGAGGGGACGCGCGCACCGACGGGGTGGAAGACGCCGCCGCGCAGACCTCCGCGCGCAGCTCCGATGCGGCAGCGACCGACGCGACGACCACCGCGCGCGGGCGGTACCTGCCGCTGGTGCGGGAGGGTCGCCTACGCGGCGTGCTCGGCGTCGAGCCGACACGCACCAGCCGCCTCGACACCTCACAGGGGCGCCGGCTGCTGGGCACCGCGGTCGACCTGATCAGCGAGGTGCTCGACCGGGTCGGGCTCGAGGAGCAGACGACGCAGGCCCGCCTCGCCGCCGAGACCGAGCGCGCGCGCAGCACGATGCTGTCGAGCGTGTCGCACGATCTCCGCACACCGCTGGCCACGATCACCGGCGCGACGACGACCCTGCTCGATCCCCGCGCGCGCCTCGACGACGCAACCCGCCGCGCGTTGCTCGAGCGGGTCACGGACGAAGCCGCCCGGCTCGAGCGCCTCGTCGACAACGTGCTGAACATGACCCGGCTCGACGGCGTCGCGCTGGCGCTCTCGCTCGACTGGCAGATCCCGCACGAGGTGGTGGGCACCGCGATCGCGCGCATCGCGTCGCGCGCCGGCACGCGCCCGATCAAGGTGCGCGCTCCGACCGAGCCCGCGCTGGTACGGATGGACGCGCTGCTGGTCGAGCAGGCGGTCGCCAACCTGCTCGAGAACGCGCTGGTCCACGCGCCGAGCGGGCCCCTGGAGGTCACGGTCGAGGTCGACGACGACAACGCGACCATCGCGGTCGCCGATCACGGCCCCGGGCTCGGTGATCAAGATCCCGAGGCCCTGTTCGAGAAGTTCGCCCGCGGCCGCGGCGCGCGGCCCGGCGGCGCAGGTCTGGGCCTCGCGATCGTCCGGGCGATCGCCGAGCTGCACGGCGGAACCGCCCGCGCGCGCGCCAACGAGGGGTCCGGTGCGCGCTTCGAGATCACGCTGCCGCGCGGCGGTCCGGATCACCTGCCGCTGCCCGAGCCCGAGGAGGAGCCCCGATGAGCGTCCCGCCGCCGTTGGTGCTCGTGATCGAGGACGATCCGCCGGTGCAGCACTTCCTGCGCACCCTGCTGCAGGGCCACGACCTCGGCTGCCACGTCGAGGACAGCGCCGAGGCGGGCATCCTCGCCGCCGCGAACCACGCCCCGGACATCATCCTGCTCGACCTCGGGCTGCCCGACGCCGATGGACTCGACGTGGTGCGTCGCCTGCGCGCGTGGACGCAGACCCCGATCATCGTCCTCTCGGCGCGCGGTCGCGACGCCGACAAGGTCGAGGCGCTCGATCTCGGGGCCGACGACTACCTGACGAAGCCGTTCTCGGCGCCCGAGCTGATGGCGCGGATCCGCGTCGCCCTTCGCCACCGGGCCCACCTCGCCGACGAGGAGGGGCCCATCTACACGGTCGACGGGCTCCGCGTCGACCTCGCGCGCCGCGAGGTGCTCCGCGACGGCGAGGCGGTCGCGCTGACGCCCACCGAGTACCGCATCCTCGAGACCCTGGTGCGCCACGCCGGTCGCGTGCTCACCCACGCGCAGATCCTCCGCGCGGTGTGGGGCCCGCACACGGTCACGCGCACGCACTACGTTCGCGTCCACGTCCACCAGCTCAGACAGAAGATCGAGCGGGACCCTACCCAGCCGTCCCTGCTGTTGACCGAGTCCGGCGTCGGCTACCGGCTGCGCGACGCCTGAACCGGGGTCACCGCCACATGTCGGGGTGGAAGAGCGCGAGCACGGTCATCAGCTCGAGCCGCCCGAGCACCATGGCCGCGATGAAGACCGTCTTCGCGACGCCGCTGTAGCCCGCGAAGTTGTCGCTGCCATCGTAGAACGGCGCCGGGCCATTGTTGGCGGTGGTGGTGACCATCGCGCCGAACGCGGTCTGCAGCGAGAGCCCGTCGGTGAACGAGACCAGCACGGTGCCCGCGCCGAGCAGCGTGACGAACACGAAGAAGAACGCCGCGACCTCGATCAACACCGAGTCGGCGACCGCGGGACGATCGAGTCGTACGACGTGGACCACCTGGGGGCGGATCGCCCGTCGGATCTCGCGCCACGCGGTCTTGAACAGCAGGACGATACGCGAGACCTTCATGCCGCCGGCGGTCGAGCCCGAGCAGCCGCCGACGAGCATCAGCAGCAGCATCACGCCGACGAGGGGGGGCGCGTAGCCCATGTAGTCGTCGGTGCCGTAGCCGGTGGTGCTGATCGTGGAAGAGACGAAGAAGAAGCCGTATCGAAGCGCCTGGACCGGATCGTTGCCGTGGTTCGGCAAGATGCCGACAGACACGACGACCACCGCGAGCGCGACCGCGAGCCCGAACACCCGAAGCTCGGTGGAGCGGAAGAACGAGCGGATCGAGCGTCGCGCCAGCGCGTTGAAGTACAGCGCGAAGTTCACCGAGGCGAGCAGCATGAACACGGCGATCGTGGTCTCGATCCACGGATCGCCGAACGCGCCGATCGAGGCGTCCCGCGTCGAGAACCCGCCAGTCGGGAGCGCGGTGAGCGCGTGGCACGCCGCCTCGAACGGATCCATGCCGAGCAGCCCGAGGATCACCGCGAGCACTACGGTCAGCCCGAGGTAGATCCGCCACAGCGCCACCGCGGTCTCGGTGATGCGCGGCTGCAACCCCTCGGCAGAGTGCCCGGGCACCTCGCTGCGGTACAGGTGCTTCGCGCCGACGCCCAAGCTCGGGAAGACCGCGACGAACAGCACGACGATGCCCATGCCGCCGAGCCACTGGATCATCGAGCGCCACAGCAGCACCGGGCGCGACAGCGTCCCCTCGATGTCGGTCACCACGGTGGAGCCCGTGGTGGTGAAGCCGGACGTCGCTTCGAACACCGCATCGAGCGGGCCGAGCCCTGCGCCGATCACGAACGGCAACGCCCCGACCACGCCGACGCCGAACCAGATCGCAGTGACCACCGCCGCAGCCTCGCGCCGCCGCAGCCCCTCCGAGGGCACGCCCGCGCCGTATCGCCACGAGAGCGCACCGAGCAGCCCGGTGGTCGCGCACGCCACCAACATCCGCAGCACCGCGCCGTCGTCGACTCCGGGCCGCGCAGCGCCCGCGAGCTCGTAGCCGAGCCCCACCGCAGCGCAGACCGCCATGGCCGCAGCGAGCCCCGTGACGACCGCGCCGAACGGCCTGGCGACCACGCGAGCGAGCGGCGTGGACTGATGTCTCGAGAAGGTGCGGGGCTCGATCATCGCTTCCCTGACCTGACGCGAGGGGCGTACCCGTCGCTGCCAAGCGGCTAACGGACAGAACATCAAGCCGGAATCAGCAGCCGAACGGTGCCCATCAAGATCGCATCAAGGCGGTCCGCGTGCACGCACAGGTGGCCCCTCCCCGCGCGTCGCGGCATACATATCGCGCATGGCAGAACTCCCCGACCTCCGCCGCCCCTCCTGGGTCGATCGCGTCCCCGCGATCCGCTTCCTCGAGGTGTTCGAGAAGTACCGCCACCGGATCTTCGACCGCGAGACGGGCCTCCCGTTCGCGCCGAGCCAGCACACGAGCGCGCCGTTCACGATCGAGGGGCTCGCGTTCCAGACAGGCGCCGGGTTCCGCCTCGCGCTGAAGATCTTCTTCCCGGTCTGCGCCGCCGTGTTCTGCCTGTCGTTCCTGTGGGACTTCTACGGGCTCGTGCGCTCGTGCTCGGTCGCCGGCATGATCGGCTTCGGGACGAACTGGGTCGCGATCAAGATGCTGTTCTGGCCCCGGGTGAGCCGCCCGGTGTTCGGGCATGGTCTGATCCCCGCCCAGCGGGACCAGCTCATCGACAAGGTGGCGTCCGAGGTCCTGAACAACCTGATCAACGAAGAGCTGATCTTCCAGAAGATCGCCGAGACGCGGATCGTCGAGCGGTTCAGCACCGCGCTGATCGACAAGCTGCACGCGCTGGTGAACGACCCCACGTTCCGCGAGGACGTCCGCCACATGGTCCTGACCTATGTGGGCCAGATCGCCGCGGATCCGGCGTTCCGCCAACAGGTCAAGGAGCGCGCCGAGCGCAGCGTCGAGGACGTGGCCGGCACGCGCTTCCGAAGCTGGCTCGTCACCCGCCTCGGCGACGTGTGGCGCGCCCCCCTCGTCGAGCTGCTCAACCAGGAGATCGAGCGCCTCGACGTCACGCTGGGCGAGGGGATCGAGCGCATGGGCGACCTGCTCGAGAACCTTCCGAAGGCCCTCGAGGAGCGCAACCAGCAGATCGACCGCGCGCTCACGACGATGTTGATCAGCCTCGTCCGCGAGATCGACGTCCGCGTGATCGTCTACGAGCAGCTGGCGACGGTCACACCCGAACAGCTCGAGATTGGCTTCCGCGAGTTCGCCGACGACAAGCTCGCCTACATCACGCTGCTGGGCGGGTTGTTCGGCGTGATCGGCGGCACGGTGATCGTGTTCCCAATCGCGGCGCCGATGGTGCTGGTCGGCCTCGGTGTTTCGCTGCTCGGGCTCGACCTGACCGTAGGCTGGCTGATGCGCACGCGCGCCTGGCCGCGTCGCTAGCCGAGCGACGCGTTACGGAGCGAGCCGCCCAGGAGCCCTCGCCATGCATCCGTTCTCGTCCGCCCTCGCCGCCGCGGCCCTGCTGTGCATGCCCGTCGCATACGCCGACGATCACACCCCCGCCCCCACGGAGACCGCCGTGCCGCACGCCGATCCGAAGCCACTGCTCGCCCCCTGGTCGGGCCCCTACGGCGGGCTGCCTCCGTTCGCCGACGTCCCGGTCGCGGCGTTCCAGCCCGCCCTCGAGACTGCGATGGCCGAGCTGCTCGCCGAGATCGACGCGATCGCGACGAACAAGAAGAAGCCGACGTTCGACAACACGATCGCAGCGCTCGAGGACACCGGGCGCACCTTCGATCGCGTCCGCGCGGTCTACGGCGTCTACAACGGCACGATGAGCACGCCAGCGCTTCGCGCGGTCGAGAAGGAGATGGCGCCCAAGCTCGCCGGGCTCTGGGATCAGATCACCCAGAACGAGGCGCTGTTCGCGCGCATCGAGGCGGTCTACACCGGCAAGGGCTACAAGAAGCTCACGCCGGAGCAGCAGCGGCTGACCTGGAAGGTGCACAAGGACTTCGTGCGCTCCGGCGCGAAGCTCGACGCGGCCAGCAAGGCGCGGCTCGCCGAGATCAACCAGGCGCTCGCGACGCTCTACACCCGCTTCGGGCAGAACCTGCTCGCCGACGAGGACACCTACGTGCTCCTCGAGACGCCCGACGATCTCGTCGGGCTCCCCGACTGGCTCGTCACCTCCGCCGCCGCCGCCGCCGCCGCGCGCGGCCACGAGGGCAAGTGGGCAGTGCTGAACACCCGCTCGTCGGTCGATCCGTTCCTCACCTACTCGGCCCACCGCGGACACCGCGAGGCGGTGTGGCGCGCGTTCGTCAACCGGGGCGACAACGGCGGCGAGACCGACAACAACGCGATCATCGCCGAGATCCTGAAGCTCCGCGCCGAGCGTGCGAAGCTGCTCGGCTACGAGACGCACGCCCACTGGCGCCTCGAGGACGCGATGGCCGGCGAGCCCGAGGCGGCTGTCGCGCTGATGGAGGCGGTGTGGACACCCGCCGTCGGGCGCGTGCGTGAGGAGGTCGCCGATCAGCAGGCGATCGCGGACGCCGAGGGGGCCGGCATCACGATCGCGCCGTGGGACTACCGCTACTACCAGGAGAAGGTCCGCAAGCAGCGCTACGACGTCGATCAGGACGCGATCAAGCCCTACCTACAGCTCGAGAAGCTGCGCGAGGCGATGTTCTGGATGGCCGAGCAGAACTTCGGCCTGCGCTTCACCCAGATCACCGGCGTCCCGGTGGCCCACCCCGACGTCCGGGTGTGGGAGGTCGCGGATACGTCCGGCGCACACGTCGGCCTCTACTACTTCGACCCCTACGCGCGCACCGGCAAGCGCTCGGGCGCATGGATGAACGCCTACCGCAGCCAGGAGCGCTTCCGCGCGCCGGTGACCACGCTGGTCTCGAACAACAGCAACTTCGTCCCGGGCGCGCCCGGCGAGCCGGTGCTGATCTCGTGGGACGACGCGCGCACGCTGTTCCACGAGTTCGGACACGCGCTGCACGGGCTGCTCTCCGACGTCACCTACCCGAGCCTCTCCGGAACCCGCGTCGCGCGCGACTACGTCGAGTTCCCCTCGCAGCTCGCCGAGCACTGGCTGCCCACGCCCGAGGTCCTCTCGCGCTTCGCGCTGCACTACGAGACCGGCGAGCCGATCCCCGACGCGCTGGTCGAGAAGCTGCTCGCGACGTCGACGTTCAACCAGGGCTTCGGCACCGTCGAGTACCTCGCGAGCGCGCTGATCGACATGAAGCTCCACCTCGCCGGCGACGTGGAGATCGACCCCGACGCGTTCGAGCGCGACACGCTCACAGCGCTCGGGATGCCCGACGAGATCGTGATGCGGCACCGCACCCCGCAGTTCGGGCACGTGTTCTCCGGCGACGGCTACTCGGCCGGCTACTACAGCTACCTGTGGGCCGACACGCTCACCGCCGACGCCGCCGAGGCGTTCCACGAGGCGGGCACGATGTTCGACAAGGCGACCGCCGAGCGGCTGGCCCGCGAGATCCTGTCGGTCGGCAACACCGTCGATCCGGCCGCCGCGTTCCGCGCCTTCCGCGGTCGCGACGTCGAGATCGACGCGCTGATGCGCGACCGCGGCTTCCCGACCGGGCCGGCCGCCGAGTGATCGGCCTCGTCCTCGCCGCGGCGCTGCTCACGGGCTGCGCCGACTCGTGCGAGGTCGAGGGCCCGCTGGACTACGCCGCGCCGGCGTCGTGGCTGTGCCGGCCCGACGCGCCCGGTGCGTGCCCCGACAGCCTGCCGGTGGTCGAGGTCGCGGCTGACGGCACGACCACGTCCGACGCCATCACGCGGGCGACGGACCCTGATCTGGCGTGCTTCGCGGTCTACCCGACCCTCGATCTGCGCCTGCACGCGACGCTGCACCACGATGTCGAGGACCTGGGCGAGCCGGCCGCCTGGGCGCACAGCCAGGCCGGCCCGCTCGCCGCCGCGTGTGCGCTGTGGGTGCCCGTCTACCGGCAGGTCACCATCGGCGCCTACCTGGGCCCGACCACGCCGCACAAGGCGCGCTGCTTCGACAGCGCGTACGCCGACGTCCTCGCCGCGTTCGAGGCGTTCCTCGCCGCCGAGCCCGACCGCGGCGTCGTGCTCTTCGGACACAGCCAAGGCGGGATGCACCTGTCGCGGCTGATCCGCGAGCGCATCGAGACCGATCCCGCGCTGCGCGCGCGCCTCGTCGCCGCCTACCCGCTGGGCTGGGCGCTCGGCACCGAGCGCGGAAGCCGCACCGGCGGCTCGTTCGACGCGGTGCCCGTGTGCGAGACGCCCGACGAGACCGGCTGCGTGATCGGCTACCGCAGCTACCTGTTCGGCGAAGATCCGCCGACGATCGGCGCGTTCCAGGAGGGCCCCGCGGCGGTGTGCAGTCACCCCGGCGCGCCCGCGGATCCGACGACGTGGTCACCGCTCCGCGCGCTCACCGCGAGCGCGGACCACGCGATCGTCCGCGCCCCACCCCAGATCACCGACCCCGACGCGCTGGTGCGCTGGCCTGACGCGATGGAGGCGCGCTGTGTCGAACACGACGGCTACGCCGCGCTCCAGGTCCGCTGGGTGCGCGAGGGCGCGCCGCCGTTCAATCCGCGCGGCCTCGCGCTGACGGGCAGCAACGGCACGCACGTCCTCGACCTCAACCTGGGCCTCGCGGACCTCGTCGAGGACGTGATCGCGCGCGGCGCCGCGTGGAGCGCCGCGCGCGAGTAGCACGACGTGCTACATGGCGCGCCATGCGCCTCGCAGTGATCGGCTCGGGCTACGTCGGACTCGTCGCGGCGGCCTGCCTCGCGCGAGAGGACCACGACGTCACGGTCGTCGACGTCGACGCCGCGCGGATCGACGCGCTTCGCTCTGGCGCCTGCCCGATCTACGAGCCGGGGCTCCCGGCGCTGCTCGACCGCGGTCGCGCCGCGGGGCGGCTCCGCTTCACGACCGACGCCACCGAGGCGGTCGCCGACGCAGGCGTCGTGCTCCTCGCGGTCGGCACACCGTCCGGGCGCGACGGCGCCGTGGATCTGACCCAGGTCGAGGCGGCCGCGCACGCGGTCGCCGCGGGGTTGCGTGCCTGGACCGTGATCGTGCTGAAGAGCACCGTGCCGGTCGGCACGCACGAACGGCTCGCCGACCTCATCCGCCAGCGCGCCGCCGCCCCGTTCGCGCTCGTGTCGAACCCGGAGTTCCTCAAGGAGGGCGCCGCGATCGAGGACTTTCTCGCGCCCGACCGCGTGATCGTCGGCACCGAGGACGCGGACGCGCTCGCGGTGATGCGGCGTCTGTACGCGCCGTTCCTGCGCCACCCCGATCGGCTGTTGGTGATGGACCCGCGCAGCGCGGAGCTGACGAAGTACGCCAGCAACGCGATGCTCGCGGTGCGGGTGGGCTTCATGAACGAGCTGTCGCGGCTGTGCGAGAGCGTCGGGGCGGACGTCGACCACCTACGCCGCGGGATGGGCGCCGACCCTCGGATCGGGCCCGACTTCCTGCACGCCTCGCTCGGCTTCGGTGGAAGCTGCCTGCCCAAGGACGTGCGCGCGCTCGCACGGCTCGGCGACGACGCCGGCGCCCCGCAGACGGTCGTGCGCGCCGCCTGGGACGCGAACCTCGTGCAGCAGGAGCACTTCGCCGGGCGGGTCGCCGACGCCCTCGGCGGCTCGCTCGAGGGTCGCGTGATCGCGCAGTGGGGGCTCGCGTTCAAGGCGCACACCGACGACGTCCGCGCCAGCGCGGCCATATGGGTCGCGCAGTGGCTACGGCGCGCCGGGGCGACGCTGCGCCTCCACGACCCGGCGGCGCTGGACACCGGACGCGCCGCCCTCGGCGACACCCGCGTGACCTACCATCGCGACCCCTACGAGGCGCTGGACGGCGCCGAGGCGCTGGTGATCGCCACCGAGTGGCCCGAATACCGACACGCGGACCTCGCGCGCATGGCGCATCGCATGGTCCGACCGCTGATCCTCGACGGTCGCAACCTCTACCCGCTGGCGCGGATGGCGGACGGCCCGTTCACCTACCACAGCGTCGGCAGGCCCTCGGTCGGGCCCGGCCACCGCGCCTGATCCGAGCGGTGACGTCGGCTCGGTTCAAGCGGCGGCGCGGTCGGCGTCCTCCGGTGGCTTCGAGTCGCGGAACGGCAACGCCAGCAAGAACGGAATCCCTTGCCGCGTCGCACCCTGCAGGTCGGGCAGCCCGATGGTCAGGCCCTGACGGCCACCGGTGGCCTCATCACGCCAGGTTCCGAACAGCCGGTCCCACAGCGAGAGGTTGAACCCGAAGTTGCTGTGCGTCTCGCGCGGCACGACCGAGTGGTGCACCCGGTGGAAGTCCGGCGTCACCAGCACCTGCCGCACGACCGCCTCGACGGGGCGCGGGAGCGCGACGTTGCCGTGGTTGAACAGCGCCATCCCGTTCAGGATCACCTCGAACAGCACCACGGCGGCTGCCGGCGCGCCGAGCAGCGTGACCAGGGCGACCTTGATCCCCATCGACAGCAGGATCTCGATCGGGTGGAAGCGCGTGCCCAGCGTCACGTCGTAGTCGACGTCGGCGTGGTGCACCCGGTGCAGGCGCCACAGCACGGGCACCCGATGGAACACGACGTGCTGCGCCCAGATCCCGAGGTCGAGGGCCACCACCGCGATGACCACCGCCGCCCACGACGGCAGCGCGATCAGGTTGAGCAGCCCCCACCCGCGCTCGGCCGCGACGACCGCGACGCCCACCGCCGCGGTGGGCACGAGCACGCGCATCAGCAGCGTGTTGAGCACGACGAGTCCCAGGTTGGCGAACCAGCGCGCGCCGCGCCCCACCCGCAGCGCGCGTGCCGGCGCGACGACCTCCCACAGCGCCATCAGTCCGAACACCCCGAGCGCGCTCGCGAGCCGCACCGTAGGCTCATTCACCAGTAGCCACTCCGACATCCGCACCTCCCGTCCCCGCGAAGAGCCATCACGCTGGCCAGGCGTTGCATCGGCGCGGCGCGGCAGCGGATCCAGCATCTTCGATGTCCACCTTGAAGTCGGTTCCATCGGCGTTAAAGGTCCGCTCCCCTGACAACGGAGGACGCCATGCGTACCCTGCTCCCGCTCCTGACCCTGTTCGCGCTCTCGGCCTGCGGCATCTCCAACGGCACCCCGATCCTCGACCTGACCGCCGACGAGTGGGTCAAGGTGTGCGAGAGCATGAACATGCCCGAGAAGACCGTCACCTGCGAAGTCGACGGCACCGAGTACGAGGTCACGGTCGGCATGGCCGAGGGAGATTGCGACGACTTCGGTCCCGGCACGGACGAGCTGTCCGAGAGCTGCGCGGCGACGGTCGGCGACCTGAAGGAGTGCTCGAGCGACCTCTACGACGACCCGTGCGCCGAGGAGCTCCCGGAGTCGTGCGACGAGTTCTTCGCCTGCTTCTAGGCCTGTTCCGACCCCGCCTCGGGGCGCCGTGAGCCTTCTGGGCGCCCCGCCGTGGTGAAGATGCGCCGCCTGTTCTTGCTCTTCGCGCTGCTCGGCGCGTGTCTGCCCCGCGGTCTTCCCTCGCCCGAGGCGCTGCCGGGCCCGCGCCTGCGCCCCGCGGTCGAGACGCGTGACGGTGTGTCGTTGCACACCCGCGTGCACCTGCCGCGTGGCGACGGACCCTTCCCGACGGTGCTCGTGCGCGTGCCGTACCCGATGGGTCCATTCCTCGCGTGGCGCTGCCGCGTTCTCAACCGCTACGGCTACGCTTGCGCTTGGCAGGATGTCCGTGGACGCGGTCGCTCCGGTGGTGAGTGGCTTCCGTTCGAGCACGAACCCGACGACGGGCGCGACGCCATCGCGTGGCTCACCGCGCAGCCGTGGTGCGATGGCAACGTCGCGATGCTCGGCGAGTCCTACCTCGGGGCCGCCGCATGGGCGGTGCTCGACGACCCACCGCCCGCGCTGAAGACCATCCTCCCGACCGTGATCGGGCTCGATCTCTACGGGGCCAGCTACGAGGGCGGGATGTTCCGGCACGACATCCTCACCGCGTGGATGGCGATGATGCCGGGCCCCGAGTTCCGCTACCTCTCCGGGAGTCGCCGCTACCACCGGGCGCTCGCGCGCCGACCGCGCATCGAGATGGATCTCGCCGCCGCCGACCGCGAGATCCCTTGGTTCCGCGCGTGGATGGACGCGGACCGGCCCGAGCATCCGTTCTGGCAGCGGGAGCTCGTGCAGCAGGGCCTCCGCACGCCCTCCGAGACGACGCTGCCGGTGCTGATGATGGCCGGGTGGAGCGACGCGTTCCTCGGGCCCGAGATCAGCACGTTCGAGCGGCTCGCGACCCGGGATCGGAGCACGCTGGTGATCGGCCCGTGGGACCACCTGAGCCGCGTCGCCGCCGACCTGCCCCAGCGCGGGCTCGACGACGCGGTGGGGCTGTCCGACAGCTACCTGCAGTGGGCGCGGGTGATCGACTGGCTCGATCACCATCTCCGCGGACGTCCGCTGCGCTACGCGGCCGGCGGCGTCGCCAGCTACACCGTGAACGGCGACGGCTGGACCTGGCACACCGAGTGGCCCCCGGCGACCTCCCCCACCACCCTCTCCCTCGCGCCCGGCGAGGATCCGCACGCGTGCACCGGGGCGCTGTCGGCGACCGGCGGCACGGGCACCGTGGCGTGGGTCTACGACCCCGCCGATCCCACCCCTTCGCGCGGCGGCGCCGGCGTGCTGGCCGGGTCGTTCCCGCTGTGGAAGGGGTCGAAGCCGGGCTTCGTCGATCAGGGTGATCTGTGCCGCGCGCGGGCCGATCTCATCGGCTTCCGGTCGACCCCGCTCGCCGGACCGCTGCACGTCGTCGGTGCGCTGGAGGCCACCCTGCGCGTGGCCTCGGATGCACCCGACACGGCGTTCAACGTCCGCTTCCTCGAGGAGCGGCCCGACGGGCGGCGGATCTTCGTCCGCGAGTCGATCCTCGCGCTCGCACACCGCGGCGACGACGCGCCGTACGCGCCTGGCGCCACCGTGTCGATCACGCTGCGCACCTGGCCGGTCGACTACGTGTTCGAGGCGGGCTCGCGCGTGCTCGTCCAGGTCGGCTCCGCGAGCTTCCCCAAGTACGAGGCCCACGCCAACACCACCGAGTCGTGGGCGCGGGGCACGACGCTACGCCGCGCGCACCAGCGGCTCGCGCTGGAGGGCAGCGCGGTGACGCTCCCTGTGCTGAGTCCCTGAGCGAAGGCCGACCCCCGAGCAGCAAGGAGCAGTCTCCAAGGACAACGCCACTGCCCTGCCCGTGGGCCGGCCGTCCCGGCTGTCGATTGATCACTTCTCCAAGAAGTCCGGATG
>CAYQSE010000033.1:0-6063 GCA_964419905.1 uncultured Enterobacteriaceae bacterium
ACGCCCGCCCCACGTGATCTCGGGCCGCAGCCGAGATGTGATGGATCCTGAGGCGTCCCGCCCGGCCGCCAGCGTGCGCCTAGAACGCGTCGGCGGCGGCCCGCCACGCGGCGTCGGCCAGCCCGACCTCGACCCGCGCGGCGATCGCGTCGCGAACGGCCTCGGCGTAGGTCTGCTCGCGCACGAGCACGCGGAACAGGTCACTCGCGCCGAGATCGAACGCGCGCTGCTCCAGTGCCGCGGCCTCGCGCGCGCGGTCGGCGGCGATCGCGAGCGCCTCGGCCTGCGCAGCGGCCGCCTCGCGACGCAGCGCGGACGCCTCCACCTCCACGGTGATCTGGTCGGTCAGCGCGCGGCGCTCCGCCTCCAGCCGATCGATCGCCGCCGACGCGCGAGCCTGCTCGCCGCGCCCCTTGCGCTGCAGCAGCGGCACCTCGAGCTTCGCGCCGACGTAGACCTCGGCCCGCCGCGGATCCTCGGGCGACTGCTCGACCCGCGCGACCACGTCGAACGTCGGCAAGCGCTCGTTGAGCGCGCGTCGCCGCTCGATGCCCGCCTGCGCGAGGAGCACGTCGATCACCGCGAGCTCCGGCCGCGCGTCGAGCGCGCGCGCGACCCCGTCGATGTCGGGCAGCGGGCCCAGGGACGCGGGGAGCGAGGCCAGCCGCGCTTCGTCGGGCACGACCGGCGCGCCGCCGTCGTCGCGGTACCACAGCGACAGCCTTCGCGCGGCGACGTCCAGCGCGCGCTGGGCGTCGAGCAGATCCGCGCGCCGGCGCTGCACCACGCGCTCGTGGTCGAGCGCGTCGAGCGAGGCCAGCGTGCCGAGCTCGACCTGCCGCGCGAGCGCCGCCTGCCGCTGCTCGGCGAGATCCAGCAGGGAACGGGCGACCTCCAGCCGCGCGCCTGCGCCCACCCAGTCCCACCACGCCTCCGCCGCGCGGCGCTGCAGCGCGAGGCGCTGCCCGTCGGCGCCACGGGTCGCGCCCGCCACCCCGAACTCGGCGACGAGCAGCCGCGCCCGCTCCGCACCCAGACCGAGCCCGTCGAGGAGCGGCACGGCGACCTGCACCCGCGCGCGCCCGACCGGGAGCGTCTCGTAGTAGCCGTCGTAGGCGGGGAACGTGCCCTGCCCGACCCGCCACCCCACCTCGACCGACGGACCGAGCGCGGTGGTCACCCCGAACGACGCGTCGGCCGCATACCGCGCGTAGGGCGTCACGCCGTCGTACGTCCACGCCGCGCCGCGCAGGCGCGGGTCGAACGCGCCCCGGCCCGCGAGCAGCCGCCCCTCGGCCTCGTCGATGCGCGAGAGCGCCGCCTCGAGCTGCGGCACGCGCGCGTCGACCGCCGCGAGCACCTCGTCGAGGCCGAGCGGCTGCGCGAGCGCGAGGGCTGCCCACAGCGCGACGATCACTTCAGATCCGCGGGAACGCGTGGCTTCTTCGCGCTGGGAAGCGCGGGCTTCGACTTCACGTCGGACGGCGGCTCGGGCGGGAACGCGTTGAGCTGACGCCACAGCTCGTAGCCGAGGCTGACCCGGCCGAGGAACACCCAACCCTTCGCGCGCACGCCCTGCCGCAGCACCTCTGTGTCGGGCCACGGCTCCCGCCCGCCGACGTCGGGCACGATGAGGACCCGGAACGACCCCTTGCCGTCGTCGGTCGAGTCGATGAACGCGACGCGACCGGGGAACGTGCCGCGGCTGGTGCCCGGCAGCCCGACGAACTGCAGCGCCGGCCAGCCCTCGAACACCATGCGCACCTTCGCGCCGACCTGCACGAACGGCATGTCGTTGCCCGCCACCCACAGCTCCACCGCGCGCGAGTCGGTCTCAGGGACCAGGGTGATCAACGGCTGCCCGCGCGCGATCTGGGCCCCTCCCTCTCCGCCGTACACCCTCAACACGATGCCGTCCCGCGGCGCCTTCACGACCTGGGTCTCCTGGCGGGCCAACTGGACGTCGAGCGCGGTGAGCTTCTGGGTGGCGTCGGCGACGCGCGATCGCGCCGACTCGAGCTCGGCCCGCGCGGAAGCGATGCGGGCGTCCGCGTCCCGTCCGGCCTTCTCGCGCACCCGTCGCACCGCGTCGATCTCCAGATCGAGCGCCTCCAACGTCGCGCTCGCGCGCGCGAGCGAGACCTGCGCCAGCTCTTCGTCGCGCGGCGACGCGATGCCCTCGGCGCGCAGCGTCGTCAGACGGTCTCGCTGCAGCGCGGAGACATCTCGGGTGACCTCCTCGCCCACCCGCGTTCGCTCCAGCGCCCGGATCCGGCTGTCATACTCAGCAAGGACCAGGGCGCGGGCCGCCTCGGACGCCTCGAGCACCGCCGCGTAGCTGACGACCTGGTCACGCGCCGCGTCGAGCGCGACGCGCGCGGCATCTCGCTGCTCGGCGATCCGAGGCAGCAAGTCGGGATCGTTGTCGAGCAGGCGCACCAGCGGCTGGCCCGCACTCACCCGCTCACCTTCCACCACCAGCCACTCGGCCACCCGCCCGGTGATCGGCGCGTCGATGTCCTGCTCGCGGTCGGCCGGCGCATAGGCCACGACCCGCCCGCGACCCGCGGCCGACTGCTGCCACGGCACCAGCAGGAATGCGAGCGCCAACGCCGGTAACAGCACGAGGATCAACCGCGCGACCGAGCGTGCCCGGGTTGGTGGGCGGACGGTGCGTAGGGCGGGGAGATCGGCCGGCCCATGAAGGCGCAGGCGCGAGACCGCGCCGACGCGCCGCTCAGCCTGCAGGAGGTGCGTTCTGGGCACGGATCCCTCCCTTCTCGAGGTGGACGACACGATCGAACCCGACCACCGCGGCCGGATCCTCGGTAAGCACGATCAAGGTCCAGGGCGCGTCGCGGTCGAGCAGCGCGTCCACGAGTGGTTGACGGAACGCCTGTGGGACGGTGTCCAACAGCCCGTCGACGACGATCAGGCGCGGGCGGGTCAACAGCGCGCGCGCGACGAGCAGCGCGCGCGCCCTCCCCTCGGACAGCGGGAGTCCGCTCGGCTGAAGCGGCGTGTCGAGCCGCTCGGGGAGCTCCATCACCGCCTCGCGCAGCCCGAGGCGACCGAGGACCTCCCACACCTCGACCTCCGGGATGTCGAGCCCGAGCATCAGGTTGTCGCTGAGCGTCGCCTGCACGATGCCCCCCGTGCGGACGATCTCGACCTCGGCGTGAGCGCGCCTCGGTCGGAGCACCGCGAGGTCCAGTCCGTCGCGGAGCACCCTGCCGTCGCTCGCCTCGCGAACGCCGGCGATCAGGTCCGCGAGCGTGCTCTTGCCCGCGCCTGGCGCTCCGACGATCGCCAGTCGCTCTCCGGGCGCGACGTCGAGGTCGATGGGCCCGACGCCTGTGCGCACGCCGACGTAGCGGAACGTTGCGCCCACGAGCGCGCACGACGCGGGCTGCGCCGGCGGCTCGGACCATGCCCCGCCGGTGCGCTCCTGGGGCAGATCGACGAGCGTTCCGAGCTTGTCGACGCCCGCGAACAGATCGTAGATCGTGTCCAGCTTCTCGGCGAACTTCAGGATGCCCGCGAGCGCCGCGGCGACGATGAACTCGGCGGCGACGAGCTGACCGAGGGTGAGCTGCCCTTCGAGCACGAGCCAGCCGCACAGCGCGAGCAGCGCCACGTTGACGGTGACGTAGACGACCTGGCTGCCGACGTACTGGCGGAAGAACACGCGAAAGTGCTCATCGCGGGCCGAGAGATACTCCCGCGCGAGGCGGTCGGCCCTGTCGACCGCGAGGTTCTCGCCGCCGAGCTTGAACACGACGGGGTGCCTTGCCACCTCCTCGAGCCAGCCCGCAACCTGGTACTTCACCTTGCTCTGCTTGAGCGCCGTGCGCTGCGCGCCGCGTCCGAGCGCGAAGATCAGCGCGATGCCGACCAGGATCACGAAGTCGAACACGAGCAGGATCGGGTGGTAGACCGCGAGCAGCAGCAGCCCGACGGTCGCCTGGAGTCCCGCGGTGACCCCGTCGAGCACGAGCGTGCCGACCGCCTTCTGCACCGTGAACACGTCGAAGAACCGGTTGACCAGCTCCGGCCCGTAGCTTCGGTCGAATGAGTCGACGCGCGCGCGGAGCAGGCGCTCCGAGAGGTCGGACACGACGCGCACGAAGATGCGGCGCTGCACGATCTCGACGGTCCAGCGCTGGATCGCCTGGAACATCGCCATCAGCGACAGCGACACCAGCAGCCCGACCGCGAGCACCAACACGGGCTGCAGGAACGCGCCGAACGCGAGGAAGTTGATCAGCACCTGCACGGCGACCGGCGTGGCGAGCGCGAGCACGCCGGTGACCACCGCGTAGATCACGACCACGCCGAGGTCCTGCCGCTCGATCCACAGCAGCCGTCGCAGGCGTGACATCGGCGTGGGGATGTCGCGCGCGTCCTCGGCGGCGGCCAGCGCGCACGCGGGGAGCGCCGGCTCGACCAGCGCCCAGGCGCGCGGCGCCGTGCCGACGAGCGCCCCCACCGGCACCCAGCGGAAGCCGCGGGGATCGTCGCTGCGCCACATTCGCACCCGACCGAGCCGGTGATCGGTGCACACCGCCCACGCCTCGGACTCTTCGATGAAGGTCACGACCGGCAGATCGGGTCGGGCCAGGCGCAGCGCCTCGAGCGGACCCACGACCAGCCACCGCGCGCGCAGCCCGACCGAGGCCGCAGCGTCGGAGAGCTGATCGGTCGCCGACTCGCCCACCACCCACCGCGCGGCCCGCCCCACGCGCTCCTCCGTCGTAGCCACCTCACAGGCGTCCACGAGGATCTGCAGCACCGCTTCGAGCGCGGCGCGTCGCGCGGTTCGTGCCTCCGGGAGCGGAAGCGAGGGCATGGTCACCTCGGAAAAGCCCGACACTGATAACCGGACATTTTTTTCCGGCTATTCATTTCCTGTCACGCGCATTGTGCTATGAGGATCGCCCACCGAGGAGGACGCCCCGTGTCCCAGTGGACGTTCCTGACCAACCACGCGCATGTGCTCGCGTGCCTCGCCGAAGATCCGACCACCCGCCTGCGCGACGTGGCCGATCGCGTCGGGATCACCGAGCGCGCGGCGCAGCGCATCGTCACCGAGCTCGCGGACGCGGGCTACCTCGAGATCGACAAGGAGGGGCGGCGCAACCACTACACGCTGCGCGAGCGCGTCCCGCTCCGGCACCCGATCGAGGCCCACGTCAACGTCGGCGCCCTCCTCGCCCTCATCCGCAGCCGCGACGATTAGTCGCGCAGGCCCTGGTCGTGGGCGGAGGTGGCGCGAGGGTCGCGTAGATCCTCGATCTTCTCGGCGGCGATCTCGGGCGGTGCGTCGAGGAAGTCCTCGCGGATCGCGGCGGTGGTCCGGTCGCGGTTGCCCGAGTCGAAATAGTCGTCTGCGGTGAGCGTGCGGGTGTCCGCGAGCCGCATGGACTGGGCGTAGGCATCGGCGACCTCGTCGGTCAGCTCGATGAAGCCCTTGCGCAGCAGCGCGTCCGCGACGTCGCCGCCCCCCGACTGTGGGAGCATCCGCGCGCCGTGCACCGCGTCGCCGCCGTAGAACTGCGCGTGCGTCGGGTCGATCAGGTAGCGCTTGCCGTTGCCCAGCTCCACGACCGCGAACACGTGGCGGATGTTCGGGCGCGCCTCGCCCTGCTCGCGGAACAGGTACTCGGCCTGATGCTGGAGGATGGCCTGTGGATCGACGCCGAGCGCGATCAAGCCCCGCGTGGCCTCGACGGTCGCGTCGCCGCACTGGCCGAGCACGACGTCCCAAGCCAGGCTCCCCTTCTGCGCGAGCAGCACGCGCCGCGTGTCGAACACGACCTGGCTCAGCAGCGCCTCGGCCTCGGCGTCGGAGAGCGGCTGACCGGCGCTGGCCTTCGCCGAGGCCACCTCCACCGTGCGCCGATCCGGTGGGCGGACGTCTGGCGAGGTCGTGCGCTCGACGTCGCGGGCGAGCGCTGGGTAGGGATCGCTCGGAACGCGCCCGAGCGTCGCCTGAACGACCCGCAGCGGTGCAGCCGCGGCCTCGGGTGCAGGCGCGACGGCCGGCGTTGACGGCTCCGGCGT
>CAYQSE010000033.1:6163-34330 GCA_964419905.1 uncultured Enterobacteriaceae bacterium
GACGGCTCCGGCGTGGTCGCCTCTGGCGCCTCCGCCTCGGTCGCGACGGGCTCGGGCGCCGCCTCGGGCTCCGCCTCGGTCACCGGCAGGTACGCCGCCGCGCCCGACGCGACGTGGGCCGCGAAGCCCTCGCGCCACATCCGGCGCATCTTCACGCGGTGGCTCACCGCGTCGTCCCACAGCCAGACGTGCCGCATGAACCAGACGGACGCTGCGAACGCGCCGCGCCCGGCGTGCGCCTCGACGAGCGCGCGCTCGAACAGCGGCCGCAGGGCCGCCTCGTGATCGAGGAGCTGCGCGTCGTACAGCGCGTCGCTGAACGCCAGCTCGAGATCGATCACGAGCTCGCGACCGAAGCTGTGCTCGGGCGAGAGCGGTCGGGAGAGGATCGGGCCGAGCGAGCTCGCGGCCGCCATCCGCTCGACGGCCTGCGGCCAGGTGAGTCCACGGTAGCGGTCCGGATTGCCCGCGAGCTCCATCGCCGCGTGCAGACGGATCGCCGCGTGCGCGTTCTGCAGGAACGACGCGAACACGGTCGCGGGGTTCGCCGCGTCGCCGCGATCGTCGATGCCCGCGAACGTGAACAGCTCGTCGAGCGCGTCCTTCTCGGCGCCATCCAGATCGTTGTCGAGCCGCATCACGCCATACTCGAACGATCCCTCGCCGATCCCCGCGATGACCGGCCGCAGCAGCCCCACGCCCTGCGCGTAGCGCAACACGGTGAGCACCGCGTTCTCGTCGTCGTCGGTGCAGCTCCCGTGCATCAGCACCAGGCACATCTGCGACAGGGTCTCGGCACCCTGGCCACGGTACTCGCCCAGCTGGACGCTGATCACCATGCGGTCATCCGAGTTGAAGTATTCGTCGATGGCCTCGCCGCTGAACACCCGCTCGATGTCGGCGTAGGTGTCGGGCAGGTACTTCTCGAGCAGCTCGCCGCCGGCACGAATTGCACGGCTGATCGCGTCGACCGCGTCGCTGATCTTGCTCCACGACAGGTCGCCGAAGATCGCCTCGTAGATCGCCCAGATCAGCACGCCGATCGGGCCGAACTTCAACGCGGAGATGAAGCCCTTGACCAGCCCGACGAGCAGGTCGAGCGCGGCGAAGCCCTCGCCGACGGCCTTGAGCTGCTCGGCGAGCTTCATCAGCTCACCGATCCCTCCGCCGGAAGGCTTGCCCTTGCCGCCGCCCTGCACGTCGTCGGCCTGCATCGGCCCCATCACGCCGCTGGTCTGCGGCGCCCGCTGGAACTCGTCCGCGGGCAATGCATCGGGCCCGTCCACCACCGCGTCGGTCTGCGCCACTTCGGCGCTTGCGGTCGTGGGCGGCGTGTCGATCGCCTCGGTCTTGCCCGCGTCGTCGCCGAGCCCGTAGCGCTGGCCCCACGCGAACCGGAACAGCCCGTCCATCGTACCGAGCGAGATCCGATCGAGCTCGATCGGCGCACCGTCCTCGTAGAAGGTCGAGACCCACGCGGCGACGTACGGGATGATCTCGATCTCGACCGTCGGGTCGATGAGCAGCCCGATGTCGAGCCCGCCCGTCAGCTCACCGCCGCCGCCCTCGAGCCACGCGTCCGCACCCGCCTCGGCGCTCACCGTGGCGCGCGTCTGGCCCTTCACGCCCGCCGACAGCCGCGCGAGCGAGAGATCGACCTTCGCGGCGACGTAGGCCGCGAGCAGGCCCTCGAGGTCCAGCCCCCACGTCACGCCGAGATCCGCGCGGAACTCGGGGATCAGGCCGTCCTTCAGCGGGCGCCACGCCTTGCGGTTCTCGATGTTGCCGGTGACCACGAGGTCGTCGACGCTGACGCCGAGGGCGGCTTCCATCCCCATCGACAGCCCGATCGGGCCAAGCACGGGGATCGTCATCTCGGGCAGCAGCGGGAGCCGCGTCGCGAACAGCTCCTCGCCGTGCAGCAGCGTGCTGTCGATCGGGATCGCGAACTTCTCGACGAGCAGGTCGAGATCGGCATCCGCGATCGCCCGCACCACGCCCTGCATCCCGTCCGCGAGCACCCAGCCGAGCTGGGCGGCGAGCTCCAGCCCGTCGGCGACCAGCTTCGGCGTGACCGTGCCCGAGAGCTGCCGCTCGCCGTCGTCGCCGAACGACCACGAGAACGTGCCCTGCGTGCCGCTGAAGTCGTCCGCCGCGCCGCGACGCGCCCACGCGACGCGCACGTCGCCGCGCAGGTCAGCCAGCGACGGCACGTGGATCTCACCGTTCGCGGCTACGTCCAGACCGTCGGGGAGCAGATCGAGCGTGCCCGTGAGCCCCGAGATCGACACCACGTTCGCGCCCAGCGGCGCAATCGGCGCAGCACCCGGCGAGACCTGGGCGTGCAGGCGGGTCAGCCCGCCCTGGGCCACGTCCCAGTCGCCCGAGCCCGACCACTGCAGCACCTCGGCGCCGCCCATCGACAGCGCGCCCGCCGCGCGCGCGACGCCGAGCTGGGTCAGCGCGTCGGACGTGACGCCGACGCTGAACCGGGCTTCGTCGACGCGCACGCCGAGCCCGAGCAGGTCGAGCGCGTAGGGCGCCGTCAGCGACGCGCTGCCCTCGCCCGAGAACGCCGCCCCGTCGTGCGTGCCCTTCGTCAGCGAGAGGTCGAGGTCGGGCAGCAGCGGCCCCGAGAGCGCGCCGGTCACGTCGCGCAGCGTGAGCCCGGTGAGCGCGTCGCCCGCGATCTTCACCGACGCCGACCCGCCGCGCAGCGCCACGCCCCACGGGCCGAGCCCCAGCGCCACGGGCGCGCCGATCGACACGTCCGCGTCCAGCGACAGCGCCCCGTCGTAGGACGCGCGCTTCACGACGCCGTCGAGTCGCCCGCCGCCGATCTCCGCGCCCACGCCGACCCGCTCGACGCCGACCGACGACGGCGCCGATCCGCGGAAGCCGACCGTGAACACGCTGCCCGGCTGCACCGCGACCGAGAGCAGCCCGAGCGAGAACGTGTCGCCGCGCGTCGCCGTCGCGCGCAGATCCGCGTCCAGCCCGTCGGGTCCGTACGTCCCGCGCGTGACCTCGATCGCGGTGTCGAAGCGGTTCGCGACCCGACCCGCGCCGCGCAGCCCGTCGACCCGCACGGCGGCCACCGAGCCCTCGAACAGCTCCAGGCCCACCTGCGCGCCCTTCTCGGCGTCGAAGAAGGTGTCGCGCCCACCGACCTTGAACGCCGGCAGCTTCACGCTCGCACGGAGCTCCGCGAGCACGCCGCGCGCCACGTCGTACACGCCGCGCGTCACCGTGCCGTCGAACCGACGCCCGCCGATCGTCGCGCTCACCCCGAGCTGGCTCAGCACGACGTCGCGCACCTCGTCGCGCGCGATGTTCACCCCGAGCCGCCCCGCGCGGAACGCGATCTCGGTCGCGCCGACCGTCAGCGCGAACGGCACGACGTCGACGTGCACGTCCGTGCCGGTGAACCCCTCGTCCTCGCGCCACGTCAGCGCGCGCGCCCCGCCCTGACCGCGCAGCGTGCGCCCACCCACCGCGAGCTGAGCGGCGAGCTTCGCGTCGGAGAGCCCGAGCGACGCGAGCGCGCTCTCGCGCAGAGCGACCGACATCGCCGCGCCCTTGCAGATCGTCAGCTGACGGCCCTCCGATCCGAACGACACGTCCTCCTTCAGCGTCGCGGTCGCGCGCGCCGTGATCAGCGCCGAGCCGAGGTCGATCGCACCCTTCTCGACCTTGGCCTCGATCGGGAGCGGCTTGCGCTTCACCGGCGCCTTGTACCGGATGAACCCGGTGGTGTGCAGCGACGCGAGCCGCCCGCTCGCGAAGGTCGCGTCGAGCGAGCCGCCCTTCTTCAGCGCCAGCCGCAGCGGGAGGTCGATCTCCTCGATCACCTTCGCCGAGATCGCCCCTTGCAGCCCGTCGGGTCCGAGCCCGAGCCCGGTGATGCTCGCCTGGGCGACGAGCGTGCCGGCGCGGAGCACCTGGGCCTGACCGGTGAGCGTGGCCTGCGTGGCGACGCCGTTGGTGAGGGCCGCGGCCATCGCCCCCTTGACCACCCGCACCGTGAACTGCCCCGCCTGCCGCTCGTAGGGGCGCTCGAGCGCCGCGTCGACGCGCCCGTCGACGCCCCCCTCGTGCAGCGACACCCCGTGCACGCGCCCACGCGCCACCACGCCCTGCGCATCCGTGAGCGTCGCGTTCAGCGCGCCGAGCCCGAGGCGCATCGGGTCGTCCACGCCCGCCGTCAGCTGGACCGTGTTCGCGCCGGAGAGCGCGAGCTCGCTGTCGCCCACCCTCCCGCGCCAGGTCTCGTCGGCGCGCACCGCGAACGTCGCGGTGTACGTCTCGCCGTCGAACGCGAGCCGCTTCGCGCCGAACGTCGCGAGCCGCTTCTCGTCCCACCACAGCGAGCCCTTCACGTCGTTGACCGCGACCTCGGGGAAGTCCGTGCCACGCAGCCCGATCTCGGCCTCGCCCTCCTCGATGCGCATCGATCCGCCGAAGCGCAGCTTCGACAGCCAGCCGAACATCTTGTCGCCGAGCGCCGCGAGCAGCGCCCACAGCTTGTCGAGCGGCAGCGAGAACGAGATCCCGGAGAGCAGCTCGAGGACCTTGCGCCCCATCGCCGCCAGCCACTCGAGCAGCTTGCTCGGATCGAGCGGGAAGCTGTCGGGCACCAGCGAGGCGAGCGCCTCGAGCAGCTTCATCACGAGGTCGCCGAGCCCGGCGAGCGCCTCGCCGAGCTTCTCGACCAGCGCGATCAGCCAGTCGGGGATGCCGAGCGAGTCCACCAGGCTGCGGAAGAAGTCGAGGATCGACGACAGGTCGATCATCCCGATCAGCTCCTGGAGGAGGCGACCGACGAACGCGATGCCGTCGCCCACCTTCTGCAGCAGCCACTTCAGGGCCTTCATCAGCAGGCCCTTGCCCTTCTTCCACTGCGCGTCGACCTCGAGCCCCGAGCCCGACACCGAGAGCTCGCCGCCCACCCACGAGATGCCCAGCGGCTCCTCGGCCTTGATCTGCACCGAGAGCGGGCCGAGCGTGAACGCGAGGTTCGGGTCGAGCATCGCGGTGAAGTCGCCGTCGAGCGAGTCGCCGTCCCAGCGCGCGTTGTTCGCGGTGACCCGCGCGATGTCGCGGTCGCCGGTGCGAAGCGCCAGATCCGCGCCGTCGAGCGAGAGCGCGCCGAGCCCGCCCTCGGCCACGGTGAACGACGCGTCCAGCCCCGGCTGCACCGCGATGTGCAGCGCGTTCAGGCCGAACTTCAGCGGCTTGTGCACCGCCAGCGTGCCCTCGCCTTGCTTCAGCCCCTTGTCGGTGGCCTTGCCGGTGTAGCGCCCGTCGGCGGCCGCGCCCTCGGGCGTGAGCAGCGTCACGCCGAAGTCGCCGCTCAGCTCCTTGATCGCCGACCTCTCGACGGCCAGCCCCACGGGCGTCTGGTGCGTGTCCAGCGTCGCCCCGTAGCCGAACAGGCGGAGGGTCAGCGGGCGCGGCAGCGTCACCGTGCCGCGCGCGGTCAGCCCCTCCTTCGCCGTGTACTTCGCGGGGCCCGAGAGCGTGCCCTGCATCCCCGCGAGCTGCACGGAGGCCGCCAGATCCGTAGCGCTCAGCGACTTCAGCGCGCCGTCGCGGATCGACACCGCCGCGGTCGAGCCCGGCTGGAAGGTCAGCCCGCCCTTGGGCAGCGGCAAACTCACCGCCTCGTTGAAGGTGAGGTCGGCGTCGGCGACCACACCCTTCTTCGTCAGCTCGCCGCGCATCGTGCCCGACACGACGCCCTCGAGCGTGGCCTCGGCGAGCGACGGCCGCAGCGCGCCCTTCTTGTCGATGTCCAGCGTCAGCGGCGCGTCGATCTGCGTGCCGCCGAGCGCGAACCGCAGCGCGCCCCGCGCCGTGCCCGACTCGAGCTTCCACTGGTCGTCGAACCGCAGCGTCGCCCCGTGCAGATCGAGGCCCTGGGTGGGCGCCCGCTGCAGCGACACCTCCACGTCGCGGTCGGTGCCCTTCGGCAGCGTGACCTGCATCGGCACGCCGAGCAGCGAGAGCCGCACGCTGGAGGGGCGCGGGAGCTCCGCCTGCTCGCCCTCGCTGCGGAACGCGCGCGCCCCGAGCGCGTCCGCGCCCGCGTCGAGCGCCGCCACGGCCCGTGCCTGTCCGTCGTCACCCGAGGCCACCGGCGCCGACTCCAGCCCGGACACGTCCTCGGACAGCCCCGGCGGGAGCGCGTCGAGTCCCGCGTCGTCCAGCCGCGCGAGGATCCGCCCCTCGTTGCCGTAGGCCTCGCGCTCGTGCGGATCCGACGGCGACGACACCCCGCCGTCCCGCGGCAGCCGCCCCTGGTCGTGCTGCACCACGTGCGTCAGCTCGTGCGCCAGTAGTCGGTCGCCCGCGGGCGTGCCCGGCGCGTACGCGCCCGACGCGAAGAACACGTGCGACCCGAGCGCGAACGCGTGCGCGTTCAGCGCGTCCGCCGCCGCGTGCGCGGTCGGATCGTCGTGCACGCGGACGTGGTCGAACGGGTGCGCGAACGCCCGCTCCAGCCGCGCCTGATCACCGAGCTCCAGCTTCTGGCCGCCGCCACCGAGCCGCCGCAGCCAGCCGCGCGCCACCTGCTGACTCCCATCGAGCGCCGGCCCGCACGAAGCGCCGGCCACGCTCATCGCCACCCGGCGCCGCAGCAGCCACGTCGGCCCCTCCGCCGACGGCGCCGTCAACGCCTCGTGCACGGCCGTGTTCCCCTGCTCGGCGTGCGTAGCGCTCAGATCGCTCGGCGCGAACGCGGGCGCCGGGGCGACGTGGTGCTCCGCCGCGCGCTGCTCGGCGCGCGATCGCCGGACGACCCGAGGGGACATGAGGAGACCTCCCGGTGCATCAACGACGCAGCCCGGCAGACACCCTCACGCCACCCGCGACTTTGTTCGGGCGCACAGCAGTTGCGCGCGGGGCGTCGGACGCCCCGCGCGGCGGCTCACCGCCCCTGCGGATCGACCGCGTCGCGCGACCACGCGTACATCGTCTGCCCGTCCAGATCCTTGAACGCGACGTGCAGCGTATCGGCGGACACCGTCGCGACGGCGTAGCCCCACATGTCCGAGCCGCTCCACCGCTCTCCGGGGCCGCAGGTCCCCGAGCCATCGGGCCCGCACGCCGCGACCGACAAGGCCCGCGAGCCCGCCCCGGTCGTGACCTGCGGGATGTCGTCCACGACGACGAGCTGCTGGAAGTGCGCGTGACCGCTGAACCACGCGTGCGCCTCGAGCCCGCTCTCGCCGAACCATCGGCGCATCGCCTCGGGCGCGGTGCCGTTGTCGCGGTAGGTGCGGATCGGGTGGTGGCCGGCCAGCAACACCCACGCCTCGTCGACCGACGCGCGGTGGTCGTCGATGACGTCGTGGAATGCGTCGAGGAGCGTTCCCTCGGGCGCGCGGTTGGTGTCGAACACGGGCAGCAGCACCGGCCCCAGACGCGCGACGTAGTTGCGCTCGGGCAGCACCACGTCCGGATGCTCTTCGGCGTAGTCGAGGTAGCAGCGCAGCGCGCCCGGGTGACCGGGGCGCTGGTGCAGATCGTGGTTGCCCAGCACCAGCAGCACGGGCGCGCCGAGCCCGCCGAGGTAGCGCCCGAGCACGCCGTCCAGCGTGTCTCGCGCCTTGTCCGTGAGGCCCTCCTCGGGGCAGACCGGGCCGTTCGCGTACACGAGGTCGCCCAGCGCGACGATCGCGTCGGCCCCCTCGGCGGCGATGGCCTCGCGCACCCGCTCGCGGCAGTGCGCGTCGATCACGTAGCCGCCGCCCGGATCACAGGCGTCGGGCCGACCGTCGCGTCCGCCGCGCAGGTCGCCTGTGTCGCCGATGAACACTAGGCGCACCACGTCGGTGGCCGGCACGATGTCGACAAGCTCGGGGAGTGTGGTCTGGGGCGGGCCGAAGCACGCGGCCAGGGACAGCGACGACAGGAGGGCGAGGCGGTTCATGCCGCCACGCTAGCCTCACCTTCGGCGACCCGCCTCGGTCAGCGACCGTCGCGGGGGTGTTAGCCCCGTCGCATGGACACCCTGCACGCCGTCCGCGCCGCCCTCGCGCGCCACCGCCCCATCGACCTGCCCGCGCTGCCGGGGCGGACCAACCACGAGCGCGCCGGCGTGCTGGTGCCGATCGTGTGGTCGGCGCGCCCCGAGGTGCTCGCTATCGTCCGCCCGCGCGCGATGCGGCTACACGGCGGCGAGGTCGCGTTCCCGGGCGGGCGCCCCGACCCCTGTGACGTCGACCTGCGCGACACCGCGCTGCGCGAGGCCGAGGAGGAGCTGGGACTGCGTGACGTGGACGTGCTCGGCGCGCTCTCCGCGGTGCCGCTGTACACGAGCGACTACCGCCTCGTGCCGGTGGTCGGGCTCGTGCAGGGCACGCTGGTCCCGAACCCCGCCGAGGTCGAGGACGTGCTCCGCTACGATCTGTTGACGTTGCTCGAGGCACCGTTCCTGCACGCGATCCCGTGGGAGCACGACGGGCAGCGCCACCTCTCGCCGGTGTTCCCGCTCGGCGAGCACCTGATGTTCGGCGGCACGGCGTATGTCCTGCACGAGCTGCTCGCCGTGCTCGCGCCCGCCCTGGGGCGCGACGTTCCGCCCTGCCGCGCCAGCCACTACACCTGGGAGGCCCTGCTGGGACCGCGCTGACGCGGGGCGCTCGGTTCAGCGCGCGCGCCGCCGCCACAGCGTGATCCCGCCGATGCCCGTCGCGCCCACGCCCAGCAGTCCGAGCCACCACGACCACGGCGCGCCGGCGCCGCGGGGCGCCGGGGCGGCGTCCCCGTCACCGAGCACGACCACGCCGGCCCACACCTCGGGCGTGTCGCCGGCGTCGCGGCGGGCCGCGCGCGCCGCGCCGACAGCGCCCGACACGGTCCGCCCCTTCGCGAGCTCGGCGTAGAACGCGTCGAAGAACGCGGCGGCCGAGTCGTCGGGCAGCGGCCAGCGGGTGCCGACGACCGTGCGGGCGCCGCCCTGGAACAACGCCCGCGCGAGCCCCATCGGCCCCTCGCCGCCCACGACCGGGCCATCCGCGCTGCGACAGGCGGAGAGCACGACCACCCGCCCGCGCAGATCGAGCCCCATCAGCTCACGGGCCTCGAGGCGGCCATCGTCGTCGCCGCCCGCCGCGAGGTGGATCGCGCTGGCCTCGGGGAAGCTCGGATCGATGACCGCATGTGCGGCGACATGGAGCACACGCGCGTCCGCGAGCGCAAACGCCGACTCGGTCGCGTCCGCGCCGTGCCACACCGCCCCGCCGAGGCGCCGCGCGGCCGCGTCCGCCTCGCGCCGGGCGCCGGGCAGCCGCGGAAACGCCGCGCCGGTCGCCGGATCGCTCGCCGTGGTGTCCGGATCGGCCAGCACGGCTAGCACGGCGGCCGCCTCGCGGGGCGCTTGCTCGCGCAGCATCTGCCACACGGTGGCCGACGGCGCGTACGCGATCTCGAAGCGCTCGAACAGGCGCGCGCCATCGGGCCGCGCGAGCGCGTCGAGCGGGAGCGCGTGGAACGGCCCCTCGGGCAGGAACACGAGGCGTCGCACCGCGCCGGGCTGCGCATCGAGGACCGGCGCGAGCAGCAGGTCGTACAGCGCGCGCGCCCCACGCGGCTCGTCGGCGTCGCCGCCATGCAGCAGGCCCTCGTACACCTCGAACCGCGTGCGCAGCGTGTCGATGTCCGGCAGCGCGGCGCGCGAGACACCGGCCGCGCTGATCGCCCACACATGACCCGCGCGCGACGCGCTCCCGCGCGGCGGCACCTGAAACGCGATCAGCGCCTCGTCGGGCCCCAACTTCGCTTGCAGGGCGCGGAGTGGCAGCGTCCGCGGCGCCCCCGCCGCGAGCAGCGCCGCGCCCTCCGCGCCCGCCGACGCGAGGCGATCCAGCAAGACGCGCGCGCGCAGCCGCTCGAGCGTGTGCCAGGCGGCCTCCTCGTCGCCGACCACGAGGTGCAGGGCTGCGACCTCGTGGTACAGCCCGCTCCAGTGCGCGAGGTGGCCCGCCTTGCCGAGGTCTTCGGCCTGGGCCTGCAGCGACGCGTCGATGCGCTCGAGCGCCTCAGTCGCCTGCACGAGCGCCTCGGCGTCTCGCCCGACCCGTCCGAGCACGATCGCGCGATGCCAGCGCAGGTTCGCGTACTGGAAGTCGTCCGAGTCGTCCGCGAGCGCAGCCGCCTCGTCGATGTGCGCGAGCGCGTCGTCGGCGCGCTCCGGCGGGAGCTCGAGCGCCCACTGCGTCAGCGACTCGATCACCTCGGAGAGGTAGGTCGTCTCCTTGAACGCGTCGACGCAGGCCCGGTACCGCGCGTCGCGCTCCGCACCCTCGGCGAGCTGGCCGCGCAGGCAGACCGCGCTCGCGACCGCGTAGGGGTTCGCCGCGGTCTCGGCCAACGCGAGCGTCTCGTCGACGTAGATCTCGAGCGCCTCTTTGGGCATCACCTCGACGCCGCCGCGCGCATCGAGCGCGTAGCGCGCGACCTGCAGCCGCGCGGTCACCGCGACGTAGTTGTCGCCCTCGGCCTCGGCGAGCGCGACCACGCGCCGCTGCCAGTCGACCCCCTCCCACGGCCGCTCGATCGCGTCCGAGAGCCGCGCCAACACGTGCAGCACCAGCAGCCGCTCCTGGTAGGGCAGCGTGTCGAAGCGCTCCGCCTCGATCGTGCGCAGCGTCCGCCACGCCGCGCCGAGATCACGACCCGCCCACCAGCGCAGCCGACCCTGCTGGATCTGCACCGTGGTGAGCAGGACGTCCTCCCCCGCCCGCTCCGCGACCGCCGCCGCGAGCGCGAGCTGAGCCTCGCCGTCCGGCAGCGCCCCGGAGTGGGTGTGGAACACCGCGAGGTTGAGCCGGGCGTACACCTCACCGCGCGCATCGCCCCGCGCCGCGAAGCCCTCCGCCGCCCTGAGGAAGTGCTCGCCCGCCTCGCGCTGCCCCTGATCGGAGAGCAGGCTGCCGAGCGTGAGCCAGGCGCCGGGCGAGTCCCGCGCTTCGAGCCGCCCACGGACGAGCGCGAGCGCGTCGTCGTACGCGCCCTCCTTGCGCGCCACCATGTACACACAGCGCCAACCGTCCCGCCCGTCGGGATCCTCCGCGATCGGCGCGTGACAAGCGGTGAACGGATCGGGCGCGGCGAGCGCCGCGAACAGCAAGGCGGGGAGGAGGTGCATCCGCGCAGGCTACTCCAGCACGACCGCCGAGCTTGCGGTCCCTGCGCGCGCCCCATCGGGCGTCGTCGCGACCACCCGCCACAAGAGCCGGGTTCCGGCCGGGAGATCGACGAGCGCATCGTTCGGCACCACCACCTCGGCGCGCGTGATCCCTCGCACTGCATAGATGGGCGCGAGCGCCTCGTCGGTGACGACGAGATCGAAGCGCACCCCACCCGGGTCGCGCCACGCGAGCCGCAGATCGTGACGTGCCAGCCTCGCGTCGCGCGGGGTGACGACGTCGAGCGTCGGCAGCGCGCCGGCGCGGTAGACCGGCGCACCCGCATCCTCTCGCGGCGCGAGCAGCGGCCAGGCGACGAGCAGCGCGCCCGCGGCGAGCGCGAGCGGCGCGAGCCAGCGCAGCGGACGGCGCAGCGGAATCACCTCGGCCGTGGGCTCGGCGAGGACGTCGGTGGCCGTCTCGCCGACGGGGAGCCCGACGTCCCGACGCATCGCGATCGCGAGGCGCCACGCCTCGGCCCACGCCGGGCTGCGCGTGACGCGATCGACGACCTCTGCGACCTCGTCCGGCGAGAGGGCACCGTCGAGCGCCGCCCAGATCCGATCGGCGTCGGGCGCTTCGTCCCATGCCTCCTCGGCGGCCCACGCCTTGCGTATGCGCGCGTCTCGGGTGTCCTCTTCGTTCATGGCTCGACCCCCTTGCCCGACAGACACGACCTCAGATCCGCCATGCCGCGAAACACGCTGTTCTCGGCCTTCTTCCTCACCCAGCCGAGCAGCGACGCCACCTCGGGGACCGAGTGCCCCTGGAGGTAGAGCGTCACCGCGCGGCGCCGCGTGTCGTGCAGCCGCGTCAGGCAGTCCGCGATCGCGCTCCGGATCTCGCCCGCGCGCGCTGCCTGCTCCGGGTTGCCCACCGCGTCGGTCGAGGCCAGTCTCGGCGCGTGCGGCGTCAGGTCCTCCTCCGGTCTGCGGCGCCTCCGACGGATCTCGTCGACGATCACCGAGTAGGCGACCCGCCAGTGGTAGGAAGCCGCCAGGCCCTGGAGCCGCCCCTCCCGCTGATCCAGCAGCTTCAGCAGCGCCGAGGACACGAGATCGTCCGCCTGATCCGCCATCCACGGCGGGCAGTGGCGTGCCACCGCACGCGCCAGGATGGCTCGTGCCTCCGCGACCCCATCGGCTTGCTGCTCGGCTCGTCTGGACATGCGGCGCAGTGTACCAGCGCATCAGTTGAACCTCATCCTGGACGTCGCGCGTACGCGCCCTCGACCCAGAAACGATCGCGCACGCCCGATCCCCTCATCGCGGAGCGCGATCGACGTCCCGCAGCGCCCGCTGATGCAACATCGTTGCAGGTGCAATTCTGTTGCGATAGGGTGTCCAGGTCACCGGAGTCGACGATGACCGAGCCCGACCCGCGCGAGATCCTGCGCCGCTACGGCCTCCGCGCCACGGCGCCCCGCGTCGCGGTGCTGACGGCGCTGCGTGAGGCCTCGCACCCGCTCACGCACTCGGGCCTGAGCGACGTGCTGGGTCCGAGCGACACCGATCGGGTGACCGTCTACCGCAACCTGCACAAGCTGGTCGAGGCAGGGCTCGCGCGGATCGCGAGCCAGGCGGGCGGGGTCGCCCGCTACGAAGCCGTCCGCGACGACGACGCGACGGCGCACGTCCACCCGCACTTCGCGTGCACGGACTGCGGCACGGTGGAGTGCCTGCCCGAGCAGCCCATACCGGCCCTCCACGCCGACTCCCGCTGGCAGCGTGCCCTCTCGGGAGCGTCCGTCCAGCTCCAGGGCACCTGTCCCGACTGCCTCGACGGTGGAGGCGCGAAGAACGCGTGACCCCATCCCCGCTCACGACACGCGCCCGGCCCTGCCGCGCGCGACGGGCTCCGCTCGCCCACGCGCTGGCGTGCGGCGCGCTCCTCGCCGCACAGGTCGCGTGGGCAGCGCCGCCGATCGGTGGGCAGGTGGAGCCCACGCAGACGACCTCGCCACGGCTGATCGCGCAGGCCTCGCTGAACTACCCGGCTGAGGCCGCGATCGAGGGCCTGCACGGGGACGTCACGGTGCGCGTGGCCGTCGACGCGGAGGGCGCGGTCACCGACGTCGAGGTGCTGTCAGGGCCCGAGGTGTTCTGGGACGAGGCGCGCCGCGCCGCGCGGCTGCTCCGCTTCGAGCCGGCGCTGCACGACGGCGTGCCGGTGCCGGTCGCCGTCGTCGTCTACTTCCACTTCGCGCCCCCCCCCGAGCACGGCCCGCACGGGCCGACGCTCGAGGTGGTCGTGCACGCGCACGACCCCGATCGGGAAGACACCCACGCCCGCGTCACCCTCGACGGGGCCGACCTCGCGCGCAGCGCCGGTCAGGATCTCGCGCGCACGGTGTCGCAGGTCGCCGGCGTCACCACGGCGGGCGGCGCGGCGGACGTCTCCAAGCCCATCATCCGTGGGCAGGCGGAGCGCCGGCTGCTGCTGCTCCAGGACGGCGTGCGCCACGAGAGCCAGAAGTGGGGACCCGACCACGCGCCCGAGATCGACCCATTCGCGGCCGGCGAGATCACCGTGATCAAGGGCGCCGCGGGCCCGCGCTACGGACCAGACGCCGCGGGCGGCGTGCTCCTCGTGACTGCGCCACCGATGCGCGAGGTGCCGGGCGTGAGCGGGAAGGCGCTGCTGCAGGGCGCGACGAACGGGAAGCGCGGCTACGGCGCGCTGCGCCTCGATGTCGCGCCCGCCGCCACGCCGGGGCTCTCCATGCGCCTCGAGGGCAACTACAAGCGCGGCGCGGCGCTGACCGCCCCGGACTACGTGCTCGGCAACACCGGCAGCGCGCAGCTCAACCTCGGCGCTGGGCTGCAGTACCAGCGGCGCGCCACCACGGTGCGCCTGGGGTGGCGCCGCTACGATCTGCGGGCGGGCGTGTTCTACGGCGTCCGCACCAGCACGCCAAGCGACTTCCGCGCACAGCTCGAGGCGGACCGCCCGGTGTCGGCCGACCTGTGGCGCGCCACCTACGCGATCGACCGCCCCTACCAGCACGTCACCCACGACCGGATCACGCTGCACACCGACACCGCCGCGGGGCTGTGGACGTTGCAGACGATCTACGCCTACCAACACAACCACCGCCGCGAGTTCGAGAGCGTGCGCGCGTCGGTGACCGGGCCGCAGTACGACTTCACGCTGCGCACCCACAGCCTGGACGCGCTCGCGCGCCACGAGGCGCTCGTGCTCGGCCGCGGCGCGCTCACCGGTGGGTTCGGCGTCCAGGGCGTCTTCCAGGAGAACGTGTACCGCGGCTACCCGCTGATCCCGAACCACCGCGCCTTCGGCGCCGGCGTCTTCGCGTTCGAGCGGCTGGTCTACGATCGCGGCGAGGTCGAGATCGGCGCGCGCTACGACCACCTGTCGCGCACCGCCTACCTGGACGAGCGTGCCTTCGACGGACACGTCGGCCGCGACACCCTGGAGCCGTCGGCCTGCGCGGTCCAGGACGGCGTCGCGCGCTGCCCCTCGGCGTGGAACACCGGCTCGGTCTCGCTCGGCGGACTGCTCCACTTGCTGCCCGACGCGCTGGACCTCAAGCTCGATCTCTCGTCTGCGAGCCGCTTCCCGAGCCCCGACGAGCTCTATCTGAACGGCACCGCGCCGACGTTCCCCGTGCACGCGCTCGGAACGCCGGACCTCGGCGTGGAGACCACGTGGGCCGCCTCGACCACGCTCGGGCTGCGGGCGCCGTGGCTCGAGGGCGAGATCTCGGCGCACGCCAGCTTCATCGACCAGTTCGTGTACTTCGCGCCGGATCTCGGCGACGACGGCGCGCCGGTGCTCGAGACGAACATCCGCGGCGCCTGGCCCCGCTACGTCTTCCGCCCCATCGACGCGCTGTTCTACGGCGCGGACGGCGTGGTCGACGTCGGGCCCGACGCGCTCGTGGGGCTGCGCGTCCTCGGCTCGCTGGTGCGCGCCTTCGAGGCCGGGACCGGCGCGTTCCTCGTCGGCACGCCCGCGGATCGGGGCCGGGCGACGTTGACCGTGCGGCCGCCCGATCTCGGCGTGGTCACCGCGCCCGCGCTGTCGTTCAGCGCCGATCTGGTCGCCAAGCAGCGTCGGGTCGATCCGGCGCTCGACTTCGCGCCCGCGCCCGACGGCTACGTCCTGCTCGGCCTCGCCGCCGAGACCGACCTCGCGATCGGCCGGCGCGCGCTGACCGTCGGTGTCGACGTGCACAACCTGCTGAACAGCCGGTGGCGCGAGTACACCAGCCTGCTTCGCTACTACGCCGACCAGCCCGGGCGTGATGTCCGGGTGCGCGTCGGCCTCGACTTCTGAACCCTGACGAGGAGAGCCTGATGACCCGTCCTCTGCTGCTGATCACCGCGCTGACCCTGAGCGCGTGCGCCGACACCACCAACCCGTACGACGACGACCACGACCACGACCACGACCTGATCACCCGCGTCGCGCTGGTGTTCACCCCCGCTGGCGGCGGCACGGCGGCGACCTTCGAGTGGTCGTCGCACGACGGCGACGTCGAGGTCGACGACATCGTGCTGAGTGACGGATCGACCTACGATCTCGCGATCCAGTTCTGGAACGACGAGGCCTCGCCCCCCGAGGACATCAGCGAGGAGATCGCCGAGGAGGGCGACACGCATCAGGTGTTCGTCACCGGCACCGCGGTGCAGGGGCCGGCGACCGGCGACAACGCCGGCGGGGTGGTCACCCAGTCCTACGACGACGTGGACGACAACGGCCTCCCGCTCGGCCTGCAGCACACGATCGTCGCGACCGGGACCGGGGAGGGCACGTTCCTCGTCACGCTGCGCCACCTCCCGCCCGAGAGCGGCAGCGACACCAAGGTCGCCGATCTCGCCGAGGCGGTCGCCGAGGGCGGCTTTGGCGCGATCGGCGGAGAGACCGACGTGCAGGTCACGTTCTCGCTCACCGTCGAGTGAGCGCCGGCGCGCTCACACGCGCGTGAGCGAGGCGGCGTCGAGGACCTCGCGGACCTTGTTCGCGAGGCCCGTCGGCGTGAACGGCTTGGCAAGGAACGGGAACGCGCCCGACGCGATCTCGCGCATCGCGCCATGATCCGCGGCGTAGCCCGACATCAGGAGCACCGCGAGCTCGGGGCGCTCCTCGCGCAGCGCGCGCGCGAGGCTGACGCCGTCCATGCCCGGCATCTGCACGTCCGAGAGCAGCAGCGACACCGAGGCGCGCACCGCGGCGGGGATCGCGAGCGCCTCGGGGCCCGATCCGGCCTCGACCACCGCGTACCCCAGGTCACGCAGGACCCGCACCACCAGGGCGCGCAGGTGCGGCTCGTCCTCGACGACGAGCACGCCCTCGTCACCGCCGCCCGACAGGCGCAGCGGCGCCGGCGCGGTCTCGCCAGACGGCAGATCGTTGGTCACGGGCAGGTAGACGGTGAACGTGGTGCCCTTCCCGGGCTGGCTGCGCACGGTCATCGCGCCGTGGTGCTGGCTCACGATGCCGTGGCTGATCGCGAGGCCGAGGCCCGTGCCCTGGCGGTTCGTGGTGAAGAACGGCTCGAAGATGCGCGGCAGCACCTCGGGTGGGATGCCCTCGCCGTCGTCGTGCACCACGATGGCACCGTAGCGGCCCGGCGTCAGCTCCGGCGGGCGCCCGGCGCCCTCGACGCCGAAGTCCACCTGACGCCCCTCGACGCGCACCACCCCGCCCGCGCCGACAGCGTGGCCCGCGTTGACCACCAGGTTGAGCAGGACGAGCTGGAGCTGACCGGGATCGACGCGCACCGTGCAGTCGCGCGGGACCTCGCCCAGCTCGAGGCGGGAGCCTGTGGCCAGCGAGCGCTCGAGCAGCGTTCGCGAGCGAATCAGCGCGTCGCCGAGCGAGACCGCCCGCGGGCTCCCGACCTGACGCCGCCCCAGCGCAAGCAGGCCCTGCGTCAGCTCGGCGGCGCGCTCCGCCGACGTCGCGATCGCCTCGATCGCCGCGGCGTCTCGATCAGGCCGCGGGGTCGCCTGCAGGATCCCGACCGAGCCGTAGATCACCGTGAGCAGGTTGTTGAAGTCGTGCGCCACGCCCCCGGCGAGCCGCGCGAGCGCCTCCATCTTCTGCCCCTGCCGCACCTGCTCCTCGAGCCGGCGCTGCTCGGTGATGTCCTTCACCCCGCCGACCAGGCGGATCACGGCGCCTGTCGCGTCGGACTGCGGGCGCATGTGATCGCGTAGCCAGCGCACGTCGCCCGACGGGGTGACGATTCGGTATTCGAGGATGATCGGCTGCGACGACAGCCCGTCGGCGAGCATCCCCTCCAGCTGCACCCGATCCTCGGGGTGCACCACCTGCATCCAACCGCCACGCGCCTCGACCTCGGCCGGGCCGTAGCCGGTCACCCGCTGGAAGCTGCCGGCGACGACGTCGGGCACGGGCCGAGGTGCGGTGAGGTCGACCGAGTACACGTAGTCGCTCGCGAGGTCGTTGAGCAGCCGGGTGACCTCGTCGGTGTGGCGGAGCCGCTCCTCGGCCTCGCGCCGGGTGGTGACGTCGAGGACGGTGCCGGTCATGCGGACGGGCTGTCCGTCGTCGCCGACCTCGACGCCGCCGCGACACTCGACGTAGCGCAGCTGACCCGTGTCGCGCCGGAGGATCCGGTGCGAGATGAAGTACCCGGAGCGGGTCACCATCGCGCCCTCGATGATCCCCACCACGCGCGCCCGATCCTCGGGCGCGATGCACCCCTCGTAGGCCTCGAAGGTGCCGTCGTAGCCGCCCACCGCGAACCCGAACATCCGCTCGAGCTGCGGGGTCCAGAACACCCGCCCGCTCGCGATGTCCCACGCCCAGATCCCGACGCCGGAGGCTTCGAGTGCCCCCTCGAGATCGCGTCGGCTGAAGTTGGGTTCGCTCGCGGTGCGCGCCTGCATCGCGGCCAGCCTAGCAGATCGAGCGGCGAGTGCGCCCCCACCCGGATAGAGCGACGACATGATTGTTCGCCTCCCTGGAAGAGAAGCATCGCTCGCCCCTGGACTCACGGTGCGTCGGCTGCTGCCGCTCGCCGAGCGGCGCGCCGTGGGGCCCTGGTGCTTCGTCGATCACTTCGGCCCCGCGCGGCTCGCGCCGCCGAGCGGCAGCGTCGGCCCGCACCCGCACATCGGCCTGCAGACGCTGACCTGGCTGTACGCGGGCGCGATCGAGCACGGCGACAGCCTCGGCTCACGGCAGCGCATCGTGCCCGGGCAGGTCAACCTGATGACCGCGGGGCGCGGGATCGTGCACTGGGAGCTGACCGCGGACGGTCCGCCGCGAGAGGTCCACGGCGTGCAGCTGTGGATCGCCCTCCCGGATGCCGATCGGTTCGGCCCCCCGGCGTTTCAGCACCTCCCGACGCTCCCCACCTTCCACGACGGCGCGTTTCGCGGGACGGTGCTGATCGGCGCGCTGCACGGCGCGAGGTCGCCCGCCGACGCGCGCAGCCCCATCGTAGGCGTCGACCTCGTGGCGCCGGGGCCAGGCGACGCCACGCTGCGCCTCGAACCGTCGTTCGAGCACGCCGTCGTCGTCACCGAGGGGACGTTGTGGGTCGACGAAGAGGCCGCAGCCCCCGGCGAGACGCTGTTCCTCCCCACCGGCCGCGACGCGGTGGCGCTGCGTGCCGAGCGCGGTGGCCGGGCGATGCTGCTCGGCGGTGCGCCGCTGGACGCCCCGCTGCTGATCTGGTGGAACTTCGTCGCGCGCACCCACGACGAGATCGCCGCGGCCCGCGCGCGGTGGATGGACGGCGCCGGCAACGGCTTCGGCGACCGCGGCGACTACCCCTCACCCGCGATCCCTGCGCCGCCGCTCCCCCCCTCGCGCCTCCTCCCGCGCTGAACACCTCCGGTCGCGCCACGCGGGCGTAGGATGCCCGCATGGATCACGTCAACCTGCTGCGCATCCTGAACCTCGCGTCGGCGGCCCTGATGGCGCTGTCGTTCGTCATCGTGCTCGTGGCGCTGGGTGGCACCTCGGCGCTGCTGCTCGCCACGCAGCAGCCGGGCCCCGAGCTGTGGGTGGCGCTGCTGCCCACGCTGGTGCTCGACGCGGTGATCCTCGTGTTCATCGCCGTGACCGGCGCGCTGTACGTGATCGCGGCGCTGCGCCTGCGCCACGACAAGGGCCGCTCGTTGCAGACGCTGCTCGCGCTGATCGCCGTGTTGAACTGCCCGCTGGGCACCCTGTACGCCGGCTACGCGCTGTGGGTGTGCTGGATCGACGCGGCGTCCGTGGCGCGGTTCGAAGCGGCGCAGGCCGGGTCGTGAGTCCGCGGGACCAGCGCGCGCGCTGGCTCGTCGCCGCGCTCGTGATCGGCGTGGTCCTCTGCGGTGCCGGAGCGAGCCTGTGGATCACGTCGCTGTCGCTGCGCACGCTGCGACCGACCGATCCGGCCGAGGTCGACGCGCGGCACCCGCCGCTCGAGCACCGCGCCGGGCGCCGCCTCGATCCACGCCGCTGCGGCCTGAACCAGGAGCCCGTGGACGGAGGGTGCCGAGACGTCGCGGACGCGGACGCGCGCGACGAGGAGGTGGTGTTCCCGGTCCGACGCGCGGCGAAGGGCGTGACCCACCTGCAGGGCACGCTGTCGATCCCCGAAGGGCGCACGCTTCCCCGCCCCGGCGTGGTGATCGTCCACGGCAGCGGTCCGAGCACCCGGGACGGCGCCTCGCCCGGAGACCTGATCGCGCGCTACGAAGCGCCCTTCCTGGTGTACCGCGCGCTCGGCGACGCGCTGACGCGCCAGGGCCTCGCGGTGCTGCGCTACGACAAGCGCACGTCGGCCCCCTACCGCGACGCGTTCGACATCACGACGTTCGCGTTCTCCGACTTCGTCGACGACGCGAAGGACGCGCTCGACTACCTCGCGTCGCGACCCGAGATCGATGGGGACGCGCTGATCGTGGTCGGGCACAGCCAGGGGGGCCAGCTCGCGCCGCACATCGCGCACGACGATCCCCGCGTGCGCGCCGTGGTGCTCCTCGCCGGCTCGACCGAGACGTTCGGCGCACTGGTCATCGGTCAGCTCGAGCGGATCCGGGCGACGCGTCGACGGCAGGGCGACCCGATGAGCGCGGCGCTGCTGTGGATGAACGTGTGGTCGGCGCGCGCGTGCATCGAGCCGGTGTGGCGAGGCACCCATACGCCGGGCGCCCAATGCCTCGGCGGCGGCGTGACCCAGCAGGCGCTCGCCGACTACGAGGCGCTGGGGAGGCGCACCCGGGGGTTGCTCGCCGACCTCGACGCGCCCGTGCTGGCGATGCAGGGCGCCGTGGACCTCAACATCGACCCCGACGAGATCCCGCGCATGACCGCCGTGCTCGCCGGACGCGACGCCGAGCTCTACCGGTTGGCCGGGCTCGACCACTCGTTCACCGACGCGCTCGCGCCCTCCACGCCGATCACCCTGGCGCCGTCTGCCGTGGAGCGCCTGCGCGCGTTCCTCGCGTCGGTCCCGTGGCGCGATCGGGAGTAGCCGGGCGACCAGACGCGGATACGACCCCAGGGTCCCCAGGGGGAGCCGATGACCCACCCGCTGAGCGCGCGCCTGGAAGTGCTGGTCGACGCGCCGACGCGCTTTGACGGTGCCTACGTGCTGTACTGGATGGTCGCCGCGCGCCGGCCCCACTACAACTTCGCGCTGCAGCGCGCGGCGAAGGAGGCGGCCCGGCTGGGGCGGCCGCTGGTGATCCTCGAGGCGCTGCGCTGCGACTATCGCTGGGCCAGCGATCGTCTCCACGCCTACGTACTGCAGGGCATGGCCGCAAACCGCGCCGCGTTTGCCGACACTTCGGCCAGCTACCTCCCCTACGTCGAGGACGCGCCCGGCGCGGGCCGTGGCCTGCTCGAGGCGCTGGCGAAGGACGCCTGCCTCGTGGTCACCGACGACCAGCCCGGGTTCTTCCTGCGCCGAATGCAGGCGGCGGCCGCGCGCCGGCTGACGGTCCGGCTGGAGCGCGTCGACGGGAACGGGCTGATGCCGCTGCGCGCGAGCCCGGGCGCGTTCCCGACCGCGCACGCGTTCCGCCGATTCCTGCAGAAGTCCCTCGCGCCGCACCTGATCGCGGAGGGCCCCAGGCCCGACCCGCTGGACGGGATCGCGCTGCCCGAGGCGCCCGACCCGAGCGCGATCCTGTCGCGCTGGCCGCTCGCGTCCGACGCGCTGCTCGCCGCCGAGGCCGCCGCGCTGGCCCGGCTGCCGATCGACCACACCGTCGGCGCGGTGGCCGAGCGCGGCGGGCACGTGGCGGCGACCGCGCGCTGGCGGCGCTTCCTGGACGAGGGCCTGGATCGCTACGCCGAAGATCGGAGCCACCCCGACCGCGACGGTGGGTCCGGGCTGTCGGGTTGGCTGCACTTCGGCCACCTCTCCGTGCACCAGGTGTGGGCCGAGCTCGCGCGCGCCAAGGGCTGGTCGCCGGGGTCGCTCGGCACCGACACCAAGGGCGCGCGGCACGGATGGTGGGGTCTGCCCGAGCCCGTCGAGGCGTTCCTCGACGAGGTGGTGACGTGGCGTGAGCTGGGGTTCCACTTCGCCCACCACCGCGAAGACTTCGACCGCTTCGACAGCCTCCCGGACTGGGCGCGACGGACGCTCGCCGCGCACGCGGACGACGCGCGCCCTCACCTCTATGCGCTCGACGAACTCGCCCGGGCGCGCACGCACGACCCGCTGTGGAACGCAGCGCAGCGACAGTTGCTCGCCGAGGGCCGGATCCACAACGCGCTGCGGATGCTGTGGGGTAAGAAGGTGCTCGAGTGGAGCCCGAGCCCCGAGGAGGCCGCGGAGCGGCTGATCGCGCTGAACAACCGCTATGCGATCGATGGCCGCGATCCGAACTCGTACACCGGCATCTTCTGGGTGCTCGGGCGGCACGATCGCGCCTGGGGGCCGGAGCGGACCATCTACGGAACGGTCCGCTACATGAGCAGCGAAAACTCAGCTCGAAAGTGGCGGCTCGAGAGCTACCTCGCGCGCTGGGCTTGATCGACGCGCGCGACGTACCGATACGCTGGTGCAGGGGCCCAGCGTGTCCGGCCCGCGTGACGTAGGATGAAGCCGTCCATCCCGCGGGAGATCCACCCATGAACACGCGCGCCCTGCCCGTCGATCCACAGGCTCGCTGATGGTGGTGAACCTGCTCCAGAACTTCGCGCTGCTGCTCGCCATGGGGCTGCTGTATGCGATGGTCGCGAGCCGGATGAACCTGCGGTCGACCCGCGGCGAGATCGTCTCGGGCGTGCTGTTCGGCGTGATCACGCTGGGCGCGATGACCAGCCACGTCGACGTGCTGCCCGGGGTGGTGTTCGACGGGCGCTCGATCGCGCTGGCCTGTGCGGGCGCGTTCGGCGGACCGATCGCGGCGACGATCGCCGCGACGATGGCCATCGGGGCGCGGATCTACCTCGGCGGCGCAGGCCTGATCACTGGCGTCGGCGTGATCGTCACCAGCGCCGTGATCGGGGTCGCCGGGTACCAGTGGCGGCGGGCGCAGCAGCGGCAGCCGAACCTGGTCGAGCTGCTCGCGTTCGGCCTGATCGTGCACCTCGTGATGCAGGTGTGGATGCTCGCGCTGCCGGCGGACGTTCGCCCCGGGGCCGCGCGCGCGATCCTGCCGTACACGCTCGGCGTGTACCCGATCGTCACCGCGATCATGGGTCTGCTGCTCATCGAGGTCGAGGAGAAGGAGACCACCGCGAATCGTCTCGTGCGCGTGAACCGCGCGTTCCGCACGTTGAGCGAGAGCAACCGCACGATCTCGCGCGCCACGGACGAGTCGGCGCTGATCGCCCGCATCTGCAACCTGCTCGTCGACGTGGGGCGGCACGACTGCGTGACCGTCGTGCTCGTCGGCGAAGACGGCGTGCGGCGCGCGGGAATGGCTGGCAGTGACGCCGGCTACCTCGCGTTCCTCGATCGGGGCGAGGCCGAGCACGACGAGCCCACGGCCCTCGCGCTGCGGACGGGCGCAGGCATCCACCATCAGTCCGGTCTGGACGGGCCAGACCACCGCCTGTGGATGCAGAACGCCACCCGGCACGGGTTTCCGACCATCCTCGCGCTGCCGATGCGGTTCGAGGGCGTGACGCTCGGCGCGCTGACGATGTACAGCACGCGGCCGCACGCGTTCGACGACGAGGAGATCCGGCTGCTCGAGGAGCTGGTCACCGACCTCGCGCTCGGCGTCGGCACGCTGCGCCTGCGCGCCGCCGAGGCCGAGGCGCGCGTGGCGCGACGCCAGATGGAGACCCTGCTCACCGAGAGCGAGGAGCGATACCGACAGCTCGTCGAGATGGCTCCGGACGGGATCGCGATCCATGACGACGACGGGCTCCTCTACATCAACCGCGCGGGGCTCAAGCTGCTCGGTGCGGAGCGGGCGGAACAGGTGCTCGGGCGACCCGTGCAGGCGCTGATGCACCCCGACTGGCGGGCGCGCGCCGAGACCCAGCTGGAGTCGGTTCGGCGCGAGCTCGGGCGAGAGGTATCGCACCAGGACGAGAGCCTGCTCATGCGCCTGGACGGCACCACGGTGCCCGTCGAGATCGCGGCGCGCGCGATCCTGTACGAGCGTCGACCGGCCGTGCAGATCATCGTCCGCGACATCTCGGCCCGCCGCGCGGCCGAGGAGGCGCTCCGTCGCCACCAGGAGCTGTTCCAGCGCGTGTTCACCGACATCCCGGCGATGTTGTGCATCGCGGACGCGTCGGGCCACGACGTCGTGGTCAACGAGGCGTTCAGCGAGACCCTGGGCTGGCCTGTCGGTGAGGGGGGCCTGGACGCGCTCCTGGGCCGCTGCTTCCCCAACCCCTTCCACCGTGGGCAGGTCGAGGAGAAGTTGGACGAGCAACCCGACGAGTGGCACGCGATCGAGGTGACCGCCGCGGACGGGCGGCGGGTCGAGAGCACCTGGCAGAGCGCCACACTCTCCGACGGCACGCGGCTCCTCATCGGGCTCGACCACTCGGACCTGCGCCAGGCCGAAGCCGAGCGCGACGCGCTCCAGTCGCAGCTCTACCAGTCCCAGAAGATGGAGGCGGTCGGCCGCCTCGCCGGCGGCGTGGCGCACGACTTCAACAACCTGCTCACCGTCATCAACAGCTACGCGGAGCTCGCCTCGTCGTCGCTGCACGCGCAAGATCCGCTGCGCGCCGACCTCGACGAGGTGAAGCGCGCCGGGCAGCGCGCCGCCGGGCTCACCCGACAGCTCCTCGCGTTCAGCCGCAAGCAGCTCCTGCGTCCGAAGATCGTCGATCCGAACGCGCTGGTCGAGGAGATGCAGCGAATGCTCGGCCGCATCATCGGAGAGGACATCACGCTGCACACGGCGCCAGCACCAGACGTCGGGCGCGTGCGCGTCGATCCGGGGCAGATGGAGCAGGTGCTCCTCAACCTCGCGGTGAACTCCCGCGACGCGATGCCCGGTGGCGGCCAGCTCGTGATCACCACCTCGAACGTCAGCCCGCTGGACGCCGCCGCCGAGCTGCTTCCTCACCAGCCGCTCGGCTACGTGCTGATCACGGTCACCGACACCGGCGAGGGCATCGACGAGGCGGTGCTCCCGCGCATCTTCGAGCCCTTCTTCACCACGAAGGAGGTGCACAAGGGCACTGGGCTGGGCTTGTCCACGGTGTACGGGATCGTCACGCAGAGCGGCGGCGACGTGCGTGTCCACAGCGCCAAAGGCCAGGGCACGACCTTCAGCGTGTACCTGCCGCGCTGTCCGGACGAGGCGACCACCGCCGAGAGGGCCCCGGCGCCCACCGGCGGCTCCGAGACGGTGCTCGTCGTCGAGGACGAGGAGGCTGTTCGCGCGCTCGCGCGGCGGATCCTCGAGCGCGCCGGCTACAGCGTGCTCACCGCGTCGAGCGGAGCGGACGCCCAGAGCGTCCTCGCCACCGCGAAGGCCCCGATCGACCTCTTGCTCACCGACGTCGTCATGCCCGGCATGAACGGTCGCGAGCTCGCCCAGGCGCTCCGCGTCGCGCGACACGACCTCCGCGTGCTGTTCATGACCGGCTACACCGACGACGCCATCCTGCGCAGCGGCACCCTCGACGACGACGTGCGGCTCATCACGAAGCCGTTCTCGGCCGACGACCTCGTGCGCGCCGTACGCCAGGCGCTCGACGCCGCCTGATCTGCCCCGGCGCGTGCAGCCCGCGCGGGTGCTACTCGGGGCCCTGGGTGAGCGCCTCGAGCGCCTCGTACCCAGGGAGCAGCGAGAGGTCGGGAACGACGACGATCTCGATGCGCCGGTTCGCCTTGCGACCTTCGGGGGTCCGGTTGGTCCCGACCGGCTGATGGTCGGCGTAGCTGGCTGCGCTGACGCGCTCGGGCGGCAGCCCGGCCTCGACCATCAGGCGCGCCACCGAGATCGCACGCTCGGCGCCGAGCTGCCAGTTGCTCGGGAAGCGCTCGGTGGCGATCGGTACGCTGTCGGTGTGACCGGCGACCTGGTAGCGCCTGCCCACGATGCCTGCGAGCACCTCGGCGACCTCGCGCACCGCGGTCGCGCCTTCGGCCGACAGGGTGGCGGAGCCGGGCGGGAACAGGACGTCGGTGGCGAGCTGCACGAGCATCTGCCCGTCGACGACCTTCACCTCGAGCGTACCGGCGTCGATCAGCGCCTGGAACCGCGCGACGAGGTCGCGGTACTCGGCGAGCGCGGCGTCGGCGCGGGCCTTGCGCAGCTCGGCGTCCTTGAGCGCCTCGCGCATCGCGGCGATGTCGCCCTGCAACATCCCCGCCTCGGCGATCTTCTCGGCCAGCTTGCGGTTCGTCTCCTCGAGCGCCGACTCGGAGGCCTCCAGCTCGGACTGGAGCCGCTTGACCTGATCCTCGAGCCGCGCCGACGCGGCAGCCAGCCGCTCGACGTCGCCCGCGAGCACCTGCTGCTCGGCGAGCGCGGCGTCGTACCTCCCCTTTGGGACGCACGCGGCGAGCAACATGGCGAGCGCGAGCAGGCGGACGGTCACCCTCTCCTCCGGCAGGTCGACTGCCGTATCCGGTGACGGCGCGTCTCGCGAGGCTCAGCGCGTCCGAACCGGAATCGACCCGCTGTCGAGGTCCTCGTCGAGCACCAGCACGCCGACGAAGCCCGCGTCGTGCGGCGAGACGACGACGTGCAGCACGCCCGGCTCCAACTCCCCCTCGGGTGGTGCGACCTGCTCGCCCGCGCTGAACACCCAGGTGCCGGCGTTCAACGGAGGGAGGGGGTAGACCCCTCGCGCGTCCGCAGGCAGGGGCAGGGCGAGCCCCCGATCGCCCGCGGGGGACAGGTCCACCTGATCCGTCCAGGTGGCGCTCGGCGGCAGCCACGGCGCGAGATCGAGGTCTGGACCGACCGGGCTCCACGACAGCGCGACGGTGATCGGCGCGGTCACCTCGACGCGACGCGGCAGCGCGGGCCGCCCCTCGCAGGTGGCCTGAACCAACGCGGAGCCCCCCACCTCGCGTACCCACGCGCCGTCCTCGGTCGCTGGCGCCCGCACCCCCTCGACCGCGACGACGCAGTCTGCGGGGAGCTCGCCGTCGAGCGCATGGAGCTCGACCCGCACCCGGTGGGGATCGTCGGACAGCACGTACCCGCTCGACATCGCGGTGAGCCGCGCCGGCGACTCGGGCACGCCAGGGCGCGCCGCGCACACCGCCTGCGGCGTACCCACCGGAACGCCCTCGAGCGAGACGGTCTCGCCCAGCGCACACGCGGGGCGCGCGCTCGCGACGAGGCCATCGCCGAGGTCCCAGCGGAGCTGCAGGTCACAGGTCGCCACGCGCGCGCACCGGAGCGTCGTGTCCTGCGTCTCGGGCAGGCGCACTGCGAGCACCTCACCGCGGTCGTCGGGCCGGAAGGTGCGGACATAGCGCGCGCCGCGAAACGTCCAATCGACGTGCTGGCTCGGGGCCTTCCAGTGCACCTCGAACCGCCCGCCGGCGTCTGTGAATGCCCGCCCCTCGATCGTGTCGACCTGGAGACCTTCGACCCGCGACCCGTCCGCGGTCGTCACCACGCCCACCGCGAGCCCGGGACCCGTCGTCGCGGGCCCGCAGGCGCTGAGCGTGATGAACAGCAGCCACATGCCATCCTCCCCCTCCTCGCATACCACGCGGCGCCCTCGCGAGCGTCCGGTTAGACCGGCGCCATGTCCATACAGCACCCCGAGCGCGCAGCGACCCTCAAGGCCCTCCTCGATGCCCACATCCTCGTCGTGGACGGGGCGATGGGCACGCTGCTCCAGTCGTATCGACTGGACGAGGCGGGTTTCCGCGGCGAGCGATTCGCCGACCACGATCACCTGCAGAAGGGCAACAGCGACCTGCTGTGTCTGACCCGGCCCGAGATCGTGCGCGCCATCCACGACGCCTACCTGAACGCCGGCGTGGATCTCGTCGAGACGAACTCGTTCACTGCGACCGCGATCGCCCAGGCCGACTTCGGGCTGTCGCACCTCGCCTACGAGCTCAACGTGGAGGCCGCCCGGATCGCGCGCGACGCGTGCGACGCCGCCGAGGCCCGGGATCCGTCCCGCCCGCGCTTCGTCGCCGGCTCCGTCGGCCCGACCAACAAGACGGCGTCCATCTCACCCGACGTGAACAACCCCGGCTACCGGGACGTGCGCTTCGACGATCTGCGCGTCGCCTACGCCGAGGCCGCGCGCGGGCTGCTCGACGGCGGCGCCGACCTGCTGCTGCTCGAGACCTCGTTCGACACGCTGAACGCCAAGGCGGCGCTGTTCGCGTTCGAGGAGGTGTTCGAGGAGAAGGGCGCGCGGGTGCCGGTGTGGGTGTCGGGCACGATCACCGACGCGAGCGGCCGCACGCTCTCGGGCCAGACCGTCGAGGCGTTCTGGAACGCCATCCGACACGCCAAGCCGCTCATCGTCGGGCTGAACTGCGCGCTCGGCGCCAAGGAGATGCGCGCCTACATCAACGAGCTCGCTACGCTGGCCGACACCTACGTCGCGGCCTACCCCAACGCGG
>CAYQSE010000034.1:0-33661 GCA_964419905.1 uncultured Enterobacteriaceae bacterium
CAACTTCGACGGCGAGTTCAACGTCGCGAACCGCGGGCTGATCGAGTTCATCGAGATGCTCAAGCTCGACGTGGCCTTCCTCTACGACCTGCTCGGCGCCAGCCAGGAGCATCGGATCAAGCCGAAGAAGTTCGCGCAGACGCACATCGACGAGGTCATCCTCGGGCACACGAACGAGCCCGAGTTCCGCAAGCTGCAGAACAACGAGTACATGGAGGCGCTGCGCGACCGCACGATCCGCATCGACGTGCCCTACATCACGAAGCCGACGCAAGAGACCCGGATCTACGTGAAGGACTTCAACGCGGACTCGGTGGCGGCGCACATCGCGCCGCACACGCTGCAGATCGCCGCGCTGTGGGCGGTGCTCACCCGGCTCGAGCCGCCGCAGAACCACAAGCTCACCCTGGTGCAGAAGGCGAAGCTCTACGACGGGCGTCTGATCCCCGGGTTCACCGAAGATCACGTCAAGGAGCTCCGCAAGGCGGCCAAGCGCGAGGGGCTGCAGGGCATCTCGCCCCGCTACGTCCAGGACAAGATCAGCAACGCGCTGGTGAAGAACCCCGACCTGGTGTGTCTGAACCCGTTCATGGTGCTCAACGAGCTCGAGGGCGGGCTCAAGACGCACGGGCTGATCAACAACGACGAGGAGCGCGAGACCTACCGCGAGCTGCTCGGCGTCGTGAAGTCCGAGTACGACGACATGGTGAAGAACGAGGTGCAGAAGGCCATCGCGGCGGACGAGGGCGCGATGCAGCGCCTGTGCGGCAACTACATCGACAACCTGCGCGCCTACGTGCTCCGTGAGAAGGTGAAGAACGCGTTCACCGGCGCCTACGAGGAGTCCAACGAGCGGCTGATGCGCTCGATCGAGGAGAAGATCGACATCCCCGATGGGCGCAAGGACGACTTCCGCCGGGAGCTGATGAACTACATCGCGGGGCTCGCCCTCGACGGCAAGACCTTCGACTTCACGATGAACGAGCGGCTGCATCGCGCGCTCGAGCTGAAGCTGTTCGAGGACAGCAAGGACAGCATCAAGCTCACGAGCCTGATCAGCCAGACGGTGGACGCCGACACCCAGGCGAAGATCGACATCGTCAAGCAGCGGCTCATGGACCAACACGGCTACTGCCAGACGTGCGCCGGTGATGTGCTCCAGTACGTCGCGTCCATCTTCGCCCGCGGCGACCTGAAGGGGGGCAACTAGACCGGATGCTCGAGATCGACCGGGACCTCGGACGTTTTCGCGACATCGTGAAGGGGAGGGTCCGCAAGGACCTGCGCCGGTACATGTCGAGCGGGGAGCTGATCGGAAAGCAGGGGAAGAAGCTCGTGAGCATCCCCCTGCCGCAGATCGGCATCCCGCGGTTGCGCTACGGATCGAACAAGCAGGGCGTCGGCCAGGGCGAGGGCGACGAGGGCGACGGCGCTGGCGACGGTCAGCAGGCGGGCGACGCGGCGGGTGAGCACCTGCTCGAGGTCGAGCTGACCGTCGACGAGCTCGCGGAGATCCTCGGTGAAGAGCTGGAGCTGCCGCGCATCGAGCCGAAGGGGCAGCAGGAGTCGCTCTCGGAGCGCGCCCGCTACAAGGGCATCACGAACATCGGGCCCGAGTCGCTGCGTCACTTCAAGCGCACGTACAAGCAGGCCCTGCAGCGCACGATCGCCGCGGGCAACTTCAACCCGAGTCGGCCGGTGATCGTGCCGATCAAGGAGGACAAGCGCTACCGCACCTACGTGGTCGAGAAGGAGCCACTCTCGGCCGCCGTGCGGATCTACATGATTGTCGTGTCGGGCTCGATGGGGAAGGAGCAGAAGGAGATCGTGCGCAGCCAGGCGTTCTGGATCGACACGTGGCTTCGGCACCACTACGACGACGTCGAGGCCCGGTTCATCATCCACGACGCCACCGCGCGCGAGGTCGACCGCGACACCTTCTTCCGCACGCGCGAGAGCGGCGGGACCTTGATCTCGAGCGCGTACAAGCTCGCGATGGAGATCATCGACAAGGACTACCCGACCACCGACTGGAACATCTACCCGTTCCACTTCAGCGACGGCGACAACTGGTCACAGTCGGACACCCGCGCGTGCGTCGAGCTGCTGCGGAGCCAGATGATCCCGGTGTGCAACCAGTTCAGCTACGCGCAGGTCGACAGCCAGTACGGCTCGGGCCAGTTCATCAAGGACCTGGCTGAGGCGTTCGCCCAGGACGAGGCGGTCACGCTGTCTCGGATCCCGAACCGCGACGCGATCATGGACTCGATCAAGGAACTGCTGGGCAAGGGGAGGTAGTTTGGCGTTCATCTCCGATCGGTTCCTGCGCGAGGGCCGTCAGCTCCCGACCGAGCTGGAGGAGGCACGCGTGCGCATCGCCGAGATCGCGCGCGGCTACGGGCTCGACTTCTTCGACACCATCTTCGAGATGTGCACCTACGAAGAGATCAACATGCTCGCCGCCTACGGCGGCTTCCCGGTGCGCTACCCGCACTGGCGCTGGGGCATGGAGTACCTCCAGATGCAGAAGGGGTACGAGTACGGGCTGTCGAAGATCTACGAGATGGTGATCAACACCGACCCGTCCTACGCCTACCTGATGGACAACAACCTGATCGTCGACCAGAAGCTGGTGATGGCCCATGTGTATGGGCACGTCGACTTCTTCAAGAACAACCTGTGGTTCCAGCACACGAACCGCCGGATGCTCGACGAGATGGCCAACCACGCCGCCCGGGTGCGGCGGATCATCGATCGGCACGGGCAGAGCGAGGTCGAGCAGTTCATCGACCTGTGCCTGTCGATCGACAACCTGATCGACCCGTACGCTGGGCACATCAAGCGCAAGCGCACCGTGACCGAGGAGGAGCTGGACCGCGCCGAGGTCGAGCGCGAGACGGTCCAGAAGATGCCCGCGAAGGGCTACATGGACAAGTTCATCAACCCGCCCGAGTTCATCGCCGAGCAGCGCGCGAAGAAGGAGGCGGAGCTCAACCGGATGAAGAGCTTCCCCGAGCAGCCCGAGCGCGACGTGCTCGCGTTCCTGCTCGCCCACGCGCCGCTGCAGCGCTGGCAGCACGAGATCTTGTCCATCATCAGCGAGGAGGCGCACTACTTCGCGCCGCAGGGGCTGACGAAGATCATGAACGAGGGGTGGGCCACCTACTGGCACACCTACCTGATGACGCGCGAGATCCTCGATGACTCCGAGGTCATCGACTACGCCGACCATCACTCGGGCACGACGCAGATGCAGCCCGGGCAGCTCAACCCGTACAAGCTCGGGGTGGAGCTGTGGCGGCACATCGAGGAGCGGTGGAACAAGGGCCGGTTCGGCAAGGCGTGGGCGGAGTGCGAGGATCCGCGTGAGCGCGCCGCGTGGGACACCGGCGCGATGCTCGGTCGCGAGAAGCTGTTCGAGGTGCGGCGCACCCACAACGACATCACCTTCCTCGACACCTACCTCACCGCCGAGTTTTGCCGAGAGCAGGGTTTCTTCACGTCGAAGTACGACCCGAAGGCGCGGCAGTGGGTGATCGACAGCCGCGAGTTCGCCGACGTGAAGCAGCAGCTCCTGCAGATGCTCGTTTCACGTGGAACACCGCGCGTGTACGTGGTGGACGGCAACCACGACAACCGCGGCGAGCTGCGGATGAGCCACCAGCACGAGGGGATCGACATCCAGCTGGAGTGGGCGAGCACGGTGCTCGGCAACCTGGTCGCGCTGTGGGGGCGCCCGGTCCACCTCGACACGCTGCTCGACGGCAAGCCGATCACGCTGGTGCACGACGGCACCGAGGTGCGTCGGAGCGCGCGCAAGGAGGATGCGTGAGTCTGCGCGACCGACTCGACGAGGCGCTCGACCGGCGCATCGGCCAGGCGGGCGAGGTCGCGATCGAGGCCGACGGCCGCCGCGCCGAGGTCGCGGTCACGGACGTCGATCGGCTGGGCGTGCGGGTGCGTGGCGTGAAGGTGCATCGCGCCCACGACCGCGAGGTCCAGGCCGAGGCCGCTGCGCTGCCAGAGCGGCTGCGCGCGATCCCGGAGCCGCTGGGGCCCGTCGAGGTCGACCCGGCGCTCGGCGGGGCGACGCTGCGCACCAAGCCCGGCGCGCTGCGTGACCGGGAGTTCTTCGAGGTCGAGGTGCGCGGCACCCGCGACGTCGAGGTGCGGCGCTACCGGGCCGAGGTGGGCGACCGAAAGCCGATCGACTGGACGATGACCCGCGAGCAGCTCGGGCGCCTCCTCGATCAGCTCGACGGGGACGAGGGGTAGGCGCTACACGAACGCGGGTAGCAGCCCGAGCGCGGTGAGCACGGTCACGACGAGGCCGGCGGTCGCGCCGGTGAGCAGCGCGCCGGCGCCCAGGCCGCGGGTCGCCGTGCGCCAGTTGGGCGCGATCCCGACGCGGCGGTCGCCGCCGGTCCACGCGGCCCACAGGCCCCACACGGTCGACAGCGCCGCGATGCCGGCACCCGCGCTGAACGCGAGCACGGTGACCGCGGGATCGACGCCGACGAACGGGAGGCGACCCGACGCGAGCACGGTGGCGACCGTAGCCAGCGTGGTCACGACGATCAGGCCTGCACCGGTGCGCAGGTTGCGCCAGGCCTCGGCGCGCGCGTCGTCGTCCAGCGCGCCGTGGACGCCGCAGCGGTCGCACTGCGGCCCGTCCTGGCCCATCAGGAGCTGGGTCACCGGGCGCTCGACGCCGCAGCCGTGACAGGCGGCGATGCGGATGCGCGGCGCGGGGACGGAGACGAGGCGGGGGGAGTGGGCGGGCTGGGCGGACATCGGTTCGGGCTCCTCTTGTGGGGTCGCAGGTCCGACAGGCTTCGGCGCTCGGGGTTCCCGTCGCGCGACGTGTTCTGATCGGGGCGCGGGGCCGAGGCCTCGGCGGCGCGCTATCCTCGGGCGATCGTGGCGCGGGAGGCGACGTGCTCGCTCCGGGAGCACACATCGACGGCTGGGAGGTGATCTCGTTCCTCGGGCGGGGTGGGATGGCCGTGGTGTACGCGGTGCGGCACGCGGACGGCCGCGAGCGCGCGCTGAAGGTGCTCCACCACGCCGGACCCGACGCCGCGACGCGGCTGCGACGCGAGGCGGCGATCCAGAACGCGCTGAGGCACGAGAACGTGGTCGCCGTCGACGCTGTGCTCGAGGTCGACGGGCGGCCCGCGTTCGTGATGGCGCACGTGCCCGGGCGCACGCTCGCGGAGTGGCTGGACGAGGGGCATCACGACGAGGCCACCGTGTCTGCGGTGTTCCGTGGGATCTGCGCCGGCGTGGCGCACGCGCACGCGCAGGGGGTCGTGCACCGCGACCTGAAGCCGTCGAACGTGCTGCTCGACGAGTCGCGGAGCCCGCCCGTGCCGCGCATCGCTGACTTCGGGGTCGCGAAGGCGCAGGTGGACACCGACGAGCGGCTCACCCGCACCGGGATGGGCCTCGGGACGCCGCAGTACATGGCGCCCGAGCAGATCCGCGACGCAGCGCACGTGGACGCGCGCGCCGATGTGTGGGCGCTCGGCTGCCTGCTCTACGAGCTCGCGACGGGCCGGCGGCTGCTCGAGAGCACCGATCCGATCGCGCTCTACCAGGCGGCGATGCAGCGGCGGTGGGTTCCGCTGCGCACGCTGCGACCGGACGTGCCGCAGACGTGGGTCACGACGCTGGAGGCGGCGCTGGAGGGGCGCCTGGATGGGCGTGCGCCGGACGCGGAGGCGCTGCTCGCGGTGTTCGAGGGTGCGCCGTGGCTTCCCCCGGCGCGCGTCGAGGCGGGTGAGCCGAGCGAGAGCCCGCCCACGACGCATCCATCATGGGGCGGCGCGCTCCCGTGGGCGCTGGTGCTGGGGGGCCTCCTGGTGGTGGCCGTCGTGCTCCTCACCGCACGGCCGCGCGCCGAGATGGTGCCCGCGCCCGACGGGTGGCGGGTAGAGCCGCTGGCGTGGGAGGTCGCGCCCGGGCGGCCGGCTCACGCCGTCGTGCCGGACGCGTGGGTGAAGAACGCCAGCGTCATGACGCACGGCGGGCGACGCATCTGGAGCGACACGCTCCGGGGGGCCGAGCAGACGTTGGTCGTCCAGCGCTACGAGCCCGGGCTGGGCATGGATCTCGCCGGCTTCGTCGACCGGCACGAGGAGGTCTCGGGGATCGGCATGACGACCTGCGAGGACGCGACGTTGCGGGTGGGCCCGCACGAGGTGCCCACGCGGGCGTGCGTGGATGCCGACGGCGATCGGTATCACTTCGTCGTCCGCGGGGACGATGACGGTCAGGTGCTCCTCCTCGCGCACGGTGACGCGCGCGTCGCGCCGCTGGACGAGGCGCTCGCGCGCCTGTCCATCGAGCCGGCGCCGTGACGGGGGCGCTCGCGGGATCCGTGGAGGGGGCCCGTCCGCGGCGCGCATGCACTATGGTGTGTCTCCGAGCAGCCGAACAGGGCACTTCGCGTACATGGACCTCCTCTCACTCTCGCTGATCCCGGCGACCGCGGCGATCGTGGCCGGGCTCGCGGCGTGGGTCGTGCAGCGCGAGCGCGCCGCCCGCGCGCTGCACGACCGGCGCGTCGAGGAGGCCGTCGACGCGCTGCGCGCGCAGCTCGAGCGTCTCGTCGCGGGAGACTGGGCGGCGCGGGGCGAGCCCGCCGGCGTGAGCGCGTCGATGGATCGCCTGGTTCGACTGCTCAATGGGGCCGCCGAGCAGACCGGGGCGACGATCGACCACCTCGGGCGCGAGCACGGCGTGCTCGCCGCGACCCTGGAGTCGATGCTCGAGGGGCTGCTGCTGCTCGATGTGGACGGGCGTATCCTGCGTGCGAACGCCACGATCGTAGCGTTGCTGGAGGGCGGGACCCCCGGTGAGGCGCGGCTGCGCAGCGATCGGAGCCTCGCGGGGTGGCCGCTGATCGGTCGCGCGCTTCGCGAGGTGGTCGACGCGTCCGACCAGGCGTTCGCCGAGACGCTGTTCGCCGAGGTCTCGGGCGCGCCCCTCCGAGAGCGCGCGGTCCGGTTCCGGATCCCGGGCGGTACGCTCGCGTTGACCGTGAACGCCGCGGTCTATCGGGGGATCGACGGGCAGGTGCACGGGGTCGTGCTCGTGGTCCGCGACGATCGGGATCTCAAGGAGGCCCAGGCCCAGCTCCAGATGACGGGCCGGCTCGCTGCGATGGGCACCGTCGCTGCCGGCGTGGCGCACGAGATCAACAACCCCCTCGCGTTCGTTCTGTCCAACCTGGACTTCGCGCTCGAGGAGCTCGCCCTGCCCGACGCGACGCGCCGGGAGGAGGCGCTCGCCGAGGTGATGGACGCGCTCGCGGCCGCCCGGCACGGCGGCGAGCGCGTGCGCAAGATCGTGCAGGAGCTCAAGGCGCTGTCGCGCTCCGAGGACGACAGCAGCGGCAGCGTGGACGTCAACGCGCTGATCGGCACCGCCGTGCAGATGCTCGACAACGAGATCCGGCACCACGCGCGTCTCGAGCTTGCGCTGGGCGAGGTCGCGCCGGTGCGGGCCACCGAGGCCAAGCTCGGGCAGGTGTTCCTGAACCTGATCCAGAACGCGACGCAGGCGATCGCACCAGGACGGGTCCAGGACAACCTGATCCGGGTCACGAGCGGCATGACGGTGGACGGGCAGGTCTGCGTCGAGGTCGCGGACACGGGCTCGGGCATCGCGCCCGAGCACCTCGATCGCCTGTTCGAGGCGTTCTTCACGACGAAGCCGGTCGGGCTGGGCACCGGGCTGGGGCTGGCGATCTCGCATCGCGTGGTCACCGGGCTCGGCGGACGCATGGAGGTCGACAGCGCGCCAGGTGAGGGCGCGCGCTTCCGCGTGCTGCTGCCGGCTGCGTCGGTCGGGTGACAGGGCGGGTGGGCGGTGGCGCTCGCCGGCCGCTCACGTGCGTCGCGGGCGGGCTCTTCGCACCGTGCCGTCCGCGCAGTCGACGATCGCGACCTCGTCGTCGCGCACGGCGAACAGCGCGCGCTGTGAGAAGTCCCGGGCGAGCGCGAGGGCGCTCGCCCATCCGAGTCGATCCGAGTACGCGGTCGCCTCATGCCAGCCGGCCAGATCGCCGGCGACGCCGACCAGGAAGGGTCCGAGCGCGTCGAGGCGCCGACACAGCGCCGCATGGCGCGTCGCGTTCTCCGCGTCGGAGAGCACGACCTCGAACGGGTTCTGCGCCGAGAGTCCGTAGAGCACGGCGCCCCACCGCCACCGTGGGGCGTCGGGCCCGTCGAGCGGGACCCGGACGCCGTCGATCACCGCGTACAGGCGCGCCGCGGCGTAGTCGTCCCACACGGTGCGCGCCGGTGGCATCGAGCCCCTCCCCGCGACAGGATACAGGCCCCGCTGCCTGGAGGTCGCATGGACACGCTCGCCGCCGTCATCCTCGAGCCCAAGGGGGCGCCCGACGCCGCGGTGCTGTGGCTGCACGGCCTCGGGGCGAGCGGGCACGACTTCGTGCCGATCGTGCCGCACCTGCACCGCGAGCACACCCGGTTCGTGTTCCCGCACGCGCCGGAGCGCGCGGTGACGATCAACGGCGGCGCGGTGATGCCTTCCTGGTACGACATCACCTCGCTCGCCCCGGGGCCCGCGCGTGAGCCCGAGGCGGACATCCGCGAGGCGGCTTCCCAGGTGGCGGCGTGGCTCGCGCGGATCGAGGCCGAGGGCGTGCCGCCAGAGCGCACGGTGCTCGCGGGCTTCTCCCAGGGGGGCGCGCTGGCGCTGCACGTCGGACACCGCTACCCGCGCCGGCTCGCCGGCGTGATGGTGCTCTCGGCCTACCTGCTGCTCGAGCACACGGTCGAGGCCGAGGGCAGCGCCGCGAACCGCGACACGCCGCTGCTGTTCTGCCACGGGTCGCGCGATGAGGTCGTCGGGATGGGGCGCGGACGCGACGCCTGGTCTCGCTTCGCTGCCCCGGGACGGGACGTGGCGTGGCACGACTACCCGATGGGTCACCAGGTCTGCCTGGAGGAGATCGCCGTCATCGCGCGCTGGCTGGCCGCGCGCCTCGACGGGTAGCGGAGCCTGCGTCACCGCGGCCGGTTTCATCAGGCGGCCGGCCGGGACGGCCGGCCCACGGCCGAAGGGCGTGACGTGGGTCGGCCGTCCCGGCGATCCACGGCCGGCCGGGACGGCCGGCCCACGAGGAATCCTTGGTCCATCAACAGGGGCAGGCTCACGTTGCTTTGGCGATCCTTGCGGCCGGCCGGGACGGCCGGCCCACGAGGATTGCCTGGTGTTGGTGCTTCGACAGGGTGCCGGGACGTGGGTCGGCCGTCCCGGCTGTCGATTGATCACATCTTCACGAAGACCTGCTGCAGGCGGGTTCGCGAGGATCCATGAACGTGGGGCGGGCGGGCGGGACGCCCGCCCCACGTGATCTCAGGCACGGTGCGAGATGTGTAGGATCGACAGCCGTCCCGGCCGACCAGGGCTGCGTTGAACCCGCGCGGCCGCGGCGCGCCTGTTCAGGGGAAGGTCAGGACGACGTCGTCGCGCGGGAACACGCAGCGCTCGAACACGGAGAGCGTGGCGGTGGCGGTGGCCTCGGCCTCGCCGAGCGTGGCGATCACCGTGTGCTCGCCTTCGACGAACGTGCCAGCGGTGCAGGTGCCGCAGTCGCACGTCGCCTCGATCTCGGTGCCGTCCGGGTCGATGACGACGACCTCGTCGGGGCACACCTCGTTCTCGTCGCCATCGACCACCAGGATGTCGATCTCGCCCTCGGTGGGACATGGCTTCCACCAACAACCTGTCAGCAACAGGAACGCGAGCGTGGCGCGCATGGGGCGAAGCTGGGCGTTGTACAAGGAACCTCCATGCGCGTGAACGCGAGGGGAAGCCTACCTCATGTAGCCCTCACTTCCAGTCGCGCAGGTCCGCGAAGCCAAACGACCAGGTGTTCGTGCGCAGCGGCTCCTCCCACGCCCACCAGCCGTCGTGCGGCCCGAGGTCGACGTGGAAGTCCTGGGCCGGCATGTACGACTGCCCCAGCAGCAGCCAGGTCTGATCGCCGCGGGTCGCGACGTCGAGCAACAGCACCGCGTGGCCGGGGAAGCCGCCCTGGACGAGCACCATGCCCGGCGCGGGCGTCGTCGCCGCGCGTGTCTCGTACTGCTGCAGGCTCGCGGTGCCCGCCCAGGTGAACACCGCGGCGAGGTAGCTCTCCCAGCCGCCCTGCGTGCCGGGCCGCCACAGCACCGCGTTGCCCGGCGCGTAGGGGCGCTCGCCCTGCTCCCAGCGCGCCCACGGGATCGGATCGCCCGAGGTCGCGTGGAACGAGACGGGCTGCTCGGTCTCGCGCAGCCACTCGGCGCGCAGGCGCAGGATCGCGTCCGCGCACTGCTGCAGGTCGCCGGGCACCAGCGGGAGCTCGACGACGCGTGCGCCCCGGTCGCGGACGAACCGCCCGTCGTGCGTTCGGACCGGCTCCGCGGCGTCGCGCAGCGTGCGTTGCTGCACCCAGCGGCCCCACGCGTCGGCGGGGACGCGCTCGGCGCCGTGGGGGGGCGGAAACGCGTCCGCGATCGTCACGCCCGCGCGCGTGAGGTCCGGTGGCTCGAACTGCACCGTCGCCTCGGGCGCCGAGGCTGCGTGCTCGGGGCCAGCGAGGGGCTCGGCTGGGGCGGAGGTGCAGGCGAGGAGGAGGAGGGCGGCGAGCACGGGACCTCTGGGCATGGTGGAGCAGACCCCCGAGCGTTGCACAGGGTTCCAGCGTGCGATGCTTCGCGTAGCCGGACTCGGCGGCGCGGGCATCCGATGGCGGCGCACGCGTAGGGGTGGATGGAACCGCGGGATGACGGTGCGCGCTGGCGTATGCTGCGGGCGTGGAGGGCCTCGTGTCGGCTGGTGTTCGGATCGTGCTGTTCGTCCCGTTGGTGGCGTGGTCCGTGTGGGCCACGGCGGCGTTGTTGCTGGGCGGCGTCGGGCCCGAGTCCGTGATCGCCCTGCGGGGGCTGGCGCTCGCCACCTTCGCCGCCGCGGTTGGCGTCGCCGGGTGGCGCGGCGGGGCCCGCCCGGCGGGGATCACCCTCGCCGTGGGTTGCGCGGTGATCACCCTCTGGTTCGTCGCGCTCGCGCCGTCTCACGAGCGCGCGTGGACCGAGGATCAGTCGCGCCTCCCGTCGGTGCGCTTCGACGGCGACCAGGTCCATCTCGGGGATCTACGCGCGTTCCGCTACCGCGCCACCGACGACTGGGACGCGGCGTGGGTCGATCGGACCTACGACCTGTCGACGATCCAGGGCGTGGACTTCGCGGTGGAGCAGTTCGGACCGCACGAGGCGATCGCGCATACGCTCGTCACGTTCCGGTTCGCGGACGCGCCGCCGCTCGCCGTCTCGGTCGAGATCCGCAAGGAGGTCGGCGAGTCGTTCGGCCCCGTCCGCGGGCTGTTTCGGCAGTACGAGCTGATGTACGTGCTCGGCGACGAGCGCGATCTGCTCGAGCTCCGCACCGTGCATCGCCGCGACGAGGTCTATCTCTACCCGATGCGAGCGACGCCCGCGCAGGCCCGCGCGCTGCTCGAGAGCCTGCTGCGCGGCGCGCGAGCGGTGGCCGAGCGGCCGGCGTTCTACAACACGGTCAGCGCGAGCTGTACGAGCGTCCTGGCGCGGCACCTGCGGGAGGTCGCGGACCTCCCGCTCGACCATCGCGTCTACCTGCCCGGCTACTCCGATCAGCTCGCGTTCGAGCTCGGGCTGATCGCCACGGACGTCGATCTGGCAGCCACCCGCGCCCGGTTCCACATCAACGAGCGCGCCTACGCAGCAGCCGGCGCGCCCGACTTCTCGGCACGGATCCGCGCGCTCACCGCGCCAGACGGACTCCGCTGAACTGCCAGCGCGCGTCGGGTGGGAAGAAGTTCCGGTAGGTCGCGCGCAGGTGATCGCGTGGGGTCGCGCACGAGCCCCCGCGCAGCACGATCTGGCTGCACATGAACTTCGCGTTGTACTCGCCGACGGCACCTGGTGGCGTCTGGTAGCCGGGGTAGGCGGTGTACGGGCTCGCGGTCCACTCCCATACGTCACCGAAGAGCTGCGTCGGGCCCACGGTGTCGGACGCGGGCGCCGGGTGGAAGCGCGCGCCGTCGAGGAGGTTGCCTTCGACCGGCTGGCCTCGCGCGACGAGCTCCCACTCCTGCTCGGTCGGCAGGCGTGCGCCGGCCCAGCGCGCGATCGCGTCCGCCTCGTAGTAGCTCAAGTGGCACGCGGGCTCGGCGGGCTCGACCGGTCGGAAGCCCGAGAGCGTGTGCTGCCACCAGTCCTCGCCCACCCGCGTCCAGTACAGCGGCGCCTCCCAGCCGCGCGCGCGCACCGCGGCCCAGCCGTCGGAGAGCCACAGCGCGGGGCGCCGGTAGCCGTCGTCGGCGATGAACGCCTCGACCTCGCCGGCGGTGAGCGGGCGGTTCGCGAGCTCGAACGGGGCCACGAACGCGCGGTGGCGCGGGCGCTCGTTGTCGAACGCGAAGCCGTCGGTGCCTGCCCCAATCTCGACGAGGCCGCCGTCGTGGCCGGTCCATTCGAGGCGAGGCGGGGGTGCGGCCGGGGTCGGTGCGACCGGGCGGTAGACCGGGTGGCGGGGGTCGAACGACAGCAGGTGCTTCAGGTCGGTGAGGATCAGCTCCTGGTGCTGTTGCTCGTGGTGCAGGCCGAGCGTGATGGGCGTCGGATCGAGCGAAGCCTCGCCCGCGGCCACGCGCGCGAAAAGCCACTCCATCTGGGCATCGACGGCGGCGCGGTAGGCGGTGACCTCGCGCACCGTCGGCCGGGTCAGCAGTCCGCGCTGCGCACGGGGGAACTGCGCGCCGATCGCGTTGTAGTAGCTGTTGAACAGCACCGCGAACGCGGGATCGAACGGCGTGTACGCGGCAGCTTGGGAGGCGAGCACGAAGGTCTCGAAGAACCACGTCGTGTGCGCGCGGTGCCACTTCACGGGGCTCGCGTCCGGCATCGACTGCGCGACCTGATCCTCGAGCTCGAGCGGCGCGCACAGCCACTCCGTCGTGGCGCGCACGGCCCGGTAGCGCGTCGCGAGATCGGCGATCGTCTCAGCCACGTGCGGGGGCTCGACGCAGCAACAGCACGGCGCACCAGCCGCGAGGATCGGTGAACGCCTGCGCGAGGTGGAAGCCGTAGTAGTGCAGCAGGGCCTCGATCTGCGCGATCTCGAACTTTCGACTGATCTCGATCATCACCTCGGCGCCGGCCTCGACCCGGTGCCTGCGCTCGAGCGGCGCGAGGTGCACGTCTTGCGCCGTCTCGAACCGCGCGTGCGTCTCGATGCGCTGCCAGGGGGCGTTGTAGCGGGCGACGTGGGTGATCGACGCGAGGTCGAGCGCGCTCCCGAGCTCCCGGTTCATGCGCGCGAACAGGTTGCGCGTGAACCGTGCGGTGACGCCGTCCGCGTCGTTGTAGGCCGCCTCCAGGATGGCCGGATCCTTCACCAGGTCGACGCCGAGCAGGAAGTAGTCGCCTGGGCGGAGGTGTCGCGAGACCTTCTCCCAGAACCACGCTGCCTCGGTCTGGTTGAAGTTGCCGAGCGTGCTGCCGAGGAAGAGCGCCATGGACGGGGAATGCGCCTCGAACAACGGGAACGCGTCGGCGTAGGTGCCCTGCACCGGGGTGACCTGCACCCCGGGGTGGCGCTGCTGGAGGGCGACGTAGGCCGCCTGCAGGATCGTGTCGCTGACGTCGACCGGCACGTAGTGCACCGGGTCGCCACCGGCCCCATAGGCCTCGAGCAGGTGGCTCGTCTTCGTGGAGCTTCCCGAGCCGAGCTCGATCAGGGTGACCGGGCCGGTGATCGCGCGGATCGCGGACGCCGCGGCGGCGAGGATCCCGGCCTCGGTGCGCGTCGGGTAGTACTCCGGCAGCTGGGTGATCTCCTCGAACAGCGCGCTGCCTTCGGCGTCGTAGAGGTAGCGACTGGGCAGCCACCGGGGGCGGTCCGACAGGCCGAGACCGACGGCGCGGGCGAACGCGAGCGTGTCGTCCTGGGTGGGATCGGCGATGGCGCACCTCTCGTTGTTCGGCGTTGACTCCCTAACCTTCCGGGGGGGCGCGAGCCGGCGCGCATCCGGGTACGCTGCCGACCGGGAGGACGGCATGGCGCATCGCAGGGAGGGCAGGACGATCGCGTGGGGCGGGGACCGCCGGACCGCGCGGGTTCGTCTCGTGGAGCCCGCGTTCGTTACGCTCGCGTTGTGGTTCGTCGGTTGCGTGCCGCCGGGCGGGGATCTGGCCGACAACGCGCTGTGGGCACTGCTCGACGAGGCCGACGACCCGCTCGTCGCCCACAAGCCGGAGGGCGCGGTGTGCGCGAGCGACGCGTGGTACCTCGAGGGCCCCGATCTCGAGGTGTTCACCGGCGACTGCGACTACCTCGCGCTCAGTCAGCCCCTGCTCCGCGACGTTCGGCGCGCGCACACGCTCCAGGTGCTGCTGTGGCACGCCCCGCTGTTCGACGAGGCGTCGGACGAGGCAGAGGCTCACGTCGCGGTGTGGATCGGCGAGGACCCCATCTGGGAGGAGACCGTCGGCATCCCGAGCGACTTCGGCGTGTTCAACGTGATGATCGAGCCGGCGCGCGCGTACCGCAAGGGCGAGCCGGTGATCTTCCACCTCCACAACCACGGCGCGAACACGTGGGAGCTCTCTGCCCTCCGTAGTCACGCGCCCGACCAGCTCTGAGGCGGGCGCGTTAGCTGCTCGGCCTGACTGGAGTCCCCATGCGTCGACTGCTTCCCCTGCTCGTGTTGTTCGCCTGCGACCCGGAGGTGCCCGGCGACACGGACACCGAGTCGCCCGATCCGGAGCGCCGCGAGGCGGCGACCGACGGCGACGGCTACTTCGTCACCTGGTCGCCCGATCCGGCGCCGATCCCGGTCGGTGACGAGTTCACGATGACGGTCTCGGTATACGTCGGCACCTCCGACGAGACGTCGTGTACGTCGTGCGCGGTGTCGGTCGACGCGACCATGCCCGGTCACATGCACGGGATGAACCAGGTCCCGGTCGTCACCGCGCAGCAGGACGGCACGCACCTCGTCGAGGGCATGCTGTTCCACATGCCGGGGGCGTGGCGGGTCACGGTCACGGTCGAGGACGGTGACGCGGAGGAGACCGCGGTGTTCGACGAGGAGGTTCAGTAGCGTGTGGCTCGTGGGGTTGGCGTTGACGGGGTGCGTCGGGCTGCCCGAGGTGGCGCCCGAAGCGCTCGACCGCCTGGAGGGGCTGACGCTCGCTGCGCGCGGCGCGCCGCCGACCGATCCCACCAATGTCCACGCGGACGACCCGGCGGCAGCACACCTCGGTCAGTGGCTGTTCTTCGACCGGGGGCTGTCGATCGACGGTCAGGTCGCGTGCGCGACGTGCCACGACCCGGCCCGCGCGTTCAGTGATGCCTCGCCGATCTCCGACACGCTGGGCCCCACCGATCGGCACACGCCGTCGCTGTTCAACCTCGCGTGGAGCCGGTGGTTCAACTGGGACGGGCGCTGCGACACGCTGTGGTGCCAGGCGACCGGGCCGATCGAGGCAGATCACGAGATGGGCTTCGATCGGGCGGCGCTCGCGCATCGGATCGCGGCGGACCCTGCGTTGCACGCCGCCTTCGTCGAGGTGTTCGGGCCGCTCCCGGCGCTGGACGACGTCCCGCCGCACGCGCTGCCGGGCGGCCCCGACGATCCGCGCACCGCGGCGTGGGACGCGCTCGACAGCGCGACGCAGGAGGGCCTCACGCAGGTGCTCGTGCACGTCGCGAAGGCGATCGCCGCGTATCAGCGGCGGCTCGTGACGTCGGAGACGCCGTTCGACGCCTTCGTCGCGGCGATGCGCGCGCGAGACGCACAGGGCGCCGCCGTGCTCTCGGAGGAGGCGGTCGCCGGCGCGGTGCTGTTCGTCGGCGAGGCGGACTGCGTCGCGTGCCACTTCGGGCCGCTACTCACCAACGGCGAGTTCCACAACGTCGGGCTCGGGACGCGCCCGTGGCTGCCCGCGCAGGATCTCGGGCGTCACGCGGGCATCGACGCGCTGCGCGCGCACCCGTTCTCGGGCGCGGGCGTGTGGAGTGACGATCCGACCGCGTCGGCGGAGCGGATCGCGCGCCTCGTGCAGGGCGACGAGCAGGTCGGGCAGTTCAAGACGCCGTCGCTGCGCGAGGTCGCTCGGTCGGGGCCGTATGCCCACGGCGGCCACTTCGACACGCTGGCCGACGTCGTCGCGCACTACGACCGACCGTTCGACGAGGCCTTCCAGGCGGGGACCCTCGACGGTGCCGTCGAGCCGCTGTTCCTGTTCCCCGAAGACCGCGCCGCGATCGTCGCGTTCCTCGAGTCGCTGAGCGCGGATCCGGGGATCGATCCGGCGCTGCGTCGCCCGCCCGAGGGGCCGATCGCGCCCCGATGAGCCGGCCGCGCGGCCCCATGAGATAACGACAAGATCAGGTGCGATCTCGTTTATTCGTGGCTACGGTGGATCAGTGGAACACCGGGATGGTCCTCCCTTGACCGCTGAGGAGCGATCCTATGCCCGATCTCCATTCGTCCCCTTCCCCCGTCGTCGGGGCTGGCCTGCATTCGACCTCGGTGCGTCGCGGCACCTTTCCCTGCCCGTACTGCAAGACCCAGACGGCCTACCGCCTGATCAGCGTGCATCGCACCGTCCGCGTGGTGGGCTTCGATGTGCTGCCGGTCCGCAAGGCGGGCGAGTACGTGGAGTGCCTTGGCTGCGACGGCACGTTCATCCCCGAGGTGCTCGAGCCCGACGCCCGCGTGTGGAACCTGCGACCGCTCTACCTGCAGGCCGTGCTGCGCGTGATGGCGTTGATGATGATCGCGGACGGCGTGAGCGACGAGAAGGAGATCGACCGGATCATCGAGGTCTACCAGCACCTCGGCGGGGAGCGGCTGCACCGCTCTGCGGTGATCTCGCAGGCGGAGCACGCGCGCGCCGACCGACGCGACGTGGAGACGTACCTGAGCGAGATCGCGGTGCGGCTGAACGAGGTGGGCAAGCTCAAGGTGTTCCAGGGGGCCTATGAGGTCGCCGCCGCCGACGGGTCGTTCCAGGAGGAGGAGCGCGTGCTGCTCACCCGGATCGCCCGCGCGCTCTCGCCGCGCACGGACCCGTTCGCCGCCTTGGGGGTATCGCTCCCACAGGCTTGACCGTCTGGGACGCGGCGAGGGTGGCGCGTCGCGGTCGGCGCGATAGCCGGCGGCGATGCACGAGCCCTCCAAGGTCGAGGTCGTCGCCGCCCTGGCTGCTCGGCTGCAGGGCGAGCTCGACGCGCTGTTCGCGGTGATCACGATGGCGCGCGACGAGGCGACGCACGGCGAGTCGCGCCCCGAGAACCAGTACGACACGCGCGCGACCGAGGCGTCCTACCTCGCCGCGGGGCAAGGCCAGCGACTGGCCGAGCTGAAGCAGCTCAAGGCCTGGTTCGACGCGGTCGATCCGTCGCGGCGCTGTGAGCGCGTGGAGCTCGGCGCGCTGGTGTGCCTCGAGGACGAGGACGCCCGTGTGCGGCGGGTCTACGTCGCGCCGTCCGGCGGCGATGCGGCGCGGGTGGGCGGCCACGACGTGCGCGTCATCTCCCTCGCCTCCCCGCTCGGACGCGCCCTCGCGGGTCTCCGCGCCGGCGACGACGCCGAAGTCGACGGCCCCGGCGGGTCCCGTACCCTGTTCATCCAGAGCGTCTGGTAGGCTCCCCACCGCGCCGCCCCCGCACCGGCGCCAACCCACCCAGGGGGGTCAGGTTGTTCGATTCGACACGGCGCAGAGGCGATAATGCCTGTTTTCGGCTGTCTATCGGCAGGGACAGGTTGTTCGGAGCAACCTATCGTTCGGATCGGGGCGTTTTCGTTGCATGGGTGAGATCGAACAACCTGACCCCGCATACAACGAGCTTTCAAGCAGAGAAATCCGTCGGTTGGTGTGTGAGATCGAACAACCTGACCCCCCTGGGTGGGTGATGGAGGTGGACACGTCGGGGTGGGTGGCGATTGGGGGGACGTCGCAGTTCGCTTGTTTCGAGGCGGCGCCTGGGGTGATGGTGTTGGTGCCGCGGGAGGGGGCGCGGGACACGGCGGAGACGGCGCGGGAGAGCGTGGCGTTTCAGGACGCGTACTGGGCGCGGGTGGGGCGCCGCGGGTGTGTGGCGGTGCTGGTCGACGGGGTGCTGGACCAGGACGCGGGGGCGCGGCACGTGTACGCGGAAGAGACGCGGGGCGCGCTGACGGTCGGCCTCGCGCTGATCGGCGGGACGCCGTGGGGGCGCGCGATCGCGAGCGTGCTGATCCGGGTGAAGGCGCCGTCGATCCCGACGCGGCTGTTCGCGACGCTGGAGGACGCGATGCCGTGGATCGACCGCGTGAACCAGGCTGCACGGGACGCGGATGGCGCTTGAGCGCGTCGCTCAGCGGGCGAGGTCGGGGAGCACCGCCAGGAGGTGGTCGACGGCGGCATGGAAAGCGCCGTCCATCGCCAGCAGGCCCTGGTTGAGCTCGATCTCGAGCCCGGCGTAGGCGGGGCCGAGCGCCGCGCGGAGGTCGGTGGTGTGGCCGTCGTCGACGCCCAGGTACGGCTCGTTCGCCCGGGCATCGACACCGCGGGCGCGCAGCCCGTCGAGCAGGCGCCGCGCGACCGCGGCCTCGAACGGGCGCTCGGGGTCGAACAGCACGCCGATCGGGTAGGTGCGCGCCGCGGGGTCGAGCGCCGGATCGAAGCTGTGCACCGAGAGGTGGATGCACGCGCCGCAATCGGCGATCGCGGCCCGCGCCAGGCGCTCGGTCTCCGCGCGGAACGGGAGCCACGTCGTGCGCAGCCGCTCGGCGCGCTCGGGTGCGGTGAGCGCCGCGTTCCCGGGCACCTCGACCCCGAACGAGCGCGTCGGGATCACCCCTTCGGACCGCGCGCTCCGGTTCAGGTCGACGTAGAGCCGTGACCAGTCGCCGGCCTGCAGCGGCGCCGACAGCGCCGCGGCGATCCGCTCGGCGGCGAGCAGCGCGCCCGGATCCCAGCCGACGTGGCCCTCGCGCACCGTGGCTGGAGCGACCCACACCCCGGGCGGCACGGCGTTGCGCGCGTGCTCGCACGTCACCACGAACGGGCTCACGACAGGTTGCGCCCCGCCCACGGACGGTTGTCGACGAGGCACTCGCTGAGGTCCTCGTAGAGTCGGCGGGTCACGCGCGCGAGCGCCTCGGGGTCGTCCGCGTGCGGCCGCAGGAACGCCGCCATGCGCTCGGACAGGCTGCCCTCGCGGATCACGTCGGCGACGAGATCGAGGTAGGGCTGCTCCTCGCGCGGGGCGTGCTCCCGGCAGCCGGCGAGGACGACGCCGAGCGCGTCCCGGGCGGTGCCGCCGTCGGGCAGCAGGTGCGGCGCCCGCACGCGCGCGTTGCTGCCCTCGGCGACCACGGCGCGGAAGTCCTGCACCAACAGACCGTGCGGCGGCAGCACGCTGGGATCACCGGCCCGCGGCGCGAGCCAGCGCAGCGCGGCGCGGGTGAACGACGCGATCGCGCAGTCCATCCGCACGCACTCCTGCGTGTCGAGCACGCGCACCTCCATCGACTGCCGCGACATCTTCAGCACCGCGCCGCGCGCGTTGAAGTACTCGTGCCTCAGCAGCCCCGCGTCCGGCAGCCGGTCGACCGCCGCGTACATCGGCTGCAGCACGTCGCGCTTGTAGGCGGCGAGCCCGGTCGTGTACTCGGGGACGATCTCGCCGCACGACTCGGTGATCCGGGCCTGGTGCTCGATGATGAACGCGAGGCGGTTGTCGACGGAGGGCTGGAGCTTCGCGTCGAACATCGGGCTGCTCGCGGCGAGCGCGGGCAGGTAGGGCACGAGCAGCGCGGCCGCGTTCATCATCGGGCCGACATCCGCCTCGTCGCCGACCGGCAGGTTCACGTGCGTCGCCTGCACGTTGGCCCAACCATGCGTGTGCACGTCGAACAGCCGCGCGTAGGTCGCGTAGATCTTCCGGCCCGACCGCGCCCACAGCCGCGTGCGCTTCGGGTCGAGCCAGGGGTGCATGCCCGTCGGCATCAGCCTGGCGCCGCGCGCCGCGAGCAGGCTGTTCACTCGGCGCACGGTCTCGGCGAGCACGACCTCGGTGTCGACGAGGCTGGTCAGCGGCAGCACCGTCTTGATCTCGAGGACGTGGTCGACGATCTCGTTCGACAGCCCCACCACACCGAGCTCGACGCCCGACGTGGGCCGTCCGGCGAGCTCGCGGAGCACGTCGGCCACGAGCCCGGTCGCGTTCAGACCGGCGTCCACGATCGGGTACTCGATCTCGAGTCCGACCACCTCCCACGGCTTGTACGGGGGCTGCGGCTGCGGCGAGGCGACCTGGACGGGCGTGCGCATCATGCGCACGTCGGGACGGGGGAGCTCGGGCGGCGGGACCAAGTCGGTGTGCTCCTTCTCGACCCGCGCGGCGAACCAGCGGATCAGATCTTCGTAGATCAGGTTGCCGTCTGCTTGATCGTCGTAGCCGGTGTCGAGGTTCGGGTTGTCGTTGATCTCGATGACCACGGGCCCGTCCGGCGTCTGCTTCAGGTCGACGCCGTACAGCCCGTCGCCGACGAGCGAGGCGGCGGCGCACGCCAGCCCGACCACCTCGGGATCGGCCTCGCGCCGGGCGATCGCCTCGGTCTTGCCGTACGTCGTGCCACGCGGCGTGTTCTTCGCGATCTGCCAGTGATCCTTGGCCATGTGGTAGCGCGCGGTGAACAGCGGCCGGCCGTCGAGCACGGTCACGCGCCAGTCGAAGTCGGTCTTCATGAAGCGCTGGGCGACGAGCAACGGGCTCTTCGAGAGCCACTGCCCCGAGAGCTTGCGCCACTCGGCGGCGGTGGCGACCTTGTTCACCGACTGGCTGAACGAGCCGTCGGGCAGCTTGACGACGAACGGCGTGCCCAGCGCGTCGGCGAGCTCCTGGAACGTGGTGTCGGCGCCGGCGAGCACGGTGTCGGGGGTCGCGAGCCCGTGCCGGTCGAGCAGCTCGTGCAGCCACACCTTGTTGCCGCACCGCAGGATCGAGCGCGTGTCGTCGATCACCGGCATCCACAGCGCCTCGGCGCGGCGCGCGAACCGAAAGCTCGGCTCGCGCACGCCGGTCAGCGTGCGGATGAACAGCGCGTCGTACTCGCCGAGCCGCTGGAGCTCGTCGAGCCCGATGCGCGCGACGTGGACGCCGAGGCGCGCGCCGATCCGCGCGAGCCGATCGATCGTCTCGCGGTGCGACGGCTTGCGCGGGTCGTTCTCGTCGAACAGGACGGCGAGCGACAGGCTGGAGCTGGCCTCGCTCTGCGGCCCGAGGAGCGGCCCCGCCAGGGCCGCGCCCAGCCGGGCGCGCTCGGCGTCGGGGAGCGCGTCGAGCGTGACCGGCTGGAGCTTCCACACGCGCCACGCGCGCTGCTCGCGCACGACGTCGACGCGCAGGAGCGGGTGCGGCCAGATCGTGTGCAGGCGGCGCCCCAGCGCCCGGAAGCGCGGGTCGGCGGTCTGCCCGGCCACCAGCCAGATCGTCGCCTCTTCGGCCGGCTTGGGCGTCTTGACGCGCGCGGCGCGCTCGGTCGAATCCAGCGTCGGGATCGACGCCTCCTCGAGCGCGCGGAACACGACGTGCTCGTCGAGCAGGTTGCGCAGCGTGTCGACGGTCGGCTCGCAGTGCTGGCCGCGCGCGTCCGCGATCAGCGACACGTAGTAGCCGCGCGAGAGGTAGCGCACGTCGCGGCACAGGTTCACGATCACCGCCGGGCCCCGCAGCGTCGGATCACGCCCCGCCAGGTAGGTGTCCGCGAGCACGAAGCGCACGCGCGGGGTGTCGGGCAGCCGGTCCTCTTCTTTGGAGACGACGACCTGGATCGGCAGGTGTTTCACGGACGCTTGGCCTCGGGGGGTTGAATCTCGACCACTACCGCGTCGTTGGTCACGTCGCCGAGCAGGATCGCCTGGAGCAGCCGCCGGTCGCTGACCGGGTAGTGCCGATCGCCCTCGAACGGCGGGCTCGGCCACGGATCGGAGACGAGGAACCGCTTGCCGCGGGCGAGGTAGCCGGTGACCACGACGAAATGGCCCACCGGCGAGCCGCGGATGTCGTCGGGCTGGTTGTCCTCGGGCATCTCGCGCGGGTGCTGGTAGAGCCAGGTGACCGAGAGGCCGACGATCAGCGGGTGACCGCGGTTCAGCGCGGCGACCAGATCGCGCCGGCGCAGCTCGGTCAGGCGCACCTCGCCGCCCTCCTCGAGGAACTCGAGGTAGGCGAGGTGGGTGCGACGCAGCCGCCCCTCGGGGAGGTGGTCGATCCGCCTTCGCAGCCGATCGAGCAGCTCCGGGCGCGACAGCCGCCGCCAGCTCGGGTCGAAGACCTGCACCGCGAACGACCACACCCGCGCCTGCATCCCGAACCGCAGCGCCGCGCGCCCGAGGTGCGGCCCCAGCGTGCCGCCGTCGGCGTTGCGCGGCGTGCGCGCGATCACCTCGTCGAGCGTCGCCTCGGGGTGCCCGAGGAAGCGGAGCACCGAGGACAGGCAGGTGGGTCCGCACGTGACGTCATCGGGCTGCGTGAGCCGCTGGACGCGGAGATCGAGATCGGAGGCGTGGCGAGCCATCGCCGCTCAGCGTATCGCGCCCCCTCAGTCGACGTCGCCGACCCACGCCCGCGCGTTGCGGAACATCCTCAGCCACGGACCGTCCGCGCCCCACGCGGGCGGGTGCCACGCGTTCGTGACGGTGCGGAACACGCGCTCGGGGTGCGGCATCATCACGGTGACGCGACCATCCGTGGTGGTCAGCGCGGTGATCCCGTCGAACGCGCCGTTCGGGTTGAGCGGGTAGCGCGGAGTGATGTCGCCGGCGTGGTCGACGTAGCGCAGCGCGACCCGCGCCGCGTCGCGATCCGCGGCGTGCTCCCACACGGGACGCCCCTCCCCGTGCGCGACCGCGATCGGCAGCCGCGCCCCCTCCATGCCCGCGAGCAGGATCGACGGAGACGGCTCGACGCGCACCGTGCACACCCGCGCCTCGAACCGCTCGGAGCGGTTGGTCACGAAGCGCGGCCACCCCTCGGCGCCCGGGATCAGCGGCGCGAGCTGGCTTAGCATCTGGCAGCCGTTGCACACCCCGAGCGTGAACGTGTCGGGCCGCGAGAAGAACGCGGCGAACTGCGCGCGCAGCGACGGGCTGTGCAGGATCTGCTTCGCCCACCCGCCGCCGGCGCCGAGCACGTCGCCGAACGAGAACCCGCCGCACGCGACGAGGCCACGGAACGTCGCGAGATCGGCGCGCCCGTCGATGAGATCGCTCATGTGCACGTCGACGGCGCAGAAGCCGGCGCGGTCGAACGCGGCCGCCATCTCGAGCTGCCCGTTCACGCCCTGCTCACGCAGGATCGCTATCCGCGGGCGCCCGCGCAGCCCGGCGGACGGGTCCTCGTCGAGCGCGAACGTCACGAGCGGGACGATCCCGCGGTCGTCGTCGTCGAGCAGCCGGTCGTGCTCCTCGCGCGCACACTCGGGATCGTCGCGCAGCGACTGGATCCGATAGGTCGTGTCGGACCACAGGCGGTGCAGCGTGGCGCGCGGTGCGGTGAACACGACGGCGCCCCGGTGCCGCAGCCGGATCTCGGCGTCGTCGGTGGGCGCCCCGAGCACGCGCACGAACGCGCCCATCCCGTGCGCGTCCAGCGTCGCGCGCGCCGCGTCGAGGTCGTCCGCACGCACCTGCAGCACGCCGCCGAGCTCCTCGGCGAACAGCGCCGCGAGCGGATCATCACCAGGGAGCTCCACGTCGAGCCCGCAGCGCGACGCGAACGCCAGCTCGCACAGCGTCGCGAGCAGCCCGCCGTCGGAGCGATCGTGCCACGCGAGCGCCAGGCCCGCCGCGTTCAGCGCCTGCACCGCGTCCCACAGCCCGACGAGCCGGGCCGGATCGTCCAGATCCGGCGGCTCGTGCCCGAGCTGCCCGTAGACCTGCGCCAGCGCCGAGCCGCCCAGCCGGTCGCGTCCGCCGCCCAGGTCGATCAGCAGCAGCACGGTCTCGCCGACGTCGCGGCGCAGCAGCGGCGTGAGCACGCGCCGCGCGTCGGTGCACGGCGCGAACGCGCTCACCACCAGCGACAGCGGCGCGGTCACCTGCTTCGCCTCGGCGCCATCGCGCCACACCGTGCGCATCGACATCGAGTCCTTGCCGACGGGCACGCAGATCCCGAGCGCCGGGCACAGCTCCAGCCCGACCGCGCGCACCGTGTCGTAGAGCGCGGCGTCCTCACCCGGGTGGCCGGCGGCGACCATCCAGTTCGCCGACAGGATCACCTGGCCCAGCCGCGCGATCGGCGCGGCCACCAGGTTCGTCAGCGCCTCACCGATCGCCATCCGCGCCGACGCGGGCCCGTCGAGCAGCGCCAGCGGCGCCCGCTCGCCCATCGCGTACGCCTCGCCCGCCGTCGTGTCGAACGACGCGGTGGTGACGGCCACGTCGGCGACCGGGACCTGCCACGGGCCCACCATCGGATCACGCGCGACCAGCCCGGTGATCGACCGATCGCCGATCGTGACGAGGAAGGTCTTGTCGGCGACCGCGGGCAGCGTCAGCACGCGGCGGATCGCGTCGTCCAGCGTGATCAACCCGCGCTCCAGCGGGGCGCGCAGCGGGGCGGCGCGGCTCGCCTCGCGGTGCATCTGCGGCGGCTTCCCGAACAACACGTCGAGCGGCAGGTCGATCGGCGCCCCGCCGAGCGTGCGGTCCGTGACCACGAGGTGCGCGGCTTCGGTCACCGTGCCCACGACCGCGAACGGCGCGCGCTCGCGCGCGCACAGCGCGGCGAACCGCTCCACGTCGTGCTTCGCGACGGTGAGCACGTAGCGCTCCTGCGCCTCGTTGCACCACAGCGCCAGCGGCGACAGTCCGCTCTCGGCGCTCGGCACGTCGCGGAGCTCGAACGCGCCGCCGCGCGCCGCGTCGTGCACCAGCTCCGGAAACGCGTTCGACAGCCCGCCTGCGCCCACGTCGTGGATCGCCAGGATCGGGTTCGCGTCACCCAGCTCCCAGCAGCGGTCGATCACCTCCTGGCACCGCCGCTGCACCTCGGGGTTCGCGCGCTGCACGCTCGCGAAGTCGAGCTCCAGCGCGCTCTGCCCCTGCGCCATCGAGCTCGCGGCGCCTCCGCCGATGCCGATGCGCATCGAAGGCCCGCCGAGCACGATCAGCGCGTCGCCGGGCGCCGCGCGGCGCTTGGCGACGTGGCGCGCCTCGATCGTGCCGATGCCACCCGCGATCATGATCGGCTTGTGGTAGCCGCGCACCTCGTCGCCGGTCGCGCCGGGCACGACCTGCTCGAAGGTGCGGAACGTACCGGTGAGGTTCGGTCGCCCGAACTCGTTGTTGTACGCGGCGGCGCCGAGCGGGCCGTCGAGCATGATCTGCAGCGGCGACGCGATGCGGTCGGGGCGCCCCGGATCCTCGAGCTCCCACGGCCGGAGCGCGCCGGGGATGCGCAGGTGCGACACGCTGAACCCGCTCAGCCCCGCCTTCGGCTTGCCCCCGCGCCCGGTTGCGCCCTCGTCGCGGATCTCGCCGCCGTTGCCGGTGGCCGCGCCCGGCTCGGGGCTGATCGCGGTCGGGTGGTTGTGCGTCTCGACCTTCGCGAGCAGGTGCAGCGTGGTGGGGCGCGCGCTGTACTCCTTCGAGGTGGGATCGGCGTGGAACCGCCCCGCCTGCACCCCGGTGGTCACCGCGGCGTTGTCGCTGTACGCGACGAGCACCTCGCCCGGGTGCGTCGCGTGACTGTGCCGGATCATGCCGAACAATGAGTGGTCCTGTGCCACGCCGTCGATCGTCCAGCGCGCGTTGAAGATCTTGTGCCGGCAGTGCTCCGAGTTCGCCTGCGCGAACATCATCAGCTCCACGTCCGTCGGGTCGCGGCCGAGGTCGCCAAACGCGTCGACGAGGTAGGCGCGCTCGTCGTCGGCGAGCGCGAGCCCGAGGCGCCGGTCGGCCTCGGCGAGCGCGGCCAGCCCGCCGGCGAGCACGGGGATCGTCGCGACCGGCGCGGGCGGCTCGTGCCGGAACAGCGCCGCTGCGGCCTCGAGATCGTCGAGCACGACCTGGGTCATGCGGTCGTGCAGCAGCGGTGCCACGGCCGCGCGCGCCTCGGGGCCGAGCGGCGCCCCGTCGAAGGTGTAGATCACCCCGCGCTCGACCCGGAGCACCGCGTCCAGCCCGCAGCGCGCGGCGATCTCGGTCGCCTTGGATGACCACGGCGACACCGTGCCCGGCCGCGGCACGACGAGCAGCGCGCCGTCGTCCATCCGCGTGATCACCGCCACCTCGGCGATCTTCGCCAGCCCGGGCCCGCGCTCCACGAAGTCGTAGGCGAGCAGCGCCGTGAGCACGCGCGTCGCCTCGTCCGTCAGCGGGCGCGCGAGCTCGATCAGGTGCACGTGGACCGCGTCCACCGCGGTGAGCGTGGGGACGTGCGCCGCAAGGGCGTCACGCAGGCGCCGCAGGCGCGCTGCCGAGAGGGCGGGACCGCCGCGGAGGGACAGCATGAGGGCTCCAAGCAGGGCACCCCGTAACCAGATCGGTGCCCTTCATGGACACGGCCCTGAGGGCCGCTCCGAAGGTAGGGAGGAGCACCCTCGTCGCGACCTCTCTTTGGCCTGCCGAGCCCAACCTGCCGCAGCGCTGTGCCCGCCTCGCCCGTTTCCGGGCCCTGCGCCCCGCGAGCCATCCGCGCGAAGGTGACGGACTTCGACCCGCGGCCACGCCCTGGACACACCTCTCCCGGCCCGTCTCGCTGCACCGCGTCCAGGCCAGCGTAGGGTCTCGGTGGTCGAGTCGCGCGGCGTGCCCGGATCGGCCTGCCCTCTTGACTCTGGGGGGCTGGCGACGAGATTCTGGCGAGCCCCGGGGAGGAGGGAGCGATGGCGCGTTTCGACTGCACCGGCAACGAACTGGCGCTGCGGTTCAACCCGCTCGAGACCTTCGGGGGTCTCCGCAGGGGCGCACGGGTGCCGCTCGCCGACGTCGCCTCGGTCGAGGTGGTCGACGACCCCTGGGAGGTCGCCTCGGGCATGCGCGTGGGCACGGGCATCCCCTGGGTGATCCTGCTCGGCACCATGGTGCGTCGCGAGGCCAACGACGTCGTGGCGATCTACGGGCGGTCCCCGGCCGTGGTCGTGCACCTGCGCCAGGGCGCCAGCTGGCAGCGCCTCATCGCGACCGTGCCCGATCCGTCCGTCGTCGCGGGCCGGATCGAGGAGGCCATCCGAGCCGAGCAGCGCCTCGACGAGGTGTGACCGTCCGGCCAGGACCGCCGCGTCTGGTGGGTCGGCCAGGGTGGCTTCTTCGCGACGTCAGCGGGTCAGGGCCGGAACCCTCGTTTCGCGCCCTCGATCACGTCGGGGCGCGCCGCCACGTCCTCAGGGCTGCCGTCGATCGTCACCAGGACACCGCCCCGCGTAGGGGTCGTCCCAACCACCACGATCCGGCTCGTGGGCCCGGTGCCGACCACCCGCCCCGAGCAGACGTCGACGCCGTTCACCCGGTCGCAGGCGAGATCCTTCACCTTCTCGTTCGTGGACCGGAACCACTGCTTCGCCTCCGCCCACCAGCGCTCGTACCGCACCTCGATCGAGGTCCTCGCGATCCGGTGTGTGAGCGCCGGCATCCGCATGGCCTCGGGCCAAGGGCTCCTCACCCAGACGTGCGAGCCATCGACCCGCTCCCATTCTGCGTCAGCCCCGAGATCCACTCCTGCCTCGAAGACGACCGCCTCGCTCAGCTGGAGCTTGCGGCCAGCGGGGTCGGTGCAGCGGATCTCCCCCACGTGCAGCGGATCCACCCTCTCCGCTGCCCACACCAGCTCCGTGAGCGCGACGCAGCGCCAGCCCTCGTCCATCGGCCACTCAGCCACCTGCGCCTCCGGGGCCTTCTCGGGCACGTCGATCACCACCACCGCGGCGCCCCTCGGCACCGGCGGGAGGCTCAACACGTGCTGCCGCTCGTGCGCAGCCGGGAACAACTGGACGCCCCGGGCCAGCAGATAGCCCTCGCCCTCGCAGGAGAGGGCCGCGTCGTACTTGCCGCCCTCCACGCGCTTCGCCCGACGCACCCAGCACGCGCGCCCGTTGGCGAGCGCCCCCTCGCCGAACGCAATGGCCGGCCCGACGCCGACCCGGCACCCTGGCCAGCGCCCGTATGGCGCGACGAGGGTGAGCGCGTCGCCGGTCGCGGCGCAAGCGGCGGCCTGGGCGGCGGCGATCGTCTCGGCCGACCACATCGGCTCGCCGGTCCACAGGCCGGGAGGCGACTCGAGCATCACCCTCGCGAGCGCGACGCAGCCCCGGGCGCCCGCCGCGCACCCCTTGGAGAGCAGCTCCGTCGCCAGTTCGAAGTGCGCGCGTTCCCCGGTGCTAGAGCCACGATCCTGGGCATGGGCCGCCTCGACGATGCACAGGTCCGCGTCTGCGGCGCACCGCTCCCGCCGGGCCGCAGCCGGCCTCTCCCGATCCGCGTACGTGCGCGTGTTCCCGGCCGCGACCATCGCCAACTCGTCGCAAGCGGCCAGATCTGCAGGAGCGGCCGAGCAGGCGATTGCGAGCCGCTCTTCGAGCCATTGCGGGTGTGTCGCCGCGGTCGCCGCGGTCGCCGCGGGGGCGGGCGGAGCCGACGCCCGGGGTGCCGGCGCGGGACTCAGGGCCTTCAGCAGCGCGTACAGCTTCCGGTACGCCTTGTCGGTGATCGCCGCGGTCGGGACCGACTCGCCCTCGCTCCGCACGGTCACCTCGAACGTGATCGGGACCGCCGGCGCCCGGTACGCCCCAAACGACGGGGTGACGCTCGCCTGGAGGTAGAACGTCCAATCGCGCTCGACGATCGCGAACTCGACCTCCTCGGTCACGTCGTACGTCGTCACGATCAGCCGCTCATAGCACCGGGTGATGTTGTACTCGTCGGTCGGGCAGTACGGCGTTCCCTCGGTTTCGCGTGTCTCCTGTCGGGTCACCGGCCGCCGCTCCACGCGCCGGCCGACCTCGACGTGCGTGACCTGGCAGACCTCGAACGCCATGCGGAAGTCGGTGCTCACCCCCTGGTACTCCAGCGAGCGCGCGGCGGCGTCATACCCGGCGAGCGCGGCGCAGCTTGGATCGTCGCCGGCGATCGTCGCGCCCCACGCTGCGAACGTCCCGATCAGCACGACGATCAAGGCGCGCACCCGTATCCGATGACCACTTCCTCGATCCGGCAGGCCTGACCAAGGGCGAGATCCGGGAGGGGCGAGGCCGAGACGATGTGGGCGGTCGAGGAGGTTGGATGCATGGTATCCACCGGGGCCGGGTTCGCGGTCCCCTCTACCTCGAGGCCAGCACGGCCACCATCGCGGCTCTGGCGTTGGCACCGAAGACACGCTCCACGGCGTCCAGCGCGAGCGGCCAACTCCCGCCTTCGTCAGCCGCAGCCGGACCCCGGGTGGTCGCACCGCCCGCTTCAGCGGCCGAGGCCGGCGTCGCGGTGATCTCGATCGACCCGCCCCGCGACCGCACCGGCAGTGCGCTGCTCGGCGACCGGATCCGGATGAACGCGCTCGATCCCCGGCGGGTGTTCGTGCGCTCACTCGCGACGCGCAAGCAGAAGGGCGAGCGCTCGGGTGCGGTGCGCGAGGCGGTCGCGGTGTGCAAGGGCCCCGCGCGGTGCGCGCAGGAGCAGCGGCGCCCACCGGCGCGGTCGCAGATGATCGCCGAGCACCCGCGGGTGCAGAGGCAGAGGTCGCAGAGCCAAAGTCAGCACAACATGCGGATGCTGCACGGCCAGGCGGCCGGGGGCCAGGCGGCGCACGACACCCGGCAGGAGATCGCCGACATGCAGTTGCAGGGCTGGACCGCCCAGCAGGCGTCCTTCGAGACGTCGCACCGGCAGGTGATCGAAGGCATCCGCGAGGGCACCCGCTACGATGCGCTCGATCTCCCCGGCGGCCCGGCTAACGTCGAGGCGAGTCCCTACTTCGGACACGTCTGGAGCGACACCTCGGGGATCTGTTCGGCGGCGACGGCTCGCTCGACGTCCCCGCGGACTGGAGCGAGCTGAAGCCGGTGCCCGCGTCCACGCCCTGGACACACCTCTCCCGGCCCGTCGCTCCCCGCCGCGCTTCAGGCTTCAGCCACGCCCTGCTCGCCCGACAGTGGCGCCCGCGCAGACCGAGCGAGCGACGGCAGCACGCGCTGCGTGGCCGGCGGCCGCGCGACCGCGCGCAGCGCCATCATCCTCCCGCACGTCGGGTAGGTCACGCCGTTGGCACAGAAGACACGCCACAACAACACGCTCCACGGCATCCATGACGCAAGCGGCCGCCGGATCGGACGTCACCCATGGATGGAGACTGGCCGCTGCGGCGCGGCTCGTCCTCTCGCTGGTGGACTCGGTGCTTGCGCTGTCGAGGGCCATGTGCGGGGGGCGGCGTCGGCGCCGCTCGGGCGATGGGCCGCGACTGGGAAGCTGTCCGTGCCGGCCGGCGTCCGGATGGAATGGATGAAGCGCCACCAAGCGGCGTGGAGGCGCGGGCCATGAACCATGCTGCAGAGAACCTCCTCGCTCGCCGGGTGCTGCTCGACGCATTCGAGGCGCTCGGGCCGCAGCGCGACACCGTTGTTCTTCCTGGCGCCCAGGCGAACTACCTGCAGGTGGGCGTCGGAGATCTGGCGGTGGCAGTCATGCCCGTAGCGGGAATTGACCAGAGCGTGGGGCATCGACTAGCCTCGCGTTCGGAGGGCGAATGCCGCGTATCTGCCTGCCGTTGGTTTCGGTGTTGTGCGCGGCCTGCGGCTTGGGAGGCGATGGTGGCGGCTGGCCACTCGCGCCCGAGACTGGCCCCACCGGCGTCGAGGTGGTCGACGGCGACTTCAGTTGGTCGCAGCTGTCGCCCGCCGAGCCGGATGGGGGCTTCTTTCGGATCGAGCACGGCGCCGACGGTTCGCTGTGGTTCATTGGACGCAAGGCAGCGCGGTGGGACGGCGCCGAATTCCTCATCTGGCCGCTCGCGGCCGAGGGTGCGCCGGCCGAAGGGTTCCACTTCGCGGAGACCCTCGCCGTGCTCGCCGCGGACGACGTCTGGGCGTGCGGCACGGCGATCTGGCACTTCGACGGCACCGTGTGGACCGAGGTCACTTTCCTGGCGGACGCCGCAGTGGTCCCGCCCACGCCGGTCGATTCGAACCGGTGCGAGGTGGCCACCGACGGGACCGCGACCTTCGTGAACCTGAACCATCAGCTCTACGAGGTCGTCGGTGACGCGCTCGTCAGCCGGCCGCCAGCGACCGACCCCTTTGGCGCGCCGGTGCACTCGATCGCCGTGATCGACGGCGCGGTCCACGGTGTCACCGCGCTGGACCTCGATCCAACCCTCTGGGACCGGGACGGGAACACGTTCTACAGCGTCGGCGCCGACATCTTCTCCGGAGAGGGCGCGTTCTGCATGACCGAGGCGGTCTGGCCCGCCGCGGCCGCCTGCGTCACGCCGAACCTCGCGATGGCGGAGCTGCCCTGGATCGGCGGGTACCTCGACGCGAACGAGGCGGACACCGTGCTGCGGACGGGCTTCGCCCACGGCGACACCGCGGACGGCTGGATCGTGGCCCAGGGCCGCCTCGAGCCCGGCGAGGGCGACCTCGAGGCACCGACGGAGGCCGTGCCCTTGCTGCCGTTCGGGTTTCTGGTGCGCGCCGCGGACGGCGAGATCCACACGCTGCCGGATCGGTTCTACAACCTCGAGACCTACCGGGTGGCCGAGCTGGGCGGCGAGCTGTTCGTTACCACCAGTGGCGGCGCCGTGCACCATGGGGTGGCCCCGTGAACGCGACGCTTCGTCTTTCGCTCTCCGTCGCTGCCGGCCTCCTCGCGGCCTGCGGCTCGTCGACGAAGACGTCGGCGATCCCCGTCCCGCCGGACGGGATGCACCGCTACGTCGGGACCAGCCCGTCGGACATCTGGCAGATCGCCCCGGACTCCGGGAGCATCGTCCGACACTGGGACGGTAGCGCCTGGAGCGACATCGACATCACCTCGGTCGGCCCGGCCGATGCGGGATCCGTCGCCGGACCCGGCGCGCTGTGGATCCGGGTCGCCACGGCCGAGGAGTTCAGCTTCCACCGCCTCGGCGTCGACGGGTCGACCGAAGCGCTCGACCTCCCGCCGCCGATCGAAGCGCCGTACGACCACTTCTCCTCGTATTCCCTGTCCGGCTGGGGCGGCACCCTGCTCGTCAGCGTCACCGGGGAGGCAACGGATTTCCGGGAGAGGTCGCGGATGTACCGCCGCGACGGCGACGCGTGGACCGAGCTGCCTCAGCTGCCCGAGGGCGTCGTGTTTGGGGGAGCGAGGGTCGGGGCCGACGGCGAGATCCTGGCCCAGACGACGGACTGGACCTACACGTCGCATTGCGAAGAGGTCGATCCCAACCAGGCCACCGTCGTGAATCCGGTGGTGCGCGACGACGTCATGCACGGCTCCCCTACGCCGTACCTGTGGCTGCGCGACGGCGCGTGGGTGCCGTTGTCGGGCATGCGGTGCATCGGGGCCGAGACGAGCGCCGACGGTCTCGCGGCGGCCAGCCCGACGTTTCCGATCGACAATCTGTGGGCGAGGTACTGGCACTTCGACGGGACCCTGATCCGTCCGCTCATGGTGCCCGGCGCGATGTCGTATCGCGCGATGTACACGTACGTAGACGGCGAGACCGTGCGTATCTCCGAGGCGCCGCACGGCGTCGGCGGTAGCGCGGGGGCCGCGAGCGAGAACGACGAGTTCAGCTGCGACAACTATGGCAACTGCCAGCCGGTCGGAGACACATACGCATACGTCGGCACCAAGTGGGTCGCCGAGACGTGGGACGGCGTCGCGTGGACGGGTCAGCGCAAGATCGCGGACGGGCAGACCTGCGCGGGCGTCGGCTGCATCTACGTCGGCGACGCGCCCGGCATCGTCGGCCAGCTCGAGGACGGGACCGTCCTCATCCACCAGGACACCGACGACCAGGAGACGACGCTCGCGCTGATCGAGCTGTAGCCAAGGTGACGGGGCCCCTTCAGGGCGACGATGTCCCTGCACCCTGCTCGCCCGCGAACAGGTACGTACCGTCGCGAGCCAGTTGCAGGTAAGTCAGGACATCGGCAGAGCGCGGATACTGGGCGGGAGATCGAGCAGTTTGACGTGATCGAAGTAGATGAAGGCGCCAACATCCGGCGCCGGGCGCATTGGCAACACGCGACCGATCTCGAACCCGCCGCCGACCTTTCGGCCGTGCCTCTTCTGCCAGCGCTGGTACTTGCTCCGCGCCGCCTCGGCGGACCGGCCCCAGAGCACGTGCGCAGCGACGTTTACTCGCACCACCACGCGGCTCGTCGCCGTCCTCGACGAACCGGTCCCCGCGAGCCCTCCGACCCGAGCTTCCGGAGGCGCCGTGGGTGCCAGAGGCAGATCCGGCGAGAGGGTAGGCGCAAAGAGATTAACGACGCGAGCGCCGGTGCACGCCGAGCCCGCCATCGACCGCCCTGGTCGGTGGCGGTCTGTCCGCCGGGTCCCCTAGCGCGAGGTGACCGATCAGCGAGGCTCGGAGGCGATCGGGGCGCGTCCGGGTGACGTGGGCG
>CAYQSE010000035.1:0-33446 GCA_964419905.1 uncultured Enterobacteriaceae bacterium
ATGCCCATCGTCTGGGCCCAGTCCGGCAGCGCCGACCACTGGAGATGGTGCGGGCCGGCCCAGATGTAGAGGAAGACCAGCGACCAGAAGTGGATGATCGACAGCCGGTAGCTGTAGACCGGCCGCTCGGCCGCGCGGGGCAGGTAGTAGTACATCAGGCCGAGGAACGGCGTGGTCAGGAAGAACCCGACCGCGTTGTGCCCGTACCACCACTGCACCAGCCCGTCGGTGAGCCCTGCGTAGATCGGGTAGCTGCGCGTGAGCGTGGCCGGCAGCGCGAGGCTGTTCACGATGTGCAGGACCGCGATGGTCACCACGAAGCTGATGTGGAACCAGATCGCGACGTAGATGTGCTTGACCCTGCGAATGGCGATCGTGCCGAAGAAGTTGATAGCGAACAGCACCCACACGATCGTGATCGCGATGTCGATCGGCCAGATCAGCTCGGCGTACTCCTTGCCCTGCGTCAGCCCGAGCGGGAGCGTGATCGCCGCGGCGAGGATGATCGCCTGCCAGCCCCAGAAGTGGATCTGGGACAGCTTGTCCGACCACATCCGGGTCTTGAGCAGCCGCTGCATCGAGTGGTAGATGCCCGCGAACACGATGTTGCCGCCGAACGCGAAGATCACCGCGTTGGTGTGCAGCGGTCGCAGCCGGCCGAACGTGGTGTACGGGCTGCCCAGGTTCGCTGGCCACCACGCGAGCTGGAGCGCGATGATCACCCCGACGAGCATTCCGATGATGCCGAACGTGATGGTGGCGAGGACGAACTGCTTCACGACGGTCTCGTCGTACGCGGGCGAGGAACGTGGTGCTTCGGGCTGTGTCAAGGCTCTGCCTCCCTCGATGCGCCGCCCCATGCACATTTCGTGCCATAGACTCGTGTCGGCGCTTCCAAGGCGGATCTGCGTCGAAGTCTCGCACCCTGTTGCGGCGTGGCTGTGGCGTATGGCCCAGGTGGGTGTGGCCGCGCACACGCTTGCCGGCGCGGCGCGCGCTGGTCATGCTCGGGGGCGGAGGTCAGCGTGCAGCCCTACCAGGAGTTGCAGGACTACATCGGCTTCGACGCGACCGACCGGGAGCGGCTGCTCGCGTTCTGGCCGCTCGCCGAGCCCCACGTCGTTCGGATCGTCGACCACTTCTACGCGCGCATCCTCGCCCACCCGCAGGCGGCCGCGGTCCTCTCGGGGCCGGAGCAGGTAGAGCGCCTGAAGCAGACCCTTCGGGTGTGGCTCAAGGAGCTGCTCAACGGGCCGTGGGACGAGGACTACTATCGGCGGCGCGAGCGCATCGGCCAGGTGCACGTCCGCGTGGGGCTGCCCGCCCGGTATGTGTTCACCGCGATGAGCGTGATGCGCGACGACCTGGTGGTGCTCGCGCAGCGCACCTACTCAGGCGACGAGATGATGGCGGTGTGCGGGGCGCTGCGTCGCGTCACGGAGCTGGATCTCACCGTGATGACCGGCACCTACATCGAGGCCCGCGAGGAGCGTCAGCTCGCCCATGTCAACGAGCTGATCGTCGCGTTCATGCCCGTGACGGTGCTGATGTTGGACGCGGACGGCGTGATCGTGGTCGCGACGCGCTCGGCCGAGGTCCTGCTCGGCATCGAGCACCCCGAGGGGCGCCACTACGCGCGGGTGCTCCCGGCGGCGCTGCGCGAGGCGGCGGCGCTCGAAGAGCACGTCGAGCGCGCGCTCACGACCGACCACGAGATCGCCCTGCTCCGCGTCGATGTGCACATGGACGGGCGTCCGCGACAGTTCCGGCTGAACCTCGTGCCGCTCCGGCATCCGAGCGCCCGGCTGTTGCTGCACATCGAGGAGGTCACGGACGCGGTCGAGTCGGAGACGCGCCTGCAGCGGAGCGAGGCGCTCGCGCACCTCGGCGCGCTCTCCGCCTCGGTCGCGCACGAGCTCCGCAACCCGCTCGCGGGCATCTCGGGCGCCATCCAGATCATCCGCCGCTCGCTCGGCGACGACGATCGGCGCGGGCACGTCCTCGACCGCGTCGAGCAGCAGATCCAGCGCCTGAACGCGCTCGTCTCGGACCTGCTCGACTTCGCGCGGCCGGGGACGGCGCGGATCACCCGCGTGCCGCTCGCGGACGCGGCCCGGCAGGTGCTCGCGCTCGTCGTCGACGACCACCCCGAGGTCGAGCTTCGGCTCGTCGGCGATGGCTACGCGAACGCCGATCCGAACCTGACGCATCAGATCCTGCTCAACCTCGTCCAGAACGCGATTCAGGCGGTGGGGGAACACGGCGAGGTCGAGATCCGCGTCGAGGCCGGGCGGATGGTCGTCGCCGACTCGGGCCCCGGCGTGCCCGAGGCGTCGCGCCAGGCGATCTTCACCCCGTTCTTCACCACGCGCACGCGCGGCACCGGGCTCGGCCTCGCGGTGTGCCGGCGCGCGGCGCGCACGATGGGGGCCGACGTGGATCTGTTGGAGGAGCGGCCCCTCGGGGGCGCCGCGTTCGCGCTGGTGTTCGCGCCCTGAGCCCCGCTGCGCGTCAGTCCTTGTCGTCCTTGTCGAGCAGCCCGTACTTCTCCATCCGGTATCGCAGCGCGTACCGGGTGATGCCGAGCAGACGCGCCGCGGCGGACTGGTTCCCGTCGGTCCGCCCGAGCGCCTGGGCGATGAGGCCGCGCTCGACCGCCTCGAGGTCGACGCCGTCCTCTGGCAGCGTGAACGGGCAGCCGTCCGCGGACGGGGCGGCGGTGGCGGGGCGCGCGTAGCGGATCTCGGGGGGCAGGTCGGCGGCGCGGATGACCTCGTCCGGGCCGAGGATGACGATGCGCTCCAGCACGTTGCGCAGCTCGCGCACGTTGCCGGGCCACGCGTAGGCCTGGAGCATCGCCATCGTGTCGGCCGACACGCCCTTCACCGGCCGGTCGAAGCTGCGCGCGAACTTCTCGAGGAAGTGGTTGACCAGCAGCGGTAGGTCGTCTCGGCGCTCGCGGAGCGACGGGATCTGGATCGGGATGACGTTGAGGCGGAAGAACAGGTCCTCGCGGAATCGACCCTTCTCGACCTCCTCCTTCAGGTTGCGGTTGGTCGCGGCGATGACGGCGGCGTTCATGGTGATCGTGGCGACGCCGCCGACACGCTTGAAGGTGCGGTTCTCGAGCGCGCGCAGCAGCTTGGCCTGCGTAGACGGCGCCAGCTCGCCGATCTCGTCGAGGAACACGACGCCGCCGTGCGCGTCCTCGAACAGACCCCGCTTGGTGGTGCGCGCGTCGGTGAACGAGCCGCGCTCGTGACCGAACAGCTCGGACTCGATCAGGTGCTCGGGCAGCGCGGCACAGTCGATCTCCATGAACGGGCCGCCGTGGCGTGGACCCTTGATGTGGATCGTGCGCGCGATCACGTCCTTGCCGCTGCCGCTCTCGCCTTGGATGAGCACGGTCGGCGCGTCGATGGCCTCGAGCCGGCGTAGCGTGTCGAACAGGCCCTGCAGGGACTTGCTGCGGCCGATGAAGTCGCCGTAGCCCTCGCGATCGCGTCCGCGCAGGTAGTGGACCTCGTGGCGCAGGCGATCGTCTTCGAGGGCCTTGCGCACCGCGAGCGTCGTCTCGCGCAGGTCGAACGGCTTGGTGAGGTAGCTGCTCGCCCCGAGCTTCGTCGCCTCGATCGCGCTGTCGACGCCGCCGTGCGCCGTGATCACGATCACGGGGACGTCGTGTCCACGCTCGCGCAGCGTTCGCAGCGCGGTGAGGCCATCCATCACCGGCATCTTCAGGTCCATCAGCACCAACGCCGGGGCGTGCTGGTGGACGGCCTCGACGCACTCGGCGCCGTTGGTGACGGGGATGGTCTTGAAGCCCTCTTGGCCGAGGTGCTCGCACAGCGACCAGCGGATCAGCTCCTCGTCATCGCAGACGACGATGGTGGGCTCGGCCATGTTGGTTTCTCCACACGGAGTGGGTGATGTCGCACAGTGCGCGGCGTGGTGCAACCGGGCTTCGGCCAGTTTGCGCTGGCCCGCGAGGTCCTCGGCACAGTGCTTGCAATGTCCTTGCCATCACGCCGCGGTGGGGAGTATTTCGCGCATGAGCTGGTCCGAGCAGGTCGACGAGGTCACTCGCCACGTCCTCGGCTTCCTGTCGAGGCGGCCGGGGCGCCTGGCCGCGGTGACGGTGACGGTTCCCGAGAGCTTGTCCGCAGAGGAGGTGCTGGAGGGCTTGCGCGAGGCGCTGTCGAGCGCGGGTCATCCTGGCGTAGAGGTCAGCGCGCGCGCCGCCGAGGGTCCGCTGCGCCTGATCGCGGTGGAGTTCGAGCGATGATCCCGGCGCTGATCGGCGCGCTGACCGCAGGACTGATGGGCGGGCCGCACTGCGCAGGCATGTGCGGCGGCTTCGTGACCGCGTGCACTGCGCGCGGCGGCGCGGTGTGGCCGTGGCACGTCGGGCGGCTGCTCACCTATGTCACGCTGGGCGGGATCGCGGGTGGGTTCGGCGCGTTCCTGCCGGGCCCGTCGTGGGCAGTCAGCCTCGTCGCCGTCGCGCTGCTGGTGTGGTTCGCGTTGCGGCTCGGCGGGCTGCTGCCCGAGTCGCACTGGCAGATCCCGGGGCTGACCGCGCTGTCGACCCGGCTGCTCGGCGGCGAGGGCGTGCTACCCCGCGTGGGCTTCGGCGCGCTGACCGGGCTGATGCCGTGTGGGCTGGTCTACGCGGCGCTCAGCCTGTCGGTGGCGGTCGGGAGCGCGCAGGCGGGCGCGCTGGCGATGGCGGCGTTCTGGCTCGGCACCGTGCCCGCGCTGTCGATCGCGGCGGCAGCGCTGCGACGCGTCGCGGCGTCGAGCCCGTGGGCGCGTCGCGGCGTCGCGGCAGGCGTGCTGTGCGCCGGGCTGTGGTCGCTGGGGCTGCGCGAGGCCGGCCTCGTGCACGCGTCAGTGGACGCCGACGTCCCGCCTTGTCATGCTCCCCCCTCCCTGGAGGAGTCTCCATGACCACGACCGTGCGTGACCTGATGACCACCGAGGTCGAGACGCTGAGCCCAGATGCCAGCCTCGCCGACCTGATCGCGCTGATGGACCGGCTGCACATCCGGCACGTCCCGATCGTGGAGGAGGACGAGGTCGTCATCGGGCTGGTCAGCCACCGCGACCTGGCGCGTGGCCTCGCGAGCGGGTTCGACGACCTGCCGATGAGCCACCAGCGCGAGCTGCTCGCGCGCACGACGGTCGACATGATCATGGTGGAGGACGTGCAGACCATCGAGCCCGACACCGAGCTTCGGCTCGCCGCCGAGATCATGCTCGAGAACAAGTTCGGCTGCCTGCTCGTCACCGAGGGCGATCGGCTCGTCGGGATCATCACCGAGGCGGACTTCGTCCGGCGTGTGCTCGAGGGCCTCGAGGACGAGTGAACGAGACCCCCTCGACGGGGGTTGCAGGCCCCATTACAAGCCTGGGCCCGCCTCGGAGTACACCATGGTGTTCCACAAGATCCTCGTCCCCCTCGACGCCAGCGAGCTCGCCGAGCGCGCGCTGAGCATCGCGCTGTCGCTCGCCGGCGCGTTCGGCTCCGAGGTGATCCTGCTGTCGGTGCGCGCGCACGGGGTCGACTACGACGATCAGGACGAAAAGATGCCGTCCGACCTGATCAGCTTCGAGGGCGAGGCCGAGGGGCTGATGGCGATGGCCCGCCGCAAGCTGCCCGGAACCGGCGCCATCGAGGACAACATCCGGGTCGAGGTGCGCGCGGGCGCCCCCGAGGACGCGATCGTGCAGGCCGCGAACGACCTGATGGTGGACCTCATCGTCATGGGGACGCACGGTCGCGTGGGGCTCATCGACAAGCTCGTCGGCTCGACCACCGAGCGCGTGCAGGCGAAGACGCCCGCCAGCGTGCTCGCGGTCAAGCCGCTCGGCTTCCCGTTCCTGCGCGAGTAGAGCGCGCTGGGCCGTCAGGCCCGCAGCACCAGCACCGGACAGCTCGCGAAGCGCACGACGCGCTCGGCGACCGAGCCGATCGCCAGGCGCGTGAGGCCGTGCCGGCCGTGCGATGGGAGCACGATCAGCTTCGCGCCCACCTCCTGCGCGAACTGCACGATCTCCCACGACGCGTTGCCCGACGCGCTCACCCGGACGTGCGGCGTGCCCTTCAGCCCTCGCTCGTCGAGCACCTTGCGCAGCGCCTCGAGCGCGTGCTCGTAGCGGGAGCGGTCGTCCACGCGCCCCCACACGACGCCGGGCTCGGTGGCGAGGATCGGCGGCAGGACGTGCAGGACGTGCAGCGCATCGGCGCTCGTGGCGAGCGACTGGGCCTGCGCGAGCGCGTCCAGGCTCAGCTCCGAGAAGTCCACGGGGACCACGACCGTCTCGGCGGGGAGCTTCACGGCGACCTCCTCATGCAGGCTGGGCGGGCATCCTCAACACGATGACCGTCTTGTTGCTGGTGCGGACGACGCGCTCGGCGACCGAGCCGAGCCATAGGTGCGACAGGCCCTTGCGGCCGTGCGTGGCGATGAAGATCGCGTCGTAGTCGTCCTCGATGGACAGGATGGCGGCTGCGGGCGGGCCCGCGAGCACGTGGCAGCGTCCGCGGTTGGCCTCGGGCACGTTCGCGAGCATCGTGTCGAGCTGGGCGCGGTGCTCGCGGCGCAGCGTCTCGGACTCTGTCGCGAGGATCGCGCGCACGTGCGGATCGCTCACGAACTGGTGCAGGTCGTCGTACAGCCCCACGAACACGAGGTCGAGCTGGGCTCCGAGCCGCACTGCCCAGGTGATGGCCTCGTCGACCACCGGCGTGAACGCCTCGCTCAGGTCGACGGCGAGCAGCAGCTTCATCGGGCACCTCCCTGCGCGGGCCGCGTGTCGGAGCCTAACCCGCTACGAGGCGAGACGTACGCCGCGAGCAGTCGCACGGGCCCTGGCTCGGGCCGCGGGCGGACGTCGACGAAGTCCAGTCCGTACTCGGCGAGGCTGGCGGTGATCTGGCCCTTGAGCTCACCCGGTGACACGCCCTCGGGGCAGCTCACATGGACCGCCGTGAGCTGGCGCGTCTTCGCGTCACCGACGAGCGCGCGGATCTCGCGGGCGAGGTGGTCCACTTGACGGTCGAGATCGGCCATCGCAGCCTCCAGGTCCGGAAGTGATGCAATGCGTATGCCAAGAACGGGCGTTCGTGCGGATCGTACCCCCGCAGGTGCCTACTTCCGCGCGATCAGCAGCGGCTTGCGGCTGGCGAAGAACACCTGGTGGCTGGTCGTGCCGAGCTGCGGGTTCTCCTGGTGGAGGACCGGACGTGAACCGAGCACGATCACGTCGACCGCGCGCTCGTCGGCCTCCTGCAGGATGAGCTCCCAGCGCGTGCCGACGCGGATCACGGCGTCGAACGCGATGCCTTGCTCTTCGAACCGCGCCGCGAGGGCGCGCACGTTCTCCTCCGCCTTGCCGCGCAGCCCACCGTAGAACTCGATCAGCTCGGGATCGGACGGGTCCTCGCCGATCGACTCGATCACGTGCACGGCCGTCACGCGACCGTCGGACAGGCGCGCGAGGCCGATGGCCAGCTCCGAGGCCAGATCGGAGAGCTCGTCGAATGCGGTCGCGACGAGGATGTGCTCGAACATGCAGTACTCCCGGGTCACGATTGTTCTACCTGGGGGGAGGTCGGGCCACAATGGGCCGTCCGGACGATCCGGCCGGCGCGGAGTCAGGTGCGGTCGGGCGGGGCGTCGGGGTAGAGGGTGGGCAGCGCGGCACCTTGGCCGTCGGTCTGGAAGTCGCCGACGAATGGGGCGACGGCGCGCACGATCGTGGCGGTGGCGGCCAGCGCTGCGTCGACCGGCGCGCGCCATGGCGGATCGTCGGCGCGCCGCAGCGCCTCGGCGGCGTGGGCGACGATGCGCGCCTCGAGGTCGGAGTCGTCGAGCGGCGCGAGCGGGTCGGCGGGCAGCGCGTCGTAGTAGTCGCGCACGCCCGACGTCGGCGCGAGGAAGGCGCGCAGTCCGTGTCGATCGGCGAGCGCGGCCTGCACGCGCAGGCACGGGAACTCGCGCCAGTCGATGTGCTCGGCGACGGTGAAGCCCCAGTCCTGCAGCGCGAAGCTGTCGAGCCCGTTGGTGATCCAGTGGCAGATCTCGTGGAAGATCATCTGGGCCGCGCTGTCGTCCGGATCGAGGTCGTCGCGGGTGCTCAGCTGGAGCAGGCCCGCGCCATCGGTCATCGCGAACACCTCGGGGTGCCGCCGCACCGTGATCCCCAGCCGCTTCGCGGTGGCCAGCCACACGACCTCGAGCGGGTCGTCGTAGCGGCGCCCGACCACCCGGTCCTGGTAGGAGAGGACTGAGACCCGGTGCATCCGACCTCCTATCGCTCCACGCGGCCCGGCGCGATGCCGTCCCAGCCCGCGAGCGCCGCGACCAGGCGGTCGAGTCCGAGCGCCACGCCGGTGGCGGTCGGCATGCGCCCGACGGCCGCGACGAACGCGTCGTCGATCGGGTGCGGCGCCTCGCCCGCGGCCGCGCGCGCGGCGTTGGCCGCGAGGAACCGCCGCCGCTGCTCGGCGGCGTCCAGCAGCTCCAAGAAGCCGTTCGCGAGCTCGTGGCCGTGCAGGTAGGCCTCGAACCGCCGCGCCACGGGCCACGCGCCGTCGTCGACCACCTGCGCGAGCGCCGCCTGGGACGCGGGCCACTCGGTCACGAACAGCCCGCCCGAGAACGTCGGCTCCACGTCCGTCACCCAGCGCCGGAAGAACGCGTCGTCCCACGGCTCGTCGTGTGGCGAGAGATCGGACGCGGACGCCTGCGCGAGGTCGATGCCGGTGGCGTCGCCAAACAGTTCGCGCACCGTGGCGCGTCGCCAGCCAGCGAGTGGCGCGACGCCGAGCGCTTCCGCCGCGGCCGCGACGAGCGCCTCGATCTCGTCCATCACGTCGTCGGGCGCCGCGCCGGCGCGGTACCACTCGAGCATCAGGAACTCGCGGCCGTGCCACGCGCCGGACTCACGGTCCCGCAGACAGGGACCGATCTCGTAGATCCGCGGGAGCCCTGCGGCGAGCACGCGCTTGAGCGCGAACTCGGGCGAGGTGCGGAGGTAGCCGTCCGCCGCGGCGACGGGGTGCAGGTGCTCCTCCATCGCGGCAGAGGGGACGAGCACCGGTGTGGGCACCTCGAGGTAGCCGCGCGCGTGCAGCTGGTCTCTGACGGCGCGGAGCACCTGGGCGCGGGCGCGGAGACCCGCGGCCGACAGCGTCATCAGCTCACGCGGCCGACGTATTCCCCGGTGCGCGTGTCGATGCGGATCACCGTGTTCTGCTCGACGAACAGCGGCACCTGGACGTCGTGTCCAGTGGACAGCGTGGCGGTCTTCGTGGCGCCGGTGGCGGTGTTCCCCTTCACGCCGGGCTCGCAGTAGGTGATCTCGAGCTCGACGAAGTTCGGGACCTCCATGCTGATCGGCATGCCCTTGTAGAACAGCACCTGCACGAGCATCTCCTCGAGGAGGTAGGCGCGCGCGGCGCCGACGACTTCCGGCGTGATGTGCACCTGGCTGAAGTCCGCCGTGTCCATGAAGTAGTAGTACTCGCCGTCCTCGTAGAGGTACTGCATCTCCTTCTCGGCGATGTCGGTCGGCTCGAGCGTCTCGCCGGTCTTGAACGTACGGTCGAGCACGTTGCCGTTGAGCAGGTTCTTCAGCTTGGTGCGGGTGAAGGCCTGACCCTTGCCGGGCTTCACGAACTGGAACTCGACGACGATGTACGGCTGGCCGTCCATTTCCACCTTGAGGCCCTTGCGGATGTCCGAGGTCTGATACATGGCGTGTCTCTCTTGAAGGGGCTGATCCGAGTGAGCGACCGCGTAACCCGACTCCGCGACGACGCGCGACCCCCGCGTGGTGCGATGGTTTCTCGCGCCGAGGTGGTCGCTTCGCGGCCTGACGTGGACGCGGTCTGGGCGGCGGCAGACGCCGTGTTTCCGGTGCGGGTCACCCGCTCGTTCTGGGACCGTGTCGACCCGACCGACCCCGCCGATCCGCTCGCGCGCCAGGTGCTTCCCGACCCCGCCGAGGTCGGCCCCGACCCCGACGGGCTCGGCGATCCGGTGGGCGACATCGCGATGAGCCCGGTGCCCTGGGTCGTGCGCAAGCACGCGGACCGGGTGCTGCTGCTGATGACCAAGCGGTGTCACCTGTACTGCCGCTACTGCTTTCGGCGAACGCACGATCCGGGCGAGGGACTCGATCCGACGCCAGCGCAGTGGGAAGCGGCGCTTCGCTACGTCGAGACATCGGGCGCCGAGGAGGTGCTGCTCTCGGGTGGCGACCCGCTGGCGGTGCCGCTGCATCGCCTGCTCGCCACCCTCGATCGCCTGCGCGCGGCGGTGCCGGTGGTGCGCATCCACACCCGCGCGCCCATCACCTTTCCTGCGTCGGTCACCGACGCGCTCGTGGCCGGTCTGGCCGCCCGTGCGCCGGTGTGGGTCGTGGTGCACGCCAACCACCCGCGCGAGCTCGCACCGGACGTCGATGTGGCGCTCGCGCGGTTGGTCGACGCCGGGGTCCCGGTGCTGAACCAGTCGGTGCTGCTGCGCGGCGTCAACGACGATCCCGAGGTGCTCGCCGCGCTGTCGCGGGGCCTGGTGCGCCGCCGCGTGTTCCCGTACTACCTGCACCACACCGACCCGGTGCTGGGCAACGCGCACCTGCGCGTGCCGCTCGACGAGGGGCGCGCGATCCATGCAGCGCTCGCGCGGCGGGTCAGCGGCGTCGCGCTCCCGACCTACGTGATCGACCCACCCGACGGATCGGGGAAGCTGCGGATCGGGGATTCTAATTGAAAGTTGTTTTCAATAGGAAGTGGCCGGGGTAGGGTGGGGCGACCGTAGCGGGGCAACGGGGCGGCATGACGCTGGATCGACTCGAGAGGGGCCAGGAGGCGCGGGTGGTCGCGGTACGCGGCGAGGGGCCGTTTCGCAGGCGTCTGCTCGAGCTGGGCATCCTGCCGGGCACGCCCATCGCGCGCACCGGGCAGGCGCCGCTCGGTGATCCGCTGACCTACCGCGTGCGCGGCGCGGTGCTCGCGCTGCGCCGCGTCGAGGCTTCGTCCGTCGAGGTCGAGCTCGCATGAGCGCAGCGACCGACCCGACCTGCCATGGCGCCGCCGCGCCCGCGCCCCGATCTGGTGCGCGCAAGGTCGTCCTCCTCGGCAACCCGAACGCCGGCAAGTCGACGCTGTTCAACGCGCTCACTGGCGCGCAGGCGCAGATCTCGAACTGGACCGGGACCACCGTGGAGCGGATGGAGGCGGCGCTCCACCTCCCAGGACACGACGGCGCGATCGCCGTCGTGGACGTTCCCGGGACCTACTCGCTGGCCGCGCGCTCGCCCGACGAGCGGATCGCGATCGACGCGGTCCTGGGGCGCGACGGCCCGCCTCCCGACGTCGTGCTCGCGCTCGTCGACGCGCCGCGACTCCAGCGCTCCCTCTACCTCGTACTCCAGCTGCTCGAGCTGAACGTCCCGGTGGTCGTCGCGCTGAACTTGATGGACGAGGCGCGTGCCGAGGGGGTGGAGCCCGACGCCGCGCGACTGCAGGCTTCCCTCGGCGTGCCGGTGCTCCCGATCGTCGCGCGGTCGGGAGAGGGTCTGGACGCGCTTCGTGGGGCACTGGTGCAGGCGCTGCGCGAGCCGGTCGCCCCCGGTGGACCGCATGGGTGGACCGAAGTGCTCCGAGCCGACGCCGACGAGGTCGTCGCGGCGTTTCCGCCGGGGCTCGCTGCGCTCGCGCGCGGCGACGTGGAGCGCGCTCGCGCGCTCGCGCGCTGGCTACTGCTCTCGGTGGACGCCTCCGCGACGCTCCGCGGAGAGCCCGACGTGCCCCGGGCGGCGATCGAAGCGGTGCAGGCGCGGGCGCGCGCCGCGGGGCGCGACCTCGAGGGCGAGATCGTCGGTCAGCGCTACGCGTGGATCGACGCGCACGCGCCAGGGTGGATCCGGCGCGACGCCCGCGCCGATCAGCCCCGGCTCTCGGATCGGATCGATCGGGTGCTGCTCCACCCCGCGTCGGGCGCGCTCGTGTTCGGCGTGGTGATGGCGCTGGTCTTTCAGGCCTTGTTCGCGTGGAGCGATCCGGCGATCGGCTTCATCGAAGGCGTGTTCGCGTGGGTCGGAGGCGGCGTCGGCGGCGTGATGGACGCGCTGGTGAGCGTCGCGCCGGGCTGGCTCGGAGACCCGCTGGTCATCTCGCGTGACCTGATCGTGGACGGGATCATCGGCGGCGTCGGCGCGATCCTCGTGTTCTTGCCGCAGATCGGCCTGCTCTTCCTGTTCATCGCGCTGCTCGAGGACGTCGGCTACCTCGCGCGCGCGGCACACCTGATGGATCGGCTGCTGCGCGCCGCGGGCCTGCCCGGTCGGGCGTTCGTCCCGCTGCTCTCGGGCTTCGCATGCGCGGTGCCGGCGATCCTGTCGACGCGCAGCATGCCGCGCTTCCGGGATCGCCTGCTCACGATGATGGTCATCCCGCTCACGTCGTGCTCGGCGCGGCTGCCGGTGTACACGCTGATGATCGCGGCGCTGTTCCCAGCGAGCGTGCCGTGGTGGCCGGTCGACGTTCGGCCGAGCGCCCTGTTCGGGATGTACCTGCTCTCCACCGTCGTCACCCTGATCGGGGCCGCGGTGCTCGGGCGGCTGATGCTGCCGCAGGAGGCGACGCCCGAGTTCCTCGAGCTGCCCCCCTACCGGGTGCCCCACCTGCCGACGGTCGGCCGCACCGTCATCGCGCGGATGGGGGACTTCGTGCGCGAAGCCGGGCAGGTGATCCTCGTCGCGACGGTCGTGCTGTGGGCGCTGCTGTACTTCCCTCGGTACGGTCCAGAGGATGTGCTGAGCGCAGACGAGATCGCCGCCGTCGCCGATCCGGCCGAGCAGGAGGCGCTCGCCGCGCCGCGCGCGCTGGAGCGCTCGTTCGCGGGGAGGTTGGGCAAGACCATCGAGCCCGCGCTGACGCCGCTCGGCTACGACTGGCGCATCGGAATCGGCCTGATCGGCGCGTTCGCGGCGCGTGAGGTGTTCGTGTCCACCCTCGGGGTGGTGTATGGCGTCGGCGAGGTCGACGAGGAGGACGAGGGGCTGCGCGATCGGATCCGCGAGGCCCGCAGACCCGATGGAACGCGGGTGTACACCCCGCTGACCGGCCTGTCGATCATGGTGTTCTTCGCGTTCGCGTTCCAGTGCCTGTCGACCCTCGCGGTGCTGCGTCGCGAGACCGGTGGCTGGCGATGGCCGGCGTTCATCGTGGGCTATATGTCGGTGCTCGCCTGGGTCGCCGCGTTCGCGGTCTATCAGGGCGGACGCTGGCTCGGGTTCAGCTGAGCGGGCCAGCGGACTTCGAAACCGGTTGTAAGCGATGTCGACCCGAAATCGGCTAGAGTCGCGCGGAGGAGGCCGTCTCAATGTTTCTCGTCAGCCTGTTCTGGTTCGCCCTGCTCTCCATCCCGGCGATCGCCCAGGAGGGCGAGCCTCCCGCAGCGCCTCCGCCGGCGGAGACCGTGGGCGAAACAGTCGACGCGGACGCCGAGGCGGCGGCGCTGTACCGGATGGGCCTCGATCTCGTCGGTCGCGGCAAGTACACCGAGGCGTGTGGGGTGTTCGCCCGGGTTTCCGAGCGCTACGGCGCGACGAGCTACGCGGCGAAGGCCGAGGAGCAGATGGCGCTCGCAGCGGTCGGCGAGGGCGGCGGGGCGTGCGGTGAAGCCCCCCCGAGCGCGGCGGTCGCGGCCGAGCCGGCGGCGGACAGCTCTCCGAAGAGCCGCGACGCCCTCGCGCGCAGCTACGACGGCAACGGCTTCGTCGAGCTCCTGATCTCGCAGGGGCTCATGGGGCCGGCGTTGTTCGGCGTCGGCTTGCCGCTCGCGATGGGGACGGCCGAGCCCGCGGTCTACCTCGGTATGGGGTTGATCGGCCTCGGGGCCGGGATCACGACGCCGATCCTGATCAACAAGCGATGGAAGATCGGCGAGGGTCAGGCGATGTCCGTGTTCTCGGGCGAGTACATGGGCGGTCTGAACGGGGCGATGCTCGCCACGCTGCTCGAGAGCCCCACCGTGCAGGGTGTCGGCGGGTTGGTCAGCGGTGGCGTCGTGCTGGGCGGCGCCGCGGCGACGACCTACGCGGTCCTCGCCAGGCCGCACGCCGGCGACGTGTCCATGTTCCGCAGCGGATTCTCGTGGGGCGCCTACCTCGGCGCGACGTCGTTTCTCTTCGTCGATCCGTCGTCGAAGTTCTTCGCGCGGGTGATCTTGTTCGCTGACGTCGGCGCGGCGATCGGCGCGGGCCTGTCGGCGGCGTTCGACATCAGCCGCGTTCGGATGAACGTGATCAACCTGTCGGGCTTCGCGGGCGCGGCGGGCCTGGCACTGCTCACGGGGTTCGTGGAGCTGGCCACGCCTGGCAGCGCGCTCCCGAAGGAGGTGTGGGGCTCGGTGCTGATCGCGGGCGCGGCGGGCGGCGTCGCGGTGGGTGTGGTCGGCACCAAGCGGATGGACGACCATCGCAAGCTCGCGTTCCTCGGCGCTTCGGGCGCGATGGTCGGCTACGACGACGGCAAGTGGGGCATCGGCGCGCCAACACCCATGCCGCGCATCAACCACGACGGCACGATGGGCTGGCAGGTCGGCCTGGCTCAGGGCCGGTTCTGACGCTCAGCCCGAGCTGATCTCGACGACGACCGGGCAGTACGGGAGGTCCCCCTCGCGCGGGGTGATCGTGATCTCGTAGGTGCCGGTGTTGTCCTCGAGCCCGCGCCCGCCCAGCGAGACGCCCCCTGACGGCGCGTGGACCGTACCGCTCGTGGTGCGCCCGTTGCCCGCGATCGTGACGTCGTAGCTGCGACCGTCGCCCATCGACGAGAACTTCGCGGTGACGTGCCAGGTGTCGAGCGGCCCGTCGTGGGTCCACAACGAGAACCGCTCGATGTCGGCGCGGTCGCGGGTGGTCAGCAACAGGCGCTCCCACGTCGGGTTGTAGCCCGCAGGGATGCCGAGGATCGGCTTCTTCTGCCGGGCGCCGGAGAGCGCGTGCGGGGCCGTGTCGTTCGGCTCGTAGACATCATCGGTGGGCGGACGCTGTATGCCCTCGTCGATCTGCCCGTCGCAGTCGTTGTCCTTGCAGTCCGCACGCTCCGGGGCGCCCGGGTACACCGTGGCGTCGGCGTCGTTGCAGTCCCCCTGGCGCTCGGAGAGGCCGTCGCCGTCGTCGTCGAACGCGACCGTGCCCTCGTCGACCAGCCCGTCGCAGTCGTCGTCGATGCCGTTCGGCTCCGGCTTCTCGGGACCGGGGACCTCGGGGTTGTTGTCGTCGCAGTCCCACGGACCGGGCGCGTCGGTGACGACGCCGTCGCAGTTCCAGTCGAGCGCGACCCACGCGTATGCGCGGTCGCCGTCCTGGTCTGGCGGCGAGAGCTGACCGGGGTGCACGAGGGGGTTGGCGTCGTCGCAGTCATCACCGCCTACGGCGGCCGCCTCGTGCCCATCGCCGTCCCGATCCTGGCCGTTGACCCCGTCGCAGTCGTTGTCGATCCCGTCGCCGACGAGGTCTTGCGCTCCGGGGTGCACGAGGGGGTTGGCGTCGTCGCAGTCGCCAGCGCACGCGAGGTAGCCGTCGCCATCGCGGTCGACGCACGGTGGACCGATCACGAACGGCACGCGGCGCTCGTCGACCGCGCCCCAGACGTCACGCAGTCGGATCATCACCGCGTAGCGTCCCTGCGGGAGCTTGGGGAGCGAGAGGGAGTGGACCCTGCCGGAGACCGCCTGCCCGCGAGACACCGCGATGCCTCCCGGCTCGATGTCGGCGTCCAGCATCAGCGCGAGCGGTTCGCTGCACGGGGTGAGGATCTGCAGCGTCAGCGCCGCGTCTCCATCCGCGGGGAACGGCTTCTCGGGTGGGACGACGCCGAGGGCCGCCTCGAACGGCGGCGTGGTCACCGCGTGCTCCTCCGAGAAGGTGTCCTCGATGCGGGCGACGAGGCCCATCGAGCGGCCGCCGCCGACCGTGGCGCTGAGGGTGGCCTCGCGCGTGCGCGCGGCGAGGGTGTGCCGCGCGACCACCGCGCCATCGGCGAGGAGGGTGATCTCGCGCTCGCGCCAGGCCGGCGAGGCGATCACGCGCGCGGTCAGGTTGCCGCAGGCGTCCGGCGCCGGCTGCTCGAGCGAGAGCGTGGCGCCTCCGGGTCCCGCGCAGGCCAGCGCGGCGGCGACGCCGAGGGCGGCGGGCAGGAGAGCGGAGGGGGGAAGGGACACGCGCATGCGCAGAGAGGCTATACTGGCTGCGCTCCGTAGGGGAGAGCCCGCGGCGGAGATCGTACGTATCGGGGTCGGAGGCTGGATGCGTCGAGCGTTGGTTGTCGCGGCATGCATCACGCTGGGCGCCTGTGGGGGCGGCTCGAAGCGCGACCTGTCGGCGCTCGCGACGACCGACTACGCGCCGGGGTTCATCGACCTCACCAGCGATGTCGACGAGCAGCTGAGCGACCTGATGGGCTCCGAGCTGATGATCGCCTCGGCAGACTGCGGGGATCTGATGGCGCTCGAGCCCACCGCCCTGCTCGGTCGACTGTCCGACGGCGAGATCCGTTGCCTCGAGGACGGGTTTCGCGTCGCCGAACGCCAGACCTACCGTCGCAAGATCTCGCTGCTGCTGATGGTGGACGCGTGGACCCGCGGGGATGCCCACCGCTGGGAGGCGGTCGTGCGGCGTCACCTCTCCGAGGTCGACCAGTCGGATCCGGACCTCTGCTACAAGTTCTCGCTCTATCTCGACAAGCAGGGCCCCGCGTTCGCGCAGGAGACGCTGAAGTGGGCGGACATCGCGCTCGAGAACCGCAGTCGGTTCAAGGCGGGTGACGTGCACGTCAGTCGGGTCTACGGGCTGCTGCGGGTCAAGTCCAACGCCGCGACCCGCTACTGGGGCTCGACCGAAGAGCGGTTTCTGCAAGAGCCGAGCGACGCGAACAAGATCGAGCGCGACAACGCGCGTGGCGAAGCGAAGACGGCCGCGCGAGAGTGGCTCGAGTATGCACGGCAGGCGGGGCGCGACACGTCGCTGGCCTATGAGATGTGTGTCAGCGCCGCGGGTGGCCACGAGTTCTGCGACCTCGGCTGAGGCGCTCCGCGAGCGAGCGTCTCTCCGCGTCGCTGACGTGTTCTTGACATTCGCGGGATCCTCTGCACGATCGGGCAGGTGCGATCCCGTCAGGATCGAGGATTCATCCGCTGGCCAGATCCGCTTTGCAGCTACGTTCATGTCCATTCGTCCCCAAGGTTGACCCCAGGGGCGGGCGACAGGTCGCGAATCGAGATGGGAAATGAATTGCACGCAAGATGCGCCTAAAGTTGGCGTTTGTCTGTTGTGCTGGTGTTGGCACGGTGCATGCATATAGGGACAGCGGCACCTGGGGGAACCCGGGACCGACCGAGGAACGCTCCTCGGAGCGCTCTTTGACGTCAAGAACCTCATGAAGGTCTCTGGAGATGCCCCGCGGGGCTGCCTCCTCGAACGACCTCTCGCTTCGGCGGGCGGTACGACGGGGGCGCGGCATCACGGCCAGCACTTCAGGACCACGTCTCCGGACAGACTTCCAGGGCACTGGCTTCGCGTATCGAGGTGGCTTCGGCCACCGCGCTTCGAGGGGTCGCGTCAGCGGGGATCGCGGCACGTCGCTGAAAAGGCGACGACAACCGCGGTCGGGCTTCGGCCGACCGACTGGCGCTGCGCGACGGGCTTAGGCACCGCCGCGTGGGGGAACCCGTGAAGGGATGTCGTCTGCTCCACCTCGGTGGGGCCGGAGGGCCCGGGCTTCGGCCACGGACCCCTCGCCGACCTGGCACGGTCGGGGCGAAGCGGAGCGCGTGCGACCTTGAAGAGGGACAAAGCCCATGGAAGGAACGAGCAATGCGCTGCCGGCAACGGCAGCCCAAGGCAACGTACTCATCAGCGGAGAAAGGCCTTGAAGTCGGCCTCTTCGCGAAGGAACCCGACGGGCCCGCGCGTCATCGCCTCGGCGAGCACCGCGCAGCCTCCCCCGATGTAGCGATCGACCTCGGTCGTCGCTGCCTGCTGCGGTGACCTCGGTCACTGCGTGGAACTCGGAGGTGGATTCCTGGGAGCGCCACTCCCAGGTAGGGTCTGGTCCCTCGTCCTACCCGGCGCCTCGGCGTCGGCCCGGTCGGGGGGCTCTGTGCGAGCTCCTCCGGCGCGCTTCGGCGCGTTGGTCGGACCTCGTGCTCGGTGACGTGGGGGTCCGCTTCGGCGGATCGGAGCATCACCGAGTCGAATTCTTCGTCCTGCGTCCCGTGCCCCGCGTTCTTCGGATCGCCGCGCCGGGTCTCCCCACCACCCTCGGGTGGTCGGGCACCGGAAAAGGAGGTCGCTTTGGCGGCTTCTCGGTATCGGGCAGGAAGGTGACGGCATGAGGGCAACGGCCGTCGTGAGACGGTGCGGCTGCTGGTGAGGGGAAGCCTTCGGAGGGTGTGAACTGCGTCGCGGGGACCGTCTGGTCATCCGTCCCGTCTCTCGGGCTGTCTTCGGGCAGCATGGGTGGCGGCCGGCACCAGCGTGAAACGCGGCGAACCTCAAGATCGGCTGCGGGGTGCAACAGACCCGCGACCTCCGCGCGGAGGAACACGTCGGGGTGGAGCGAAACCACGAGGACGGAACGAGACCCGGCAGGTGGCAGCGCCGGGCCGAAGGGTGCTTCGGCACCTGGGAGTGGACGCGCGACAGGCATGTCGATGGAGGGGGACACCAACGAATCTCAAGAGAGGAGGGCACGGCGAGAGCCGGACCCCGCTCGTGTTCGAGCGCTTTGAAGGGGAGGTCAAGTCCACGAGGGCTGACGATCACCGACTCCGGTCGGCGAACGGCGCGCGCCTCGGGAAAGCCTCGAAGACCAGGCCGGCGACGGCCCAAGGTCAAGGAGGAGGCGGGGAAGGCCAACCACCCGCTACCGCGACCGCACTTGGGCAACGGAATTCCCAACGCCCTGGCGGCCCTGAAGGGCCGACCAACCCCACGAGAGCTGACCACGTCTTCGGGCGTGGAATCGAAGACTTGCGCAAACCTCTGCAGAGACGTTCCCCGGGCTGACTTCAGGTGCCAACTTCAGCCCCCGGACCTCGGTCCGGGGGCTGTCGTCGTTTCTGGACCCGTTGCCGCGGCGGGCGCTATGCTGGCACCGCCCCTTCCCCGGAGCCCCGGCATGGACGAGCGCCTCGAGGCGGGTCGCCACCACCTCGTGAACGGCTCGCGCGCCCTCGAGCAGGGCTACCCCGACGACGCCCGCGCGCATTACACCGCGGCGCTGCTCCAGTTCCGTGGGCCAGAGCTTCGACTCGGCGAGGCGCACGCGCTGCGTGGGCTCGCGCGCGTGGCGCTCGCGCAAGGCGAGGAGTCGGCTGCTGCAGGGCTCGCGGAGCGCGCCATCCGCGCCTACGCGGATCTCGCCGCGGAGCTCCAGCGCATCGACCCGGAGCACCTCGGAGACGACATCCGCGTGCGCGGGATCGAGGGCGAGGCCGCCGCATGGATCGTGCTCACGGAGGCGCGGGTGCGGCTCGGCGACACCGAGGGCCTCGAGGACGTGCTCACCGAGGCGTGGCGCCTCGCCGACAGCGTGCAGCACACCGGGCTGCTCGCGGACGTCACCGTGGCGCGCGCCTCGCTCGCGCTGCGCGAAGGGCGGGTCGACGAGTCGGTCTCCCACCTCGAGCGCGCGCGTGCGCTGCACGAGTCCGCTGGCAGCGGTGCCGGGCAGGCCGGGGCGCTGCTGTTGATCGCCGGGCTGCACCGATGGCGTGGCGAGGGCGCTGCTGCGCTCCACGCGCTCGAGCGTGCTGGGCCGCTCGCGAACGCGCAGGGCAGCGACCGTTTGCTCGGTCGGGTCGCCCATGCCCGCGCGCTGCTCGCGCTCGACGCGGGAGCCTGGGGGGACGCCGAGATCGGGTTCCGCACCGCGCTGCCGGTGCTCGGCCGCGCAGGCGCGTTCGAGCTGGTCGGGCAGGCGTGGCTCGGGCTCGCCGAGGTGGCGAGCCAGACCGGGGCGGAGGGCCTCCGCGCGCACGTCGGCGAGGCCTTGCGCCGCTACGCCGCGGTCGGCAGTGTGGATGGCCAGGGCGCGCTCGCGCTCCTGCTCGCCGACCACGCGCTGCGGGGAGGAGAGCCGCTGCTCGGTGTGCTCGCCTCCGAGTGTGCGCGTCGCCTGTGGCGAAGCCGTGATCCGGTCCGGGGCGGAGGGCAGGCGCTCCGCCTGATGACCCGCGCGCTCGCAGCGCTCGGGCGCGCGCGGGCCGCCGCCGTCGCCGCCGAGCTGCGCGCGCGGGTGGCCGGTGCCGATCAGCCGGGTGCTGTCGAGGTCGCCCGCTGGCATCGCGGGCGGATTCCGAAGGGAGAGGCGTCGGACCTCGATCCGCTCGACGCCACGGCGCTCGAGGCGGAGCTGATCGCGTCGGTCGAGGCGCTGCTCGCAGAGAAGCTGGACCGCGCAGGGCTGACGCTCGACGCGATCTCGGGTGCGACGGGCGCACGCGCCGCGCTCGAGCTCTTGATCGAGCAGGTGCCCGAGATCGTGGCGGGCGCGTCGGTCGCGCCGGAGATCGTCGCGCCGCCGCTGGAACACCCGGATGACAGGGGCCGACCGACCGGTGCGTTCGGCGCGCTCGGGGCGGATCGCGCGGGGCGGGCGAGCACCCCCTCGCCAGCGCCCCCCCGCAGGGCCTACCATCCCCCGCGCGGCGCCCCCGAGGAGGAAGAGAGATGAGTGTGCTGGCCCCCTTCGCGTACAGCGCCGACGGCGAGTTCTACGTCTGTGGCGATGGCCCCGAGCTGTACTGCTACGGCTCGGACGACAAGCCTCGGTGGAAGCAGTTCCTCGACGGCATCCTCGCGGGCGTGGGCGCGTCGTACGGTACGGTGCACGCGCTCGACGACCAGGGCGGCTACACGCTGTGGGATCCGATCACCGGGCAGAGCCGCGGCAAGGTCGACCTCGGCGCGTCGTGCCATCGCCTCGAGGTGACCGAGAACGGGGTCGCGGTCGTACTGACCGATCGCGGCGCGATGATCGTCGGCAAGGACGGGCAGGCGCGGCCGCTCTCGGCGCCGCCCGCCACTGCGGCGGCGTTCTCGATGGACGGGCAGCGCGTCGCGCTGGGCACCGCGAGCGGCGATCTGCTGCTGTTCGATGTGGCGACCGGCAGCCAGATCGCGGGCACCCAGCTCGGCGCGGCCATCGCGGACATCTCGCGGTGCGGTTCGAGCGAGTGGGTGGTCGCCGCGGGCAAGCAGCTCGTGTTCGTCGCGGCGAGTGTGCAGCTCCAGCCCGCTCAGGAGGGCATGCCGGCGCCGTCGCCGATCCGCAAGCAGGTGCCGATCGAGGGCACGCCCACCCGCGTCGCGGCGAACCCCGACGGTGTGCTCGTCGCGTGCGACGACGGCGGTCAGACCGTGCTCGTCTACGAGACGCACCAGTACCGGCTCGGTGGCACGGTGGTCTACCAGCGCGAGCTCGGCGACCTGATGTTCGGCCCGGCCACCTCGCTCGGCATCGGGCTCGAGTACGCCGACGCGAACCGCGTCGAGGTGCTCAGCGGGGCGACGGCGCGCTCGCTGCCGGGCTTGGGCAAGGGGAGCACGCCGTGGTTCCCGCGGGTGAAGTTCGACCAGTACATCCTGCGCGGCGCGGTGGCGACGAAGCGCGCCGGCGGCATGCCGATCGCGAACGTGCGACAGGTCGAGTCCCAGTCGAGCGGCCGCACGATGCTGTTCGTCGCGATCGGCATCGGCTCGCTCCTCGCTTGCTGCGGCATCTCGGGCACGCTGTTCACGATCTGGCGCTTCGTCCTGAACTGACGGGCGCTATTGGCTGATCTCGCACAGGTCGCCGACCGCGGAGAGCGTGGCGGGGCCGATGCCGACCACGCGGGTCAGGTCGGCGCAGCTGGGGTACGGACCGTTCCGGGCGCGGTCGGCGAGGATGGCGGCGGCCTTCGCGGCGTCGATGCCGGGGAGGGCCTGGAGCGCCTCGGCGGTTGCGCGGTTGGGATCGATCCGCCCGTGCGTACCGGGCGGCGGGTGCACGTCGGGCGGCGTGGCGGGGGGCGGCGGCAGCGCGCGGCTGACGTAGACATGCTCGCGCAGCGCCGCGAGCGTCGCGACGCCGAAGCCGGGCACGGCGTCCAGATCCGAGATGCGCTGGAAGGGGCCGTGCCGCTCACGCCAGGTGACGACCGCCGCCGCCTTGCTCGGGCCGACGCCCGGGAGCCCCTGGAGCGCGTCTCGGGTCGCCGTGTTCAGGTCCACCGGGCTGGCGTACGCCGCGGACGTGAGCCACAGGCCCAACAACAAGGCGTGCATCAGAGCTCGGTGACGAACAGGCGGCGCTGGGTGTAGTCGTAGGAGGCGCCCCACCACTTGTCCTGGGCGAACCCGACCTCGTTGTGGTAGCCCACGCCGAGCCCGTTGCCAGCCACCTGGGTCAGGGTCCAGGTCGGGCCGGCCTCCTCGGCGAGCCACATGTCGTTGTCGTGCCCGTCGAAGTACAGGATCGCGGTGCGACCGTCCTTCATGAAGATCTCGGTGTCGGCGCCGCGGTACGCGCCGTCGTCGACCACCTGGAGCGAGAACGGGCCGTTCCCGCTGCGGCTCGCGAGCATCAGATCCTGCGTGTCGGCGCGGTGATAGGCGATGCGCAGATCGGTGCCATCGGTCCACAGCGACGGCCACTGGCCGGAGTCGCCCTCGGTGGCGACCAGCGTGTGGATGTAGGTGCCGTTGCCGCCCTCGACGAGGTGCAGGTCGCCCGCGGCGCCGTCATAGAACGCGACGTGCTCGACGCCGTCGTGGATCACGAGGCGTGCGTGCATCCCCGCGGCGGCGGGCCGCCCGTTGGCCGGCTGGCCCTCGAACACGGTCTGGGCGCTCCACGTGCCTTCGGCGCTGCGTCGCGCGAGGCGCAGCGCGCCCTCCTTCGCGTCGAAGTGGGCCACCACGGGGTGGCCGTCTGCGTCGAGCGCGATCGACGTCCACTGGCCGACGTCGGGAGCGAGGCCCGAGCCCGGATCGGCGATCTCGGTCGTCCACACCTTGGAGTCGCGGTAGGCGGCCTTGAGCACCTTGTTGTCGACGTCGTAGTACGACACCCACACGCGGCCGTTCACGTCGATCGCGAGCGAGGTGAACAGCCCGCGGTGCCCCGGGTTCAGACCGTTGGAGTCCGGGTAGCCGTCGACCTGCTCGTAGTCCCACCACACCTCGCCGTCGGGGCGCGGACGACCCGACGCGAAGCCGACGGCGCCGCGGGTGCGGTCGTAGTAGCTGACCGCGAGCGCGCCGTCGGGGCCTACCGCCATGGAAAGCCACTGGCCGTGGTCGTTCGCGAGCGGCGTGGGCTGCTGGGCGACGAAGCCGTGGTCGTTCTTGCACCCGGCGGCGCCGAGGGTGAGCGCCGCGAGGAGCACGGGAACAGCAGACAGGTGGCGCGACATTTGGGCTCCGGCGACAGGGGGCTCAAGATGCCACCGCGAACGGGCGCTGTCAATCGCCACGCGAGCCCCCGACGGGCCCGCTGAGCGCGTCCTCGCCGCGGATCGCGTCGAGCGTCTCGGACACCCGCACCGCGGTGTCCACGAGCTGGTCTTCGGTGTGGGTCGCCGACAGGAAGAACCGTAGCCGCGCGGCGTCCTCGGCGACCGCCGGGTAGACGATCGGCTGCACGTTGACCCCCTGCGCGTGGAGCCGCGCCGAGAGGTGCAGCGCGTGCGCCGAGTTGCCGGTGATCACGGGCACGACGCCGGACTGGCCGTGTGCGGGGCCGGTGTCGACGCCACGGTCGGCGAGCGAGCGCTGGAACAGGGTCGCGTTGCGCTGCAGGTCCGCCACACGCCACGGCTCCTCGCCCATCAGCCTCAGCGCCGCGAGCGCGGCGACGCCGTTCGCGGCGGTCAGCCCCGCCGAGTAGACGAAGCCCGGCGCGGTGTAGCGCAGCCAGGTGATCAGCGCCTCACTGCCACCGACCCAGCCGCCGCACGACGCGAGTGACTTCGACAGCGTGCCCATCCACAGGTCGACCCGTCGCGGGTCCACGCCGTGGTGCTCCGCGATGCCGCGTCCCTTGGACCCCACCACACCGAACGAGTGCGCCTCGTCGACGAAGAGCAGGCAGCCGTGGCGCTCCTTGAGCGCCACGTAGGCAGGCAGGTCACAGAGATCGCCGTCCATCGAGTACACGCCCTCGACTGCGATCACCACGCGGCGGTAGCGGCCGCGGAGCTCGCTCAGCTGCTGATCGAGGTGCTCGGGATCCTCGTGGCGGAACTGCCGCCGGGCGGCGCCGGACAGCCGGATGCCCTGCAGGATGGAGTCGTGGATCAGCGCGTCGTGGAGCACGAGATCCTGCGGGCCGACGATGTGTCCGAGCGTCGTCACGTTCGTCGCGTGGCCGGCCGTGAACACGAGCGCGTCGTCTACGCCCTGGGCGTCGGCGAGCGCGCGCTCGAGCGCGCGGTGGAAGGGGCGCTCGCCTGATGCCACGCGCGACGCGCTGACGGAGGTGCCGTACTGGTCGACCGCTGCCTTGACCTCGTGCACCACGCGCGCGTCGCCCGAGAGCCCGAGGTAGTTGTACGAGCTGAAGTTGATCAGCTCACGGTCGCCCACGCGCGTCGTGTCGCGCGCGGTGCCCTGGTGCACCTGAAAGTACGGATTCTGCAGCCCGAGCGCGGCGACGCCGTTCAGCCGCGCGTGCAGCGCACGGACCTCGGGCCACTGGCTCGGATCGAGCTGCTCGGGCGCCGGTCGCGCTCCGTGCAGCTCGCGGAGCTCCGCGACGAGGCCCTCTCCCACCGCGACCAGCCGACCCTCGGCATCACGGAGCCACAGGCTGCCAGTGAACCGGTCGCCGTTCAGGTCGTCGAATCGCACCTCGGCGGAGAGCTCACCCGCCGGGAACGGGCGGAGCTGCACGTAGCGGCGGAGGTGGACCGGCGTGCCGGTGCGACCGAGGCGGAGGTGGGCGACATAGGCCGAGAGCTGCATCGCGCTGTCGACGGCGAGCGGATCGACGGTCGGTGGACGGGTCAGCCCCCACCTCGCGGGCTCGAGGGGGCGGACGCGCCCGCGGACGAAGCCGTCGCCGACGGCCTCGATCGCGGTGATGCCCTGAAGGAGCGGACCGTGGAACGTGACGTCGCGGTAGAAGGTCGCGAGCGACACGCTCGGCGGCGCCCCACCTTGCCTTGGCCCCGGGTCGCGGACCGCGTCGGTGAGCGGGCGGACGCGGGCGCGATAGGCGAGGCGGTCGTTGTCGCCGAGCCGGATCTCGGCGCGCTCGCCTTGCAGCGTCAGCGTCAGCGCGCGCGGCTCGCGGACCGTCACGCCCGAGAACAGCTGGAGGTCCTCGACCTGCCACGGCACCGGCAGGTCGGCGAGGCGCGCGACCGCGTCGAGCGCCGACGCGAGCGGCCACACGGGCACGCCGTCGATCGCGTGATCGGCGAGGAACGGGTGGGTGGCCACCGCGAGGCGCTCGGTGGTGTGCACGACGCGCGTGGTCGCGGGCAGGTCGCGCCCGTACAGGACGACGCCCCGGCGGCCGGTGAGCGCGTCCCACAGCGCGTCGAGTCCGGCCCGATCGCCGACGAAGTCGACGCCGTCTGCGCGCATCGCCGCCTGCGCCGGCGCAGGGATCGTGCGCGCCATCTCGGAGTTCGACCACGGGCCCAGCTCTGCGACGACCGCGCGCTCGGCGGGCGCGGAGGTGGCGAGGGACGCGAGCAGCGCGTTGGCCGCGGCGTAGTCGGCCTGGTGGCGGTTGCCGAAGCGGCCGGCCCACGAGCCGAGCCCCAGCGCGACGCGCAGCGCTGGCCCGCAGACGGCGAGCGCGGTGCGCCACCCGCCCACCTTGATCGCGCGGGCGGCGCGACCGACCTCGAGGTCGACCGCACCGAGCGGCCCGTCTGCGAGCGCGCCGGCCGCGTGGACCAACATCGTGATCGGGGCGTAGGGCGCGATCGCCGCGCGGAGCGCGCCCGCGTCGGTGACGTCGGCGACGAGGTGCGCCACGCGGTCGGGGTGGGCGGTGAGCAGCGCCGCGGCGTCGGGCCCGGGTGCGCCGCGGCCGAGCAGCAACAACCGGGCGCCGGTGTCGACGAGCCGGCCCGCGAACTTCGCGCCGATCCCCCGCGTGCCGCCGGTGATCAGGATGGTGTCGCGCGCGGTCGGCACCTGGCGGGCGGGCGCCTCGTCGAGCGGTGTCAGGCCGAGCACCGCGCGCTCGCCGACGTAGCGGACGTCAGTGGTGCGGTCGGCGCTCACCCACTCGTGGAGGAGCAGGGCCGCGGCGCGCTCGGGCGCGTCGGTGACGACGCACTTCGCGACCGCGTCGGGCCACTCGCGGGCCACCGAGCGGGCGACACCCGCGACGCCCTCCGCGTGGGGGTCGCCATCGCGGAGGAGGGCGAGCAGATCGGGCGTGCCGCCGTGGCGGGCCTGATGGCCGAGCGCCGCGACCAGCCGCGTGACGGCGTCCTCGGTGGGGTCGAGCGCGGCGCACCACGCGATGGCGTCGACCTCCACGGCGCTCGCGGCGTCGACGGCGGTCGCGTGGTGTACGCGGTGGCCCGCGGCGACGAGGGCCGCGGACAGCGCATCGGCCGGTCCACCCGTGCCGACGACGAGCACGGCGCGGCGCCCGAGCGCGCGCTCTGGTAGGTCCGTGAGCGGTGCGGGCCGCCAGATGGGCGCGTAGGCCGCGAGCGGCGTGTCGTCGCTCGTGTCCGTCACCTCCGAGCCCTGCGCCCCGCGGACGAACGCGACCAGGTTGTCGACCGTGGGTCGGTTGATCAGGAGCTCCTGCGGGATCCCGGGCAGGCCGGGGAACGCCTGTGACAGGCCCGCGGCCAGGTCGCCGACCATCAGCGAGTCGAAGCCGAGATCCTCCATCAGCGTCATGCTCGGCCTCAGCGCGTGTCGCGGGTAGGCGCTGACCTTCGCGAGGACCGCGAACACGCGCTCGGACAAGTCCTCCACCGGCGCGGCCTTCGGCGTCGACTCGGGCTCAGGCGCGAGCACGGTCGTGCGGGTCGGTGCGGTGACCGCGAGATCCAGCGCGCGCTGGGGCTTGTCGGAGATCGCCCAGTAGCGCTCGCGGCGCAGCACGACCGGCGGGACGCTGGCTGGGGGGGCGGCGCTGATCACCGGGCGTGGATCGAGGGCGACACCGAGGGTCCACAGCTGCGCCAGCGTCTCGAGCAGCGAGCGCCCGCTGTCGTGATCGTCGAGTGACGCGAGCGTGAGCACCCCCTTGTGGTCGTGGGGCAGCGTCCCGCGCGCGAAGCTGGCGAGCGGACCGCCGGCGCCGACCTGCAGGTAGAGGTCCGCGCCCAGATCCCGGCACTGCTGGAGCGCGCGCGTGAACAGCACCGGGGAGGTCGCGTGCCGGACGAACACGTCGCGCGCATGAGCGGCGTCGCGGTAGGGCTCGGGGTCGATGCCGGACGCGACCGGGACGCGGGGATCGGCCAGCGCGACGTCAGCGAGCAGCGTCGCCACGTCGAGCCCTGCGAGCGTCGGGCTGTGGAAGCCGTGGCTGACAGCGAGCGGCGTCGCGCGGATGCCAGCCGCGGTGGCTCGCGCGACGACCTCGGCGACCGCAGCGGTGGCGCCGGAGACCACGACCTGGCGCGGGTGGTTCACGTTCGCGATCACCGCGCCGTCGACCAGCAGCGCCGCGGCCGCGTCGGCGTCGGTCCGCATCGCGGCCATCGCGCCGTGGTCACCGGGCAGGGCGGCCATCGCGCGTCCGCGCCGCGCGACGAAGCGGGCCGCCTCGGCGGGCGAGAGCACGCCGGCGACCGCCGCCGCGGTGAGCTCACCGAGCGAGTGACCGGCGACCACCGCCGGGCGCACGCCGACCGCGTCGAGCAGCCGGGTGAGCGCGATGGCTACGCCGAGCAGCACCGGCTGCGCGGTGGCGGTGTCCGTCAGCTCCGCTTCCGCCTGTGCGGGGTCGACGGGGGCCGCGCGCCGCTCCGGGTAGAGCAGGTGGGTCAGGGGCAGCGGCAGCGCGTCGGCCACCGACGCCTCGATCTGGTCTAGCGCCTCGCTCAAGATCGGGAAGCGGGCGAGTGGATCGGCGAGCATCCCGATGCGCTGGCTGCCCTGGCCCGGATAGAGGAATGCGATGCGCGGGGAGCCGTCGGGCGTGCCGACGTAGGTGCCTGGGGGCCGCTCGCCGGCAGCGATGGCCGCGAGCTGTTCGACGAGCCCGGCTCGGGTCGAGGCGACGAGGGCGAGGCGGGCGGGCTGGGGCGCACGTCGCGCCCACGCGCGTGCGACCGCCGCGACCGTCAGCCGCGGGTCCGCCGCGACGACGTCTCCGGTTCGGCGGGCGAGGTCGCGCAGTGTGGACTCGTCGGCCGCCGAGATCAGCACCAGCTCGGGCAGTGCGTCGGCGGTGACGACCTGGGGCGCGGTTCCGAGCACGAGGTGCGCGTTCGTGCCGCCGAAGCCGAAGCTCGACACGGCCGCGAGGCGGTCGGGGCCGCGCCACGGCTCGGGCGTGCTCGGTACGCGGAAGCGGGTGCCGTCCAGCCCGATGCCCGGCTTCGGGGTGCCGAAGTTCGCCATCGGCGGGATCGTCTCGTGGTGCAGCGCGAGGGCCGCGCGGATCAGCCCGGCGATGCCCGCGGCCGACATCGTGTGGCCCACGTTGGCCTTCGACGAGCCCAGCGCGACGGCGCGCGCGCGGTCGCCGAGCGCGGCGTGGAGCCCCTCGAGCTCCGTCGCGTCGCCGGCCGTGGTGCCGGTGCCGTGCGCCTCGACGTAGCCGAGCGCGGCGGGATCGAGGCCCGCGTCGGCCCACGCGTCGCGGACCACCGCGGCCTGCCCGGCCGCCCGGGGTGCCATCGGCCCCTCACCGCGGCCATCGTTGTTCGTCGCTGCGCCGTGGATCACCGCATAGATCCGGTCACCGTCGCGCAGCGCGTCGTCGAGGCGCTTCAGGAGCACCGCGCCGGCGCCGTCGCCCTGGACGAACCCGTCCGCGCGTGCGTCGAAGGGCAGGCAGCGGCCGCTCGGGCTCATCGCGCCGATCCGCGAGAACACGAGGTAGTGGTCGGGCATCAAGCAGGTGTACGCGCCGCCTGCGAGTGCAGCGTCGATCGTACCGGCGCGGAGCTGGGCCACCGCGGCGTCCACCGCGACCAGCGCGGACGCGCACGCGGCGTCGACCGTATACGCCGGCCCGTGCAGGTCGAGCTCCTGGGTGACGATCGACGCGCTCATGTTGCCGAGCGCGCCGGTCGCGGTGAACGGGCGCGGCGGAAGCACGCGCTCGACGGCGCGCGCGAACGCGGCCGGGTCGTCGGCGGGCTGCCCGAAGTGTCCCGCGGCCATCATCGCCGCGATTCCGCGCGAGGTCAGGTAGGCCTTGTACTCGTATGCGGTGAGTCCGATGAACACGCCGGTCTTGCGAGGCAGATCGGAAGGCGCGCGTCCAGCGTCCTCGATCGCCTGCAAGCAGACCTCGAGGCTCAGCCGCTGCTGCGGATCCATCACCTCCACGCGGCGCGGCGGCAGGCCGAGTGCTAGCGCCGGGAAGGTCTGGACATCCTCGATGAACCCGCCGCGGTGGGCGACGATCTTGTCGGCCTTTCGCGGGTTGTCGTCGAGGAACGCGTCGGCCGGCCAGCGGTCGATGGGGATCGGGCCGAACGCGTCGCGCCCCGCCCGGTTCAGCGCCCAGTAGGCGTGCAGGTCCCAGGCGCCTGCGAACCGGCAGCCCATCCCGACGATCGCCACCGACCTCACGCGGCGTTCCCGGCTCGCGGAGCGATCAAGCTCCGACGCGCTGCCCGCGAACGAGCGCCGCGAGGTCGCCAATCGACTTGAGCCGGGCCAGCTCGGCCTCGGGGAACTCGAGGTCGACGCGGTCTTCGAGGAAGCCGATCATCTCGTTGATCGTGATCGAGTCCAGGCCGAGCTCGGCGACGGAGGTGTGCAGCGACACGTGCTCGAAGGTGGCGTCGGGCGCGACCTCGAACAGGGCTTCCTTGATCAGGGTGAGGACGTCGGCGTCGTTCATTGGGGGGCGAGGGCTCCAGCAGAGGGTTCAGCGGCGCAGCACCGTAGCCTTGGCGCGGCTCCAGAGCGAGCGCGCGACGTGGCGGGCCAGGGTGACCCGATCGGCCTGAGCGCCGAGCGTGCGGGGGCCGGTCTGGCCAATCTGGCCGGTGAGGTAGAGGTGACGGGTTCCGCGTCGCTGCACCTTGCCCGACGAGGTCTTCGGGAGCTGGCCCTTCCCGACGCACACGATGTCGGCGACCACGAGACCGTGCTCCTGCTGGATGTGACGCTTGATCGCCTCGAGCAGCTCGGCTTGACCCTCGGCCTCGGCCTCGAGCACGAGCACGAGGTCTTCGGACGTGGCGCCGGGCACGCTGAACGCGACCACGTTGCCCTTGCGCACGCCGGGCACCTCGGCTGCGGCCCACTCGACCGTCTGCGGGTGGATGTTGCGGCCATTCAGGATGATCAGGTCCTTCAGGCGCCCAGTGACGAACACGTCCTCGCCGATCATGTAGCCGAGGTCGCCTGTGCGCAGCCAATCTCCTCGGCGCGCCGCGGCGGTGGCCTCCGGGTTCTTCAGGTAGCCTGGCGTCACCGACGGGCCGCGGAAGCACAGCTCGCCCTCGACCCCGTCGGCCAGGCGCTCGCCGTCGTCGCTGAACACGCCCACCTCGTGCCCGGGCAGCGCGGTGCCGCACGACACGTGCACCGCCGCGGCGACGTCGTCCGCCGCCGGCTCGACCACGCGCCCCGCCGCCTGGAAGTGGTTCGCGTCGACCACGTTGACGCCGTAGCGCTGCCCCTGCGGCTTGAACGTCATCGCGAGCGTCGCCTCGGCCATGCCGTAGGCAGGCAGGAAGGCCTGCGCGTCGAGGCCCGCGGGACGGAACGTCTCGATGAACCGCTCGACGGTGTCGGCATGGATCGGCTCGGCGCCGCAGCCGAACGTGCGCATCGTCGACAGGTCGAGCTTGGCCACGTCCTCGGGCTTCGCGCGCTTCGCGACGAGCGCGTAGGCGAAGTTCGGGGCGAACGAAACGCCGCCGTTGTGCTTGCTGATCGCCTCGAGCCAGCACATCGGCCGCCGGATGAACCGCATCGTCGGGATGAACACCGCCGAGAACGTGCCTACGACCGGCGTGAGCACGTGCCCGATCAGCCCCATGTCGTGGTAGAGCGGCAGCCACGAGACTGCGGTGTGAAAGCTTGGATCGACGCCGAGGCGCGCGAAGATGGCCTGCGTGTTCGCGACGAGGTTGCCGTGCGTGACCAGCACGCCCTTCGGATCGGACGTCGAGCCCGACGTGTACTGGAGGAAGCACAGGTCGTCCGGCGCGATCGACGGGAGGGTCGGGCTTGCGCTCGAGCGGTCGAGCGCCTCGACCGTGACCAGCCTGCGGCAGGTCGGGATCGCGTCGACGAGGCCCCACAGCACGTTCTGCAGTCGCTCGCTCGCGATCAGCAGCTTCGCGTCGGCGTTCGCGAGGATGCGCGCGGTGCGGTCGGCGTAGGCGTCCAGGCTCCCGAATGACAGCGGCGGGTAGAGCGGCACGGGGACCGCGCCCATGCGCGTCGCCGCGAGGAAGGTGAGGATGAAGTCCTCGGGGTCGAGCACGATGAGGCCGAACGTGTCACCCTTGGACAGCCCGAGCGCCTGCAGGCCGGCGGCGCGGCGCAGCGTGTCGTCGTCGATCTTCGCGAAGGGGTAGACCGTCTCGACGCCCTTCATGTCCTGGAACACGAAGGTGCGCGTGGGGTGCAGCGCCCCCATGCCGGCGACGGCCTCAGCGATGGTGGCGAAGTCGTTCAACATCGGGCGCGGGCTCCGGACACGATCTGGACCGCACAAGTAGGTCATCGGACGCACGGCTGCAAGGGCGGCGCCGTGGGCGGGGTGACGGCTGTGTCGTGGTCGTCGAACGCAAGAGGCCCGCCGTGCATCAGCAGGGCGGGCCTCGGAGTGCGCGCGGGGGATCAGCCCTGGCGGCGGCGGCGCAGCGCGAGGCCGAGGAGCGCGAGGCCCATCAGGCTCGCCGGGGCCCCGGCGGGGGTCGAGTCGCATCCGCAGCCGCGGGTCTCGAGGCCGCCATCGCCGTCGCCCGGGTTGTTCGGGTCGTCCGCCGGGTCGATGCCGGTGCCGAACACGGGCACGTTGATGGTCGGCATCTTCGGGTCGTTCGACTCGAAGGTCAGCGTCCCGGCGAAGTTGCCGACGTCCGTGGGGGCGAACGCGACGGTGGCCGTGCCCTGGCTGTTTGCGCCGACGAAGAAGGTGTTGTTGCCGACGATGCGGAACGCGGCGTCACCGACGAGGGTGTACTCGCCCTCGAGCCCGACCGCGCCGATGTTCTGGATGGGAATCTCGGCCTCGACCTCGGTGCCCACGACCACCTGGCTGCCCATGTCGACCTGCGTGCGCACGCCGATCGCGGGGAGCGGGTGCTCGAAGTTCGTCTTCGCGGACGCGAACTTGATGTCGTCGTTCGCGAACTCGAGGCTGTAGACGTCGAAGTCGATTGCCAACTTGGTCCCTCCGGCCTCGGTGCCGCCATGGGGCCAGGTGATGACTTCGAAACCGAGTTGGACGGAGATCTCGAACGTGCTGGCCGCGGTGCCGTGCCACACGGACTCTACCGGGAACTTGCCGTTGTGGGTGTTGGGCAGACCGAGCAGCTCAGCGCCGTTCGCGGTCGTGATATCGACCAGGTTCGAGGTCACCTTCGAGCCGGAGATGGCTACGTCGCCCTGGGGGACCAGCGCCGCGACGACGTAGACGGCCCAGTTGTCTTGGCCGAACGTCGAGGCCGTCAGGCCCACGGACTCGAGGTAGCTCTCGACAGGGAATCGGAACTCGAACACGTCGTCGGGCTCGAGCTCCAGAAAAACAAGGTTGCTGCCGGCGCCGGGGAGCAGCAGCGACGTGAACTTCTTGGCGCTGACGAACTCGCGAGTCAGGACTGGGAAGTTCACCGACGTCGACCCGATGGTGACGTTGATGTTCAGGGCGGCGGTGCCTTCGATGCCAGCGGTGCCGCCCTGGGTGATCCCCTTCCACCGGTGCGTGAGCGCGCTGGGCCAGGTGACCTCGGAGTCTGCGAGCTGGTCGACGACGAGGTCAGCGGTGATGTCCGCGTTCACACCTGCGGTGAACGACTGACCGAAGAGCGTCGTCGAGATCGCGTCGAACTGCCAATCGACGCCGTTGAAGACGCGCGCCGAGGCGTTGAACTCGACGTCCTCGACGTCGGACTTGCCGCCGAAGCTGGCCATCGCGACGGCGGGGACGAGCAGGGAGAACGCGGAGAGAGCGAGCGTGCGCATGACAACCTCACAGCAAGTGGGCCGGGGGAACCAGAGGGCACCCGTCGAGAGCGGGCGCA
>CAYQSE010000036.1:0-33413 GCA_964419905.1 uncultured Enterobacteriaceae bacterium
CAACGCGTCGTAGACCGCGCTGTCGCCGTGCGGGTGGTACTTCTTGAGCACCTCGCCGACGACGCCGGCGCACTTGCTGTACTTCTTGTTCGCCGCGAGTCCCTCGCGGTGCATCGCGTACAGGATCCGCCGGTGCACCGGCTTGAGCCCGTCGCGGACGTCGGGCAGCGCGCGGCCGATGATGACCGACATGGAGTAGTCCATGTAGCTGTTCCGCATCTCGTCCTGGATGCGGATGGGCACGATGTTGCGTGCGATGGGGTCCATGCGGATCTCCGAGCGGAGGGATCAGGGGGCTGCGGGGGCGCCGACGTCTTCGGCAGGGCAATCGAACAGCTCGCGGCCGACCGCGAGCAGGGAGGCGAGGTCGTTGACCTCGGTGTCGAGGCGCGGGACCTCCTGGTAGAAGCGCCCGCCGCCGCTGGCGGCATGCACGCGCTCGATCACCACGCGCTCGGAGGTCGCGAGCTCTCGCAGCCGGCGGTGCGCCATGCCGAGCCGGGCGAGCAGGCTGCTCACGATCGACGGATCGAGGTCGGGCGCGAGCGCTTGCGCCTGCGCGCCGAGCAGGGCCATCGCGTCGTGGGTCTCGCCCGCGCAGCGGTGCACCTGGTTCACGATCACGCCGCCACGCGGGAGCTCCCGGCGCGCGAGCTCCTCCTGGAAGAACGCGGCGACGTCGATGCTCGACTCGGTGGGCGCGCAGACGGTGACGAACTGGGTGTCGGCCGCGCGGAACAGCTCGAGCACCTCGCGGTGCCGGTGCCGGAACCCCTCGTAGAGCGCCTCGAAGTCACGCATGAACGCGGTGAGATCGGCGATGAAGTCCTTGCCGAACACGGCGGCGAGCAGCCGCAGCACGATGGCCGACGTGCCGGCGAGCAGGCCGCCGAGCGCACCGCGCGGCCCGTCGTCGAGGAACCACGACAGCACCCGCTCGTCGAGGAAGTTCACGAGGCGCCCTGGGCTCTCGAGGAAGTCGAGCGCGTTCTTCACCGGCGGCGTGTCGAGCACGACGAGGTCGTACTGGCGGCTGGCGACGATGTCGTAGATCTTCTCGGTCGCCATGTAGTCCTGGCTGCCGGCAAACGCGTCGGACATCGCCTTGTAGACGTGGTTCGCGAGGATGCGATCCCGGATCTCGGGCGTGGGCGCGATCTTGCCGATCAGCTCGTCGAACGTCGCCTGGCTGTCGAGCATCATCGCCCACAGCTCACCCTTCGCGTGCGGGAGCGAGGAGAGGTCGATCCGGTGCCCGTCGGGCTCGAAGCGGGACAGCCCGAGGCTGTTCGCGAGCCGCCGCGCCGGATCGATGGTGAGCACCATCGTGCGTCGACCGTGCACCGCGCCCCACAGCGCGATCGAGGCCGCCGTCGTGGTCTTGCCGACGCCGCCGGAGCCGACGCAGACGACGAGGTGGGTGCCTGCGAGCCAGCCGTTCAGATCCATGGCAGCTCCCGCTTGGTGACGCCGACCATGCGCCCGAGGTGGACCGCGACCGCCGCGACGACGTGGCGCGGCACGCCGCCGCCGGGCGCTGGCGGCACGAGCACCGGTGGCGTCCCGAACGCCTGGGTCAGCCGCTCCTGGGCCTCGGCGGTCGCCTGCTCGAGCGTGTCCTCCCAGAAACCCGCGCGCACGAACTCCCGCGCCAGCGGATCGAGGTCGGCCTCGGAGAGCCGGGCCAGCAGCGCGCGCTCGGCCTCCATCAGGCTCGGCAGCGTGGCGCGGTTCAGGAAGATCGCCGGCGCCCCACCGACCAGACCCGCCGCCTGCAGGCGCTCGAGCGTCTCGAGCGTCTCGTTGACCACCATCTCCTCGGGCAGCGCGACGAGCACGACGCGGGTGCCCGGATCGCGCACGAGCTTGATCAGCTCACTGGCGCGCTCGAGCATCGGGCCCGAGCGGAACAGGTCGGCGGCCGAGCGGGTGATGTCGAGGAGGCTGAACGCGTGGCCGGTCGCATGCATGTCCACGACCATCAGCTCGTAGTCCGCCGAGAGATCGGCCAGCCGCGACAGGATGAACAGCTCGCGAGCGCCCGGCGCGAAGTCGAGGAACCGGCGCACGACCTTGTTGTTCAAGATGCCGTCGACCAGCCGCCGGCTGCGCAGATAGCGTCGCATGTACTCGGCGATCGCGACGTCCCAGTGGACGTTGACCACGTCGAGGTTCTTGAACACCTGTTTCGGCTCGGTCGGCGCCGGCTCGCCGAAGATCGCCGACATCGACGGCCGCTGGGTGTCGACCTCGGCGAGCAGCGTGCGCCGGCCCTTCGTCGCCCCGAGCACCGCGAGCGCGGCCGAGAACGAGGTCTTGCCGGTGCCGCCTTTGCCGGTGACCAGCAACAGTCGGCTCGCGAGCAGGGACTCGACGCTCAAGCTCTCCTCCTGGGGACGATCGTTCGACCCGTCTCGATCAGATGTCCAGGTTGCGCACCGCGAGCGCGTTCTTCTGGATGAACTCGCGCCGCGGCTCGACCGCGTCGCCCATCAGCACCGTGAACATCGCGTCGGCCGCCATCAGATCGTCGACCTCGACGCGCTGAAGGATGCGAACCGCCGGATCCATCGTGGTCTCCCACAGCTGCTCCGGGTTCATCTCGCCGAGGCCCTTGTAGCGCTGGACGTCCCAGCCGCGCTGGGCGAGCTCGAGGAACTCGGCGAGCGCGGTGTGCCACGCGAGCACGGCGCGCTCGGTGCCGCCGGCACGCAGCGTCAGCGGCAGCGTGCCCCGGGCGAACAGCTCGGCGTGGACCTCGACGAGGCGCCCGTGCTCTTCGGCGAAGCGCGCGCCGAGGTGCAGCACGTGCAGCTCGCCCCGCCAGTCGACGCGAACATCCAGCCCACCCTCCTCGGCATCCGCGAGGATGCCACGCACGCCGAGCTGCGGCGCGACCTCGGCGAGCCGCGTGCGCAGCCGGGCCGCGACCTCGGCGAGCCCATCGGCGTCGGTCGGGAGCACACCGCCGGTGATCGCGAGGAACGCGTCGAGCAGCGCGGGCGGATAGCGCCGCTCGAGCCGCTCGAGCCGACGCAGGTAGCGACGCAGCACGCCGAGCATCCCCGCGAGCTCCTCGCCGGGTACCTCGACGCCGTCGGCGAACACGGCCTTCACCGCGCGCTCGGCCTGGGCGAAGAAGAACTCCTCCATCGCGCCTTCGTCCTTCAGGTAGGTCTCGGATCGACCGCGCTTGACCCGGTAGAGCGGGGGCTGGGCGATGTAGAGGTGCCCGCCCTCGACCAGCTCGCGCATCTGTCGGTAGAAGAAGGTGAGCAGCAGCGTGCGGATGTGGCTTCCGTCGACGTCCGCGTCGGTCATGATGATGATGCGACCGTAGCGCAGCCGCTTGGGCTCGTAGTCGGGGCCGATGCCGCAGCCGAGCGCGCTGATGATCGTGCGCACCTCGTTGTTCGCGAGCATCTTGTCGAAGCGGGCTTTCTCGACGTTCAGGATCTTGCCGCGCAGTGGCAGGATGGCCTGATACTTGCGGTCGCGGCCCTGCTTGGCCGAGCCACCCGCGGAGTCACCCTCGACCAGGTACAGCTCGCACAGCGCGGGATCGGTCTCCTGGCAGTCGGCGAGCTTGCCGGGCAGGTCGCTGCCCTCGAGCGCGCTCTTGCGTCGCGCCAGATCGCGCGCCTTGCGGGCCGCGTCGCGCGCGCGGGACGCCTCGACCGCCTTGCCGACGACGGTGCGGCCGACGACCGGGTTCTCCTCGAGGAAGCGCGCGAGGCACTCGGCGGTGACGCCCTCGACCAGGCCCTTGACCTCGGAGTTGCCGAGCTTGGTCTTGGTCTGACCCTCGAACTGTGGCTCGGGGATGCGCACCGAGAGCACCGCGGTGAGGCCCTCGCGGACGTCCTCGCCCGAGAGCGTCTCGTTCTTCTGCGCCTTGAGCAGCCCGTTGGCCAGCGCGTAGGTGTTCACGGTGCGGGTGAGCGCCGCCTTGAGCCCGGAGACGTGGGTGCCGCCCTCGACCGTGTTGATGTTGTTCACGAACGAGAACACGGTCTCCTGGTAGGAGGTGGTCCACTGCAGCGCGAGCTCGACCTGCACGCCGTCGCGCTCGCCGGTCACGAACACCGGCTTGTCGTGCAGCACCGTGCGCGCCTCGTTGACGTGCTGCACGAACGAGACGATACCGCCCTCGTAGTGGTACTCCTGGGTCTCCTCGGTGCGATCGTCGGTGAGGGTGATCCGCACCGTCGGGTTGAGGTAGGCCAGCTCGCGGAGACGCTTGGAGAGCACCTCGAACTCGAACTCGGTGGTCTCGGTGAAGATCGTCGCGTCGGGCCAGAACTTGACCCGGGTGCCGCGGCGACGCTTGCCGTTGGGCATCACGTCGGCCTCGCCCACATCGGAGAGGGCGTCGACCGGGACACCGCGCGCGTAGATCTGACGGTGGTGACGCCCCTGCCGCCAGATGTCGAGCTCGAGCCGGCTCGACAGCGCGTTCACGCACGAGACGCCGACGCCGTGCAGGCCACCGGAGACCTTGTAGGTGCCCTTGTCGAACTTGCCGCCAGCGTGCAGCACCGTCATCACGACCTCGGCCGCCGGCCGCCGCTCGGTTGGGTGCATGTCGACCGGGATCCCGCGCCCGTTGTCGATCACGGCGCACGAGCCGTCCTCACCCAGTCGGACGTCGATGGTGTCGCAGTAGGCAGCGAGCGCCTCGTCGATCGAGTTGTCGACGACCTCGTACACCAGGTGGTGCAGCCCGCGCGGCCCCGTGCTGCCGATGTACATCGACGGTCGCTTGCGAACCGCCTCGAGCCCTTCGAGCACCTGGATCGACGATCCGGTGTAGTCGCTGCCAAGCTCCGCAGTCTCCGTCGGCTCCATGCATCCTCTCTCGGTCGGTCCACTCGCGGCGCAACGTCGCCCCGATGCCCGTCTACAAGCCGACTCGCGCGTGCTCGGACGCCGGCGGGGACGGTCGCGCTACGTAGCCCGTTCGAGCCTACCGGTCCACCACATGAAAACCCGGAAAACAGGCAGATCTTCGGCGTCCTATGCGTCAGGCCGGGCCCGACTCCAAGCGTCCTCCAGCGACGCGCACCAACAGGGTCTCTCGAGCGGGCAGCTCACCGAGGTGCGCCGGGTCCGTCGTGGTCGCGAACACCTGCACACCGAGCGAGCCGAGGTGCTCGACGAGGCGCCGGGTGCGGTGCGCGTCGAGCTCGGAGCCGACGTCGTCGAGGAGGAACAGCGGGGCGTCTCCTCGGGCGCGCGCCGCGACCAGCTCGCCGAGCTTGAGCGCGAGCACGATCGAGCGCACCTGCCCCTGAGAGCCGAACGTGCGCGCCGACCTCCCGTCGAGCTCGATGACGACCTCGTCGCCCTGCGGGCCCACGAGACAGCGACCGCGCCGCCGCTCCTCGTCCCGGGACGCCCCGAGGCGCTTCGCGAGCGCGACCTCGCGCTCCGCGACGGTGCCGCCGACCGCCTCGGTGCGGTAGCGCAGGGTGAGCGCGCCCTGCCCGCCGGCAATCTCCGCGTGAGCCGCCGCGACATGCGGCCCGAGCTCGGAGAGCAGCGCGACGCGACGGTCGGCCAGCGTGGCGCCCCACCGCGCGAGCTGGCTGTCGAGCGCGTCGATCACCGCCGACTCGACCCGACGCTCGCGCAGCGCCGCCGCCTTCTGATCGAGCGCCCGTCGATAGGCTCGGGCGACCTCGAGGTGCGCGGGTCGCGCGGTGAACGCCGCGCGGTCGACCCATCGGCGCCGCTCCTTGGGCCCCGCGGTGATCACCTCGGTGTCCTGCGGCGTGAACGCGATCGCCCGGATGCCGTCGAAGTACTCGGTGAGGTCGTGGACCACCCTGCCGTCGAGCGAGACCTGCCGTGCGCCTTCCCGGAGGTCGAGTCGGAACCGTCGCTCGAGGCCCTCGTGCGTGACCCGACCCGCGAGCGCCGCCTCGGCACCGCCCCACGCGACCAGCTCGTTGATTCGCCCTGGCCGCAGCGGCTTGAGCGTCGCGAGCAGGTAGATCGCCTCGAGCGTGTTCGTCTTGCCTTGCGCGTTGTCGCCGTGCAGGACCACGAAGCGCGCATCGGTCCGGAGATCGAGATCCGCGAGGTTGCGAAAGCCGCGGCTGGCGAGGTGGAGCAGGCGCACGAACGCGTGGTCAGTCCAACCGCATCGGCATGACGACGAAGAACGCGAGCGGCTGGCCCGGGTCGCGCACGAGGCACGGACCGAGCGGATGGTCGAGCTCGAACAGCACCGTGTCGCCCTCGATCACACCGAGGATCTCCTGCAGGTAGCGGACGTTGAACCCGACCGTGATCGGGTCGCCCTCGAGCTCGATCGGCAGCTTCTCGTCGACCTCGCCGCGGTCGACGTTGTGCACCTGGATGTCGAGCTCGCCATCCGTGAACGCGAACCGCACCGCGCGGGCGCGATCGGCGACGAGGATGCTGACGCGCTTGAGCGTGCTCCCGAGCTCGTCGCGGCGCACGCGCACCCGATGACGTCCCTGCTTGGGCACGACGGCCTTGTAGTCCGGGAACTCGCCGTCGAGGAGGCGGAACCAGAACGTGTGGCGCGGACGGGAGAGCACCACGGCGCCGTCGCCAAACGCGATCTCGACCTGCTCGTCCGAGCCCTCGAGCAGGCGACGCAGCACCGCGAGCGCCTTGCGCGGCACCAACGTGCGCGGGCTGATCGCCAGATCGCCCTCGAACGCCCCATCGGCGACCGAGAGGCGGTGCCCATCCGTGGCGACCATGCGCACGAGTCGCCGACCGTCGGACTCGATCTCCTCGAGGTGCGCACCGTTGAGCCCGTAGCGCGCATCGTCCGTCGCGACCGCGAACGCGGTGGCCTCGATCAGCCGACGCAGGGTGCCCTCGGCGATCTTCGCGGCACCCCGCCCGTCGAACGCCGGGAGCGCTGGGTAGTCGTCGGCCGAGATGCCGGGCAGACGGAACATCGTGCGACCGCTGCTGATCTCGAGCCGGTTGCCCGCGCCCACCTTGAGCTGGACGGTCGGGTCGGGCAGCGTGCGCACGACCTGGAACAGGCTCGCCGCGTCGACCGCGACCTCGCCCTTGCGCTCGACGTTCGCCGCGACGTCTCCGATGAACGCGACCTCGGAGTCCGTAGCCGTCATCCGGAGACCGCCCTCGCGGGCGTGGAGCAGCACGTGGCTGAGCACCGGCTGGGTGCTGCGACGCTCGACGACGCCCTGGACATGCGCCAGGCCTCGGCTGAACTCGTCACGGTCGATGTACAGGTGCATGGCGTTCCTCGGGGGCCGGCTCGGCCGCCGGTCGTATCCGGGTGTACTGATCTAGGAAAGGAGGATCATGGATCGATCAGTCGTCGCAGATAGGGGTGCGTCGATCTGGGGACAAGTCGGAGAACGAGCGATGTAAGCACCGTTTTGGTGTGCCGGATCCTGTGGAGCGACGCGGGGAAGGATCGGGGACGGCTGGGGAGCACATCGGACGCCGCGGCTGGGCTGTGGACAGGCCCGCGACTCATCCACAGCTCGGCACGATCCGTCCACAGGTCGTCCACGGCGGCTCCCCAACCCCAACGCGTCACCCCGAGCGCACGAGGAGGTTCTGCTCGATCAGGCGGACCTTGTACGAGAGATCGGGGTTGTCCTTGAGCTCCTTCTCGACCTTCCGGTACCCGTGCTGGATCGTCGAGTGGTCGCGGTCGCCGAACTCGCGCCCGAGCTCGGGGAACGACTGGCTGGTGTGCTTGCGCGCGAGGAACATCGCGATGTGCCGCGGTCGGGTCAGCGTCCGGGTGCGCTTGTGACCGAGGATGTCGGCGCTGCGCAGGTTGTGGAACCGGGCCACGGCTTCGATAATCGCGGCGACGGTGACCGTGCTCGTCGGCGGCGTGAACACGTTGGGCATGTGGGTGCGCGCGAACTCGAGCGTCACCTGCTCGTTGTAGAACGAGCGCAGCGCCACGAGCTTGTTCAGGATGCCCTCGAGCTCGCGGATGTTGCCGTGGACCATGTTGGCGATCGTGTCCGCGAGGTCTTGCGGGATGTTCATCCCGAGCCCATCGGCCTTCTGGTAGAGGATCGCCATCAACGTCTCGCGCTCGGGCGGCTGCAGATCTGCGAGGAGCCCGCCCTCGAACCGGGTGCGAAGCCGCGGCTCGAGCTTCTCGATGTCGCGCGGCATCACGTCGGACGTGAGCACGATCTGGCGGTTGCTCCGCTGGAGCGCGTTGAACGTGTGGAAGAACTCCTCCTGGGTTCGGTCCTTGCCCGAGAGGAACTGGATGTCGTCGACCAACAACACGGTGGCGCGCGTGCGGTACTTCGTGCGGAAGTCCTCCATGCGCCGATACCGAAGGCAGTTGATCATCTCGTTCATGAAGTCTTCGGCCGTGACGTAGACCACCCGCGCGGTCGGATCGCGGCGGAGGATCTCGTTGCCGATCGCGTGCATCAGGTGCGTCTTGCCGAGCCCGGTGGACCCGTAGACGAACAGCGGGTTGTACTGGGTGGCTGGGAAGTCCGCGACGGCGCGCGCCGCGGCGTGGGCGAACTTGTTGCACTCACCGATCACGAACGCGTCGAAGTCCTGCTTCGTGTTGACGCCGATGGCGCGCTGCGTCTCTGGCGGCGGGGTCGGCTCGGCACCGGGCAGCGGCACCTCGCTGGTGACCGGCTCGTCGCCCTCGCTGAACATCTCGAGGTCGACTTGGCGCCCCGAGAGCTCCGTGGCCACCTCGTGCAGCATCGGGAGGTAGTTCTCGGTGATCCAGTCGATGTAGTACGGGTTCTCGACCTCGAGGACGAGGCGTCCCGACGCGAGATCTCGTGGCCGACACTGACGGAGCCAGATGTCGACCGCGCTCTGGCCGATGCGTCGCTGCATCGCGTCCAACATCTGATCCCACAGGGCGGTCGCGTTCATCTGTCCTCTGGACATGGCATGGCCACCCGACGGGGCGAGCGAGGTCGGCGGGCGCGGGGGTGGCGGGGCAGGCTCTCGAAACTATCAGCACCGAGCCGGATCGCACAAACGGGAACCGCGCCGGCTTCACGAGGATCCCGCCCGCACGCGGATCCCTTCGATCCACGACCGCGATCGGTACCGCCCGGATCTGTGGACGACCGCGATCCATCGAATGAGGAGTCCCGGTACGAGCCCGAATTTGGACGATCGCAGGGCGCGCCTGGGCTGTGGACGGAGCCGCTGGCGAGATCCCACCGCGATCGGGCCGCGTGCTTGCCCGGGGGTCTACACCGCGATAGGCGTGGCCGTCATTCGGGGTGACCCCGGAGCAGCCCGGCAGATGGTCCCGGCCGCTCGGTCACGAGGGCCCCCAGGAGGCGAGGTTTTCCATGAAGCGCACGTATCAGCCGTCCCGTATCAAGCGGAAGCGTAGCCACGGATTCCGGGCGCGCATGAGCACCCCGGGGGGCCGCAAGATCCTCGCCGCGCGGCGTCGGAAGGGCCGTAAGCGGCTCGTCCCGACGGTGGCTGGCAAGAAGCACTGATCACCGGTGGTGACCGAAGGCTCCCTCGCGTCCTCCGGCTGCGCCGCCCTGCGGAGTTCCGTAAGGTCCAGCGCGAGGGTCGCCGCATCGAGCTGCCTCACCTCGTGGTCCGCTGGCGACGCAACGAGCTCGAGGCGCCGCGAATCGGGCTCTCGGTGAGCCGCCGGGTGGGGAACGCCGTGGTGCGCAATCGCGTCAAGCGCTGGCTTCGAGAGGCGGTCCGCCACGAGCGGACCGGTCTGGGAGCCGTCGACGTCGTCGTGATCGCCCGTGCGAGCAGTGCGTCCGCCGGGGCCGAGGCCTTGCGTGGGGTCGTGGCGCGCGCAATCCGTCGCATCCTCCACGAGTCGGCCTGATCCCATGGAACGACGTACGATCCTCGCGGTGGTCCTCGCGCTCACGACGTTCCTGATGTGGGACGCGTGGATGAACTACCGCTACCCGGATCGGTACGCCGATCCCGCGGCCGACGTGGTAGCCGAGGCGCTCCCCGAGGATGTGGCCCCGCCCGCTCCGGTCGTCGTCGCGCCGGCGCCCGTTCCGACCGACGCGCGCCTCGAGCAGCCGGTCGTGGCCGCGCGCGAGGTGCCGTTCGAGGGCTGCGACGTCCGCGCGACCTGGTCCACGCCGGGCGGCTTCCTCCGCGACGCGGTGCTCACCGAGCACAGCGCGCCCTTTGCCGTCGAGCCGATCTGGACGTTCTTGTGGTCGCGGGTCACCGGCGTCGGTCGCGGCCCGTGGAAGCCCTACGGTGACGAGCCCGGCCTCGAGACGCTGCTCACCCGCGACGCGATGGTGTTCGGCATGGGTGCCGGCGACTGGCGCGCGGCGTCGGTGCCCTCCGACGTGCTCGCGCCGAGCGCGGATGGCACGGTGGTGGTCCGGGGCACGTCGGGTGACGGCCTCGAGGTCACGCGCTTCCTGCGCCCCGTGCCCGGCGAGACGTGCACCTTCGACCTCACCACGACGTGGCGCAACGTGGGTCCCCAGCCGTTCTCGGGCGACCTCTGGGTGCAGATCCACGACGTGATCCCCGAGGATCCGGGACGCTACGAGAGCGTCGTGCAGCCCTACGCGATGGTCGACGGCGACTACGAGTGGCTGCGTCTGAAGAAGCTCATCGAAGACGAGCCGTTCACCGGCAAGGTGGACTGGCTCGCGCTGGCCGACCGCTACTTCGCCCTGGTGGTGCTGCCGCAAGGCGAGAGCGACGGGCGGGTCGCGTTCACGCGGCTCGCGCGGGAGGGCGGCGAAGACGCGTTCGGCCTGCACTACACCGTGCGCGCCGACCTCGCCCCAGGCGGCTCGCACACCGAGCAGTTCTCGGTCTACATCGGGCCCAAAGAGCTGGACACGCTGCGTTCGCTCCATCCCTCCCTGGTCAAGCTGGTCGACCTCGGGTTCTTCTCGTTCTTCGGGAAGATCCTGCTCTCTGCGCTGCGCTTCTTCTACACGCTGGTCGGGCAGTGGGGCGTCGCGATCATTCTGTTGACCGTCTCGGTCAAGGCGCTGTTCTACCCACTGACCCAAGCGTCGTTCAAGTCGTCCCAGGCCATGAGCGCGCTGCAGCCCGAGCTTCAGGCGATCCGCGAGGGCTTCAAGGACAAGCCGGAGGAGCTGAACCGGCGCACGATGGAGTTGTTCCGCGAGCGCGGCGTCAACCCGCTCGGCGGCTGCTTGCCGATGCTCGTGCAGTTCCCGGTGTGGATCGCGCTCTACCAGGTGCTGTTGAGCAGCGTGGAGCTCTATCACACCGAGTTCCTGTATCTGAAGGACCTCTCCTCGGTCGATCCCTACGGGGCGCTTCCGGCGGTGGTCGTCGTACTGATGGTGGTGCAGCAGCAGTTCATGCCCACCGGCAACATGGATCCTGCCCAGGCGCGACTGATGAAGTGGATGCCGCTGCTGTTCGGCTTCTTTTTCTTCGCTTTCCCTTCTGGGCTGGTGGTGTACATCTTCGTGAACATGGTGCTGACCATCCTGCAGCAGTGGGTGATCAAGCGCACCTGGCGGCAGCCTGAACCGGTCGCTGCCGCTACGACGTGATTGGAGTGGAGAAGGACATGCAGATGCGAGAGATCCCCGAGGGGAAGCAGACGGTGACGGGTGAGGGGCGCGATCTGGTGGCCGCGGTCAGCGCGGCGGCCGAGGCGCTCGGCGTCGAGCCAGGCAATGTGGGCTACAAGCTCGACATGAGCCACTTCCGCAGCCAGGTGGGCGGCATGGTGGCCAAGCAGACGGTGAAGATCATCGGCTGGGTGGAGGAGGGCGGCGCCAAGATCGAGAAGATCGCGGCCGACCCGAACCGCAGCAACGACGAGGAGCCCGAGCGTCGTCGGAGCCGCGACAGCGAGGATCGCGGGCGTGAGCGCAGCCGCGACGACCGGCCCCGCGACGACCGGCCCCGCGACGACCGGCCCCGCGACGACCGGCCCCGCGACGACCGCGGCCGTGGTGATCGCGGCCGAGACGACCGGGGGCGGGGCCGCGATCGGGACCGCGACCGCAAGCCACGCTCGGATCGCCCCGCGCCGCAGGCGTCCGACGCCCCGCGCGGTGGCCCGAAGCCCGAGGGCACGACCGAGGCGTCCGACGCGGCGGCGGCATGGTTCGCGAAGCTGCTCGAGCACATGGGCGTCGAGGGCTCGGTCACCGGCGCCGGCAACGGCGAGATCGTCCACCTCGACGTGCAGGCCGAGCGGGCCGGGCGGGTCGTGGGCAAGCGCGGGTCTACCCTGCGCGCGATCCGCTACTTCCTGCACGAGCTCGTCGCGCCCTTCGGCGTCGGCGAGGTGAACGTCGACGTCGAGGATCCGCGCCCGGACGCGGGCCGTAAGAGCGAGCGCGGCGAGTCCCGCGGTCGCGATCGGGATCGCGACCGCGGCGGCGATCGCGGCGGCGATCGCGGCGGCGACCGCGGCGGCGATCGCGGCGGCGACCGCGGCGGTCGTCGTGGCGGGCGCGAGGATCGCGGCGAGTTCTCCGACGCCCAGCTCGTCGAGCTGGCGCGGCGCGCGGCGGCCAAGGCGATCGAGACCGGCAAGACGATCACGATCAACCGCGAGCTGAACAGCTACGCGCGTCGGATCCTGCACGTCACGATCTCCGAGCTCGATGGCGTCCTCTCCGAGTCCGCGATCAAGGACGGCGTGAAGTACGTCCAGGTGATCCCGGCCTCCGAGGAGTGATCTGCGGCGCGTGGGCGAGGGCGCGATGAGCGAGGTCATCGTCGCGCCCGCCACCCCGTGGGGACACGGGGCGCTCGCGATCGTCCGCCTGTCCGGTCCCGGGCTGCTCGAGGTGCTGCGCGGGTTCTGCGCGCCGCACGCCGGGTGGCCGGTGCCGTCGGGGCGTCCGCGGCGGGTGCGCTTCCGCGATGCGGATGGCGTATTCGATGACGGGCTGCTGGTGCTCGGGCGCGCCCCGGCGACCGCGACCGGCGAGGACCTCGCCGAGCTGACGTGCCACGGCAACCCGCTGATCGTCGAGCGACTCGTAGACGCCGCCCTGGCCTGCGGGGCGCGGCTCGCCGATCCCGGCGAGTTCACGCGACGCGCCTGGCTGCACGGGAAGCTCGATCTGGTCGCAGCCGAAGGCGTGCTGCAGATCAGTCGGGCCCGCACGGCGCGCGGGATCGAGATCGCGCGGGACGCGCTCGAGGGACGCGTCGGTGCGTTCTTCGGCGAGGTGCGTGCGTCGTTGCTCGACGCGGTGGCCGAGCTGGAGGCGCGGCTGGATCACCCGGACGACGAGCTCGCGCTCGAGGACGACGCGGCGCTGGTCGCGCGGCTCGACGACGTCGCCGCGTCCTGCGACGCTGCGGTGGCGACGCTGCCGGCAGGGCGTGCGCTGGTCGAGGGGGCGCGGATCGCGCTGGTCGGAGCGGTCAACGCTGGAAAGTCCTCTTTGTTCAATGCGCTCCTCGGGCGCTCCCGCGCGCTGGTCCACGACACGCCCGGCACCACCCGGGACGTGCTCGAGGCGAGCGCCGTACTCGGACCCGTCGCGGTCACGCTGCTCGACACCGCCGGCGAGCGGGAGACGCGCGACCCGATCGAGGCGGCGGGGCTCGCCCTCGCGCGAGAGCTGGTCGCCGACGCCGATCTGCTGGTCGTGGTGCTACGCGCGCGCGCCAGCGGGCCCGACGAGGCAGAGGCGCAGATCCTCGCGCGGACCGCCGATCGACCGCGCCTCGTGGTCACCAACGGCATCGATCGCGCGGGCGTCGACCCGCTCCCGGGCAGCCTCTCGGTGAGCGCGCACACTGGCGTCGGGCTCGACGCGCTGCGCACCGCGATCGTCGCCGCGCTGGTCGGCGACGCGCCGGGAAACAGCCGCCTCGTGATCGCGTCGGCGCGGCAGCGCGACGGGCTGCGCGAGGTCGCGCGATGCGCGCGGGAGGCGCGTGACGCGCTGCCGCTCGCGGGCCCGGCGGTGGCCTCCGAGGTGGCCACCCGCGGCGTGCGCGCGCTCGACGATCTCACCGGCGCCGACACGCGTGAGGCCGTCCTCGATACCCTGTTCGCACGCTTCTGCATCGGGAAGTAGCGTGATGCGTCTACCGCCGCTCCACATCCAGATCCTCGCCGCGATGGTGCTCGGGGCCGCGGTCGGGCTCACGCTGAACCTCACGAGCGGGCAGGCCTACGGCCTCGACCGGGTCACCGTGCTGCGGATCGCCGCGATCGGCGAGTGGGCGGGTCAGGTGTTCCTCGCGCTCCTCCAGATGGTCGTGGTGCCGCTGGTGTTCGCGAGCATCGTGACCAGCCTCACCGGGCTCGGCGCTCGGGGCGGGCTGGCCGGGATGGGGCTGCGCGTGGTCACCTACTATGCGGCGACCTCGGCGATCGCGGTGACCACCGGGCTCGTCGCGGTCAACCTGCTGCGCCCCGGCGACGGCGTGTCCTATGACGCGCTGATGGGCGCCGCGCAGGCGGAGCTGGGCGAGGCGGGGGTGCCGGGCGCCGACGCGCTCGTCGGGCAGTCCTCGGTGGCCGTGCTCGCGGGCATCGTCTATCGGATGATCCCGACGAACATCTTCGAGGCGGCCAGCAGCAATCGCTCCATCCTCGCGGTGATCTTCTTCGCGGTGCTGTTCGGGGTGTTCACGACGCGGACCGGGGGCGAGAGCGGTGCGCTGCTCACCCGCTTCTTCGCGGCGCTGCAGGACGTGATGCTCGCGATGACGCACGGGATCCTCGCCGTCGCCCCGCTCGGCATCTTCGGGTACGTCCTGTTCGTCACCGCGCAGACCGGCGTGGCGCTCGCCGGCGCGCTCGGTTGGTACGCGCTCACCGTGTCCCTCGCGCTCGTCGTGCACGGCGGCGTCACGCTGCCGCTGATCCTCTACTTCGGCGCAGGGCGCAGCCCGGCGCTGTTCTTCCGGCAGATGAGCGAGGCGCTCGCGACCGCGTTCTCCACGGCGTCGAGCGCGGGCACGCTGCCGCTGACCATGCGCTGCGCGACGGTGAACGCCGGGCTGCCCGAGCGCGTCACCTCGTTCACGCTGCCGCTCGGCGCGACGGTGAACATGGACGGTACGGCGCTGTACGAGGTCGTCGCCGTGCTGTTCGTCGCGCAGATGCTGGGCGATCTCTCGCTGTCGCAGCAGGTGATCGTCGCGATCACCGCGCTGCTGGCGTCGGTGGGGGCTGCCGGGATCCCGCACGCCGGCACGGTGATGATGGTGATCGTGCTCGCGGCGGTCGGGCTGCCGACCGACGCGGTGCTGGTCATCCTCGCGGTCGATCGCGTGCTCGACATGGGCCGTACCGCGGTGAACGTGTGGAGTGACAGTGTGGGCGCGGCGGTGGTGACCGCGTGGATGGGCGAGACGGCGCACGGTGCAGCGGCGGAGCAGCCGCGGTAGTCAGGTCGTGGAGGGGATTTCCGGCATGCGTTCCCTGTTCGTGATGGACCCGCTGCACCGGCTCAACGTCGCCGGAGACTCCACCTACGTCGTGATGCGCGAGTGCTGTGATCGGGGCTTCCCGGTCGCCTGGTGCACGCCCGACGCGCTGTTCGCGCGCGATGGGGTGCCCGGCGCGGTCTGTCGCGAGGTGCGGGTCACCGCCGAGGCCCCCTACTTCCACGAAGGCCCCGCGGTGTCCGAGCCGCTGGGCGCGTTCGACGTCGTGTGGATGCGCAAGGATCCGCCGTTCGACATGGACTACATCTTCGCCTGCTACCTGCTGGCGATGGCGCCTGCGTCGACGCGCGTGGTCAACGATCCCGGCGGGCTCGTGCGCCTCAACGAGAAGCTGTGGGCGATGGGCTTCCCGGACCTGCACCCGCCCACGTTGCTCACCCGCGATCTGGCGAGCGTGCGCGCGTTCGCGGCGGAGCACGACCAGATCGTGCTCAAGCCGTGGGACGGCAACGGTGGGCGCGGGGTCGTGGTGACGCGCGCAGGCGATCGCAACCTCGCCGCGCTGGTCGAGCTGCTCACCGGCGGCGGTCGGCAGGCGCTGATCGCGCAGGCGTTCCTGCCGGGGATCGCCGAGGGCGACAAGCGGATCCTGCTGTTCGAGGGAGAGCCGGTGGGCGCGATCCTTCGGGTGCCGGGCCCGACCGACCACCGCGGGAACATGCACGTCGGCGCGAGTGTCCGTTCCACCGAGCTCACGGCGAGCGACCGCCGCATCTGCGATCGCCTGCGCCCCGAGCTGGAGGCGAACGGGATGCTGTTCGTGGGGATCGACGTCATCGGCGAGTACCTGACCGAGATCAACGTCACGTCGCCCACCGGCCTGCGCGAGGTGCACCACCTCGAGGGGCGTCGCCTCGAGGCGGACCTGGTCGACCGAGTTCTGCGCCAGGTGGCGCTTGGGGAGGCGCGATGATCGGACTGCTGCTGTGGGGGGTGCTCGCGTGGGGGGCGCCGGACGCGCCCGAGCCCGAAGAGGAGGCCACGCCCGCCGAGCGTCCGGTGAAGGGCGAGCGCAGCACGCCGCCGGCGCGTCCGGAGGGGCCGATCGAGTTCGAGCTGTCCCTGAAGCGTCCGACGCGTGGGGAGTCCCCACTCGACGACGGCATCCGCGGCGATGGCTGGTGGAGCATCACCCGGGCCGAGGGCGCGACCTACGACCCCGCCGCGATCCGCGGCGCCGAACAGCTCGCGTTGCCGGTTGCCTACGTCCAGGGGATCCGAGACGGGCTCCACCTGGCCTACCTGCGCGACTACGACGGCGCGCGTGCCCACTTCCACAAGCTCGACAACACCTACCCGGGCACCGGCATCGCCGCAGCGGTCGACGCGGTGATCTGGCAGGCGATCATGCTCGAGAACTGGGACTACCGGCACGAGCGCGAGTACCTGGCGGCGAACGCGAAGGCGCAGACGCAGCTGGGCGTGGCGCTTGGCGTCGCGGGCTCCGAGGGCTGGGAGCACTTCCTGCTCGCGGGGATGAAGGGCATCGAGGCCATCCACACGATGCGCCGAGAGAAGTACTTGTCCGCGCTGCAGACCGCGCTCGACGCGATGACGCACGCCGGCAAGTCGCGGGAGCACGCGCCCGCGTTCAAGGACCTGCTGCTCGCCGACGGCATGTACAGCTACTGGCGGACCGTCGTGAGCCGGCAGAGTCGACTGATCCCGGACTTCGGAGACAAGCGGGCGGAGGGCATCGCGCAGATGGAGGAGGTCGAGCGGGACGGGGTGTTCCTCGGTCCACCCGCCACCCTGTCGCTCGCGTTCAGCTTCATCGAGGAGTCCGAGCACGCCAAGGCGCTCGCGGCCACGCGCCGCAACCACAGCGTCTACCCGGACAACATCATCAACCTGCTGGTGATGGGTCAGATCCAGAGCTATCAGCGACACTTCTCGGATGCGCACGAGACCTGGGACCAGGTGCTCACCGTCGATCCGTCCAACCAGCGCGTGCTGTACTGGCGCGGCCTGACCTTCCTGCGCTCGGGGAAGAGCGCGGACGCCATCCCGCAGCTCGAGACCTACCTGGCGTCGGGCTACCTCGAGCCCCACCACCGAAGCTGGACGCTGTATCGGCTGGGCGAGGCCTACTACCGGCAGAAGCGCTACGCGGACGCGGAGGCGTCCTATACCGCCGCGGTGAAGGTCGATGGCCACCAGAGCGCGAAGTCGGCGCTCGAGCGCATGCGCGCCTCTCGCCGCGAGGGCCGCATCTCGTACTGATGGGCCGCTTCCCGCAGCCCGTGCGGGGAAGTGGAACCGCGTGCCCCGGAGCGCGTCGATTGTGCTATAGGCACGGGTGCGGTGATCCCTCACCGCGCACCCTCCGGTCGCCCTCCCCCGGCGACCCCTCGACGCCCCTCCCCCCGCCTCCCTCCCCGGTACCGCCATGCTCAGCGAGTCCATCCAGATCGACGCGACGGCTGGTCGCTCGTCGTACTCCGAAACGCCCGTTCCTCCTGGCGGCGTGGTTCGCGCGCTGCGGCAGGCGGCCGAGTCCACCGGGCTCGACGCGCCGGCCGAGCTCTACAACGAGGCGCTTCGCCTCGCGACCGACGGGCAGCTGCGTCAGGCGCGCGAGCGGCTGTCCGTGCTGCTGGCGCTGGCACCCGAGGACGGAGAGGCGCGGCTGCTGCTGGCCAAGGTCCACGTCGCCGGGCAGCGGTGGCGCGACGCCCTCGCCGCGCTCGACGAGGCGCTCGCGTGCGGTGAGGAGGTGCCGCTCGCGCTACGCCAGGCGATCGAGGAGAACCTCGCCGCAGACGAGGCGTTCCAGGACGAGCACCGCGCGGCCCGCGCGGCCCGCGAGCAAGGCGAGATCAAGGCGCTGCGCCAGGAGGCGCGGCGGCTCCGCAGCGAGAACGCCCAGCTGGTCGGGCGCAACCGCGATCTCGAGAAGGAGAACGGGAAGTGGGCGTGGACCACCGCGGGCGTGACCACGTTCGCGATCCTGTTCGTGCTCGGCAACATCCTGTTCGGCGGAGATCCGTCGCCCGAGGCGATCGCCGCGGATCGCAACCGTCAGGTGCAGCCGGTCACGGCGGCGGCTCCGGCGGTGGTGGCGCCACCCGTCGTCGCCGCAGCCCCCGCCGAGCCGCCGAGCGCGGCGACGCCCATCGAGCAGGTCGAGGGGCCAGCCGTCGGCGCGCAGGCCGCCGCAGCGCTGCGCGCGGTGCCCGGGCTCGACAGCGCGCCGCTCGAGCTCAGCCTCAGCGGGACCACCGCGCGGCTCGGCGGCGCGGTCACGCGTCACCAGCAGCTTCGCGACGCCGAGCGGGCGCTGCTCGCGGTGCCCGGCATCGACGCCGTGGACACCCGTCGACTCGAGGTCACCGCGCGCACCCGCGGCGCCACCCACGTCGTCGAGCACGGCGACAGCCTGTCGAGCATCGCGCTGCGCTATTACGGCGACTCTACGCTCAGCGGCAAGATCCTGAAGGCGAACCACGCCGTGCTCAAGGGCAAGCCGAACCTGCAGATCGACCAGCGCCTCGCCCTGCCGCCGGTGCAGTGACCGGCGCTCAGGGGCCCGGGTACTCGTCGAGGAACGCGTCGGTTTCTTCGTAGACCAGCAGCATCCCGTTCACCGCGAGGTTCACCAGCTGGTCGTGGCTGAGGAACGCGTCGGCGGCGCTCGTGATCTCGTTCCACGTCGCGGTCAGGCGGACCGTGTCGACGTCGTCCGACGCGTACCACAGGTCGACGCTGTAGGACTGGAGCACGCAGTTGACGCCGTTGGCGGAGCACGAGGACTCCTGGACCCAGCTCCGCGCGACGGTCGCGCGGCGGTCCTCGTCGAGGTGGACCCAGGCGAAGTCCTTGTGCAGGACATACGGGATGGTGACCCCGATCTTGGTCTTGCTGATGTCGTTGACCGTGCGCACGTCGTCGGCGCACAGCAGGAACTGCGAGGGGTCGCCGCCGATGATCGTCCGGTCGTAGCGCGTGTGGGCCCGGGGATCGGTGTAGATCTGATCGGGCAGCAGCGTGATCTCGGCGTGTGGCTCGATGCGGTGACGGCTGACGCCGGCGACGGCGACCCCGAACGCCACCTCGAGGTCGCGGTCCGGGCGGGTGATGTCGTCGACCTCCTCCTCCGTCAGCGGGGTCAGCTGATAGCCGGCGCGCCCCTCCTCGGTGCGCCCGACCCCGTCGAGCCAGGGCGCGAGGTTCTCCATCCCCTCGTGCAGCGCGTCGGGATCGTCGTGGTGCTCGTAGAGGAAGCGCAGCAGTCCGTCGAGGTCTTCTGGCGCGCGCTCTCGGGTGGGCGCACAGGCCCCCAAGGTGACCATCACGACAATCGCGAGGGCTGGTCGCACGACGACGCTCCATCAACGGGCTAAAGCGAGCCCCGGTCAGGGTACCTGATCCCACGCCGATCCTCACCTCCTGGGGTCAATCGATTGAAAAGAGGACTCCCCCGCGTCGAGCGCGCGCTTCCCGACCGCTGGCTGTCCAGGGGCGAAGCGGTGATGTTCGGCCCCCGCAAGTCGTTGGTCGTGTGGCAGGGCATCCCTGGCGAGGAGGCTCGCGTCCGCATCGTGCACGAGGGTCCGCACCAGGACCAGGCGCTGTTCCTCGAGACCGACACGCCCGATCCCCATCGGGTGGAGCCGCCGTGTGAGCGGTACACCCTGTGCGGCGGCTGTCCGCTGATGCACCTGGACGCGCCCGGCCAGGAGGTCGCGCGCCGCACCCTCATGCGGCAGGCGCTCGAGGACGCGGGTCTACCCGAGGTCGAGATCGGCGCGTTCCACGCGTCGCCGTCCGGACTCGAGGACTTCCGGCACACGATCAAGGTCGGCTTCGGCTACTCCGATCAAGGGCACATCCGCGTCGGCGCGTGGGGACGCCGCGACGCGCACATCGTGCCGATCCCGAAGTGCAACGTCGCGCATCCCGTGCTGCGCTCGGTGATGATCGCGCTGGCCCACCACACGATCGCGCTCGACATCTGGCCGTACGACGCGCAGACGGGTCGCGGCGTGCTGCGGGCCGCGGTGCTGCGCATCTCGCGCACCACCGGCGAGGTCCTGGTCACGCTCGTCGCGAGCCGACGCACGCCGCAGCTGCGCGACCTCGCCGAGGCGATCGCCGGCCAGGTCTCGGCGGTGGTCGGCGTGTGGGTCCACCTCAACGCCGAGCCCGGCAACGCGATCATGGTGCGCGACGAGGGCGGCACGGTGCAGGTGATGCCGCTGACCGGCAAGGGTGCGCTCGAGGAGACGCTCGGCGAGGTCACCTACCTGATCGGGCCGGGCGACTTCTTCCAGACGAACCCTGCGATGGCCGACGTGCTCTACCGGCGGGTCCTTCAGCAGATCGAGTCCCCGAAGTCGGTGCCGGTGGTCGACCTGTACGCCGGTGTGGGCGGGCTCGCGCTCCAGGCCGCCGCGTCGGGTTGGTTCGCCTACGGGGTCGAGGCGGTCGAGGGCGCGGTCGCGCGCGCGAGAGAGACCGCCAGGCGCCAGGGACTCCAGGCGGAGTTCGTGTGTGGCAGCGTCGGCGACGCGCTGCCCGATCTCGCGCGCCGTCTCGTCGGACGCCACCCGGTCGTGATCCTCGACCCGGCGCGCCGCGGGCTCGAGCCCGGCGTGATCGACGGCATCTTGTCGCTCGAGCCGAGCGAGATCGTCTATGTGTCGTGCAATCCGCGGGCCCTCGCGCGCGATCTCGCGGCGTTCAAGGAGGCGGACTTCACGATCGGACCGATCGAGCTGTTCGACATGTTCCCGAACACGGCCCACGTCGAGGCGCTCGTCACCCTCCGATCGACCGTACACGGTGAGCTGGGGGGTCGAGCCCCGCGCCGCAAGGTGGTACGGTGAGGGCGTCCCGCCAGTCCTCGGGTGCGCGTATGCTCCGGTGGTTCCTGCTCTGTTCTGTCGTGTTCGCGGCGTTGGTGTCGGCGCCGCGCGCGGCCTGGGCGCAGGGCGCGTTCCAGATCGACTCGGTGCTGGTGATGCCCGCCGAGCGCGTGGACGATCCGGGGTTGCGGCCCGCCGCATCCGCGCTGCAGGCCAGCCTCGAGCGGATGCTCGCGGCCGAGTACTTCGTGATCCCGTTCGCGAAGGTGCCGAACTACCAGGACTACACCGCGGCGGTCTACCTCGACGCCTGTCCGGACGGGAACTACCTCGGCTGCGCGTACGTGCTCGGCGCCCGCGCCAAGGTCGACTGGGCGGTCGGCATGCAGCTCGAGCGCACCCGGATGGGCGACGAGGTGCTGCTCACGATCATCGACGTGAAGGAGTCGCGTCCGGTCATCAGCTTCAGCAGCCGGGTCACGCCCGACAACCACGGCGCGGTCGCGGCGGGCCTGTCGCTGGTGCTCGACAGCGTGATCCGCGGGGCGGCGAGCGACGGCGACGTCCGCGGCGACTTCGCGGATCCCCGTGCCGAGTGGGAGCGCCGGCGCGAGGAGGCGCGCCGCGCCGCGGAAGAGCTTGGGTTCGCCGACCAGGGGCTGCAGATCCTCGTCCGCCCGGACGACGGCGACTACGAAGATCCGCGCCTGCGTCCCGACGACCTGAAGGACTGGGAGCTGCGCGACGACGAGGCCCCGTGGGTCTCGCTGAACATGAGCAAGGGCGAGTACGTCCGCTACAAGAACTCCGGGCTGTCCCTGTCCGAGTGGCGCGCGGTGGCCTCGGGGCGCCTGCACAAGGTGATGCTGCGCGCCGAAGGAGCGTTCGGCGCCGGCAGCTACAAGCACGTCTACGACGGCCGGTGGATGCTCGACGACCAGACGCTCGAGCCAATCGACGTCCGCTCGCATCGGCAGATCGAGAAGGGCGGCTCGACCGCGTTTCGACTCGAGGTCGCCTACGGCGTGCACCAGATGGTAGAGGTGGGCGTCGGGATCGCGGCGCGCACCGCCCGCTTCTCGTACTTCTATCAGCGCGAGATCGAGAACGCCGAGGTGCCGCAGCTGATCGCCGAGGGCGAGACGTTCCGGTACACCCCCGAGATCCGGGCGTTCGCGGGTTTCATCCCGTTCCCGGCGTTCTTCCTGCGGCCGACGGCGCACGCGGCGCTCGCCTACTGGTCCGGCTCGCCGATCTCGCGGGTGGTCAAGGTGGAGGGGCCGCCGGCCGACTCCCCGGCGCCCTCGTTCGTGTTCTTTCACCTGATGCCGGGCGTCGAGTTCTCGCCGAATCGCTGGGTGTCGGTGTTCGCGCGATTCAACGGCGAGCTGATGCTGATCGGGGGCCGTCGCTGGTCCGCCGAGTCCGGCGAGGCGCTGCTCGCCGATCCGTACACGCCCGCCGACCTCGGGCTCGGCGGGGGCTGGGGCGTCAGCGTCGGCGTCACCGCGCACCTCGGGCCGCTGGTGAAGCCCAAGTAGGCGGAGGTTCAGGGGTGCAGGATCTTCCGCACCATCCGGGACGTGAAGTCGTGGCCCGGGAGGTAGGCGAGCCGCACCTCGGAGCCGTCGAAGCGCAGCGTGACCCGCACCACGTCGTCGACGGCGCGGCCGTCGGCCACCGCGCGGACCGGGCGGCGGTCCGGCACGTGGACGTCGACGACCGCCAGCGCGTCGGCGGGGAGGCAGAACGGCGGAAGCCGTGGCCGATGCGCACAGATCGAGGTCACGACCAGCTGACGTAGCGTGGGATGGCACGCGGGCCCGCCGGCCGAGAAGCTGTACGCGGTCGAGCCGAGCGCGGTGGAGAACACGATCCCGTCGGCCACCATGCGCTCGACCACGGACTGCCCGTCAATCGTGAGCTTGAGCTGGGCGGTCTGGCTCGTGGCGCGCTCGAGGTACACGTCGTTGATCGCGTGGTCGATGACGACGGCACCCGCAGCCGTGGTGATCTCGGCGCGCAGCAGCGGGAATGCGTGCACGTGGAACGCGCGCCGCGCGATCTGAGCGGCCGTCTCGGCCCAGTCCCCGACGTCGTTGAGCAGGAACCCGAGGTGGCCCGCGTTCAGCCCGAGGTAGATCGGCGCGAGCCCGCGGTCGGCCACGGTGCGCAACAAGAACCCGTCTCCACCGATCACGACGACCAACGCCTCCCCGGGGACGCCCTCGGGCAGGTGCGCGGCGAGCGCGTCGGCCATGGCCGTCGCGGTGGGGTTGCGGGGATCGCAGACGATCATGGCGTGGCCTCGAAGGTGGCGAGGGCCGCGAGCGCGCGCCCGAGGGTGAGGGCCGCAGGGCCGGCGCGGGGGCCGCCGTCCAGGGTGGCGGGCACGAGCGCCGAGATCAACAGCGCGCGCTCGCCGTCCGACACGGCAAACACCTCCCCGACCCACGTGCCGTCGGCGTCGTGGACGCGGACGCGGTAGCGCGCGCCCGGATGTCCCTCCACCCAGGCAGCCGACGCGCCCTCCAGCACGCAGCCGCAGCCGGCGAGCAGCCCGTCGCGGAACGAGGGGTCGCGCGGATCTGCGGGGGTCTCGACCACGGAGGCGGCGAGCCGGTGCCCGTCCGCCGCGAGCGGCCAGCGCACGGTCGCACCGCCGAGCGCGCGGTGCTCCCACGACGTGACCTCGAAGGTGGCCTCGACGGGCTGATGGACGACCACCCGGCTGGGCGCGTCGTCCGCGTACACGGTGGTGGTGAGCGGGCGGCCCGCGGCGTCGAAGTGGCGCGTCTCGACCCGTGCCTTGCCCTTGCGCAGCTCGGCGTGCTCGACGATGCCGTCCGGGAAGATCCACGCGGTGACGGGCCCGCCGCGCCGCGGGCCATACCCCCACGCCGGCCCGTCGCCGGCGAGCCTCGTGAAGCCTCGCACCGTCAGCGGCGCGTCCGCGCGGGGGAGCACGTCCTGTGGGTTCGCGAGAGCCATTCCGAGCCACAACAGCGCGATCATCGGGCAACCTGGGCGCAAGCGTCCTCGCCAGGGTATCCCGGGACGCGGGAGGCGTCCGTGCGGCTCGCTCGCGCTCATGGTCTCGGCAACGACTACCTCGTGCTCGAGGACGGAGCGCCGCTGGACGCGCCGCTGGTGCGCGCGCTCTGCGATCGGCACCGCGGCGTCGGCGGGGACGGCCTCCTCGAGCCGATCGACCGGGGTCCCGCCGATCATGGCGTCCGGATCTGGAACCCCGATGGCTCCATCGCCGAGAAGTCGGGGAACGGGCTTCGGATCTTCGCGCGGTGGCTGGCGCGGCGCGGCGCGGGCGACGCGTTCACGGTGTGGACGGGGCACGACGTCGTGGGGTGTGAGGCGGCGACCGATGAGGTGAAGGTCGACATGGGGCTCGCCACGTTCGAGGACCCGCCGACCGCTCGGCTCGAGGTGTGCGGCGCGCTCAGGGAGATCGTGCCGGTCGACCTGGGCAACCCACACTGCGTACTGTTCGTCGACGACGATCTCGACACGCTGCCCTGGCGCGCGTGGGGCGAAGCGATCGAGACGCACGGACGGTTCCCGCGACGCACCAATGTCCAGATCGCGCGGGTGCTGGACGGTGAGCGGCTGGCGCTCCGGATCTGGGAGCGCGGCGCGGGTCCGACGCTCGCTTCGGGCTCGTCGGCGTGCGCCGCGGTCGCGGCGGCGGTGCACACGGGGCGGCTGCTGCCTGGCACGCACCGCGTGCTCATGCCGGGCGGCGAGCTCTCGGTCGGGGTCGATGCGCGTGGGCGCGTACGCCTCCGCGGCCCGGTCGAGTTCGTCGGGGTGGTGGAAGTGGATCCGGAGTGGCTGCGAACGCGCCAGCGCGCGCGCTGACTACCACAGCCTCCAGCGAGACTTCGCCGCGGGCTTGATCAGCGCGAGCGCCTCCTTGGCGGCGACGTGGCCCGGATCGACCGCCAGGGTGCGCTCGAGCCACTGCACCGCCTCGGCGACCTTCTCCTCGCGCGCTGCGAGCTGCGCGCGGACCCAGAGGAGTCCGACCACCGAGGTCGACCAGTCGCCAGCGATCTCGAGCGCCTTGCGGGTGTGGTCGAGCTGGCCGCTCTCGACGCAGCGCTGCGCGGCGCGTGTGATCACGTCGAGCGCGCCAGCGCGGCTGTGCTCGTCGGCGAGCGCATGTGCCGCCGCGTCGAGCGCGGTGGCGCGCTGATCGACCTGCAGCAGGAGCTCCGCGTACTCGAGCCACAGGGCATGATCGCTCGGGGTTCGACGCAGAAGCCGCTGCATCGCGCGCAGCGCGCCCTCGAGGTTCCCGTTCGCGCGCTCGAGCTCGGCGGTGACGGTCCACGCGACGTCGGGAGACTCGGGAGACTGCGCCCACTCGAGCGCCTCGCGCGCCGCGCTGACGCCGTACCCGAGCCCCTCCAGGATCTGCAGCCGGATCGCGCGGGCCTCGGCGTCGGCTGGATCCTCGCGCACGGCGGCGGTCGCGAGCTTCAGCGCGCGGATCTGGCGCCCCTGGTCGAGCGCCTGGAACGCTGCGGCGCGCCAGTTGCCGCCCGCGACGAGGTCGCTGGCGAGGGTGCGGTGCCTCGCGGTGGTCTCGGCGTCCGTCGTGTTGCACGCCGCGCAGTGCGGCCCACCGTCGAGTGGATCCTCCCCCGCGCGGGAGCCCGCGACCTGGGCGCCGCCGCAGTCCAGGCAGCGTCCAGGGGTCGGGAGGAGCACCGGCAGCTGGTAGGTCTCGGTGACGTGCGTCCTGCCGCACCCCCCACACAGCAGCACGTCGGCGTACTCGTGCTCGGCGACGCGGCGAGCGCTCCATACGAGCTTCGGATTCTCACAGCAGGCGTTCGCCATCGCGTCCCTCGGGTGGCGGTTCACCTTAGCGGATCGGTGGGCTGTCCGGATCGGGTTTGAACGGCGCGGGCAGGAGATCGGCGATGGCGCAGTGCGCCGCCGACAGCGCCTCGCGCGCGCCGCCCACCGCGTCGACGTCGATCGGCGCGGCGTAGGTGAGCGTGATCGGGCCGGGGTGAAGCGAGATCGAGTCGACCGGAAACACGCGCTCGGTGCCATGAATCGCGGCGGGCACGACCTGGCGTACCGGCGGGGCGAGGTAGCGGTGCACGCCGCGAAGGAACGGCTGGAGGTGGCCCGAGCGGGAGCGGGAGCCCTCCGCGTAGACCTGGAGGGCGGCGCCGGACGCGAGCGCGGCGCGCCCGGCGTCCACGCTCTCTCGCGCCATTCTCGCGAGCTCACGCGGTGACACCGCGTCCGGATCGGTCGCGACCGAGGACGACTGCGGGACCGGCAGGGTGTGGAGCCCGGCGGTGGCGAACCGGCGGAACAGCGTCTCGTAGACCTTCGGCCCCGCGACGGTCACCACCCGCTCGGCGAGATCGGCGCGCCCGTGGTGCGTGAGCGCCCAGTCGGCCCCGAGCGTGTCGAGGTAGGACAGGTGGTTGCACACGATCACCGTCGGGCCGGCCGCGAGTGCGGCCTCGAGGTGGTCCACGCCGTCGAGCCGGGGCGACCCCAGGACGTGTGCGCACCAGATCCGTGCGACGCGTTGGCAGCGCGGCTCGGCGTGGTAGACCCGCTGGGCGTCGCCCAGCGCCCTGAGGTGCGCGAGCACTGCCAGGCCCTCGTCGCTGCGCCAGCCGGCGATCTCGGTCGTCAGGTCGGCGCGCGCGCGCGCAGCGACGGCGCGGTCCGAGAGCACGTCCGTGAGGAACGCGGGGATCGCGGCAAGGATCCGCTCAGGCGGGAGCGCGTCGAGTAGCGAGAGATCCACGGGACCTACAGGTGCAGCGCGCCACCGACCTCGACCAGGCGCTCCATGCTCGGGAACTCCTCCTTGAGGAGGCGCTCGACGCCCATGCGCAGAGTCATCGTCGCAGACGGGCAGGTGTGGCACGCGCCGACGAGCGAGACGAACACGTCGTTGCCCTCCACGCGCACCAGGGTGATGTCGCCGCCGTCGGACTGCAGCGCGGGGCGGACCATGTCGTCGAGCACCGCCTGGATCGCCGCGCGATCGAGCCCGGTCGACGGCGGCGGCTCGACCACGACCTGCACCGGTGCCGCGGGCGCGTCGGCTGGCGCCGGGGAGGGCGAGCCAGACCAGTCGCGCAACGTGTCGCGCAGCAGGACCAGGCCCGGCGCGCGGCGCTTCAGCGCTTCCTTCACCCGTCGTCGCAGCATCACGCCTCGCTTCGTTGGCCGCTACTGTATCGCAGGCTCGCCCCGCAGGCGACGCGCGGTCCTCGGCCCGTGCTACGCTGCGCGGCGCAAGGAGGAGCCGGATGGGCCACGCCGCGAAGCCGACGATCCGAGTGGTCAGCGCCGAGATCCAGCGGGGTGGTCGCTACCTGATCACCCAGCGCGCCGCGAAGGCAGTGCTCCCGCTGCTGTGGGAGTTCCCCGGCGGGCGGGTCCACGATCACGAGGACGACCGCACCGCGCTGGTCCGCGCGTGCCGGACCCGCATCGGGGTGGAGGTCGACGTCGGGCGCAAGCTGTTGGAGGTCGTGCACAACTACCGCGACTACGACGTGATGCTCGCGGTCTACCGGTGCGATCTCGGCGATCGGGAGCCGTGGGCCGAAGGCGTCGCGGCGCTGTCGTGGGTGATGCCGGACGAGTTCGAGAACTACCCGTTCCCCGGCGCGGATCAGAAGACGATCGAGAAGCTGCTGCGCGCGGACGACTGATCGACCGGCGCGTCGGCGGGCGCGTCGCGTCGCGGGGAGGGTCATGTTCGGATCGCTGCTGCTCGTGGCCCTCGCGCTCGGCGCGCCGCTGCCGGGGGACGAGCTCGAGGACGCGCCCGATCTGGCGGTCCCGGCTCCCACCCCCGCCGCGGCGCCCGCCGCCCTGCCGGGTCAAGAGGGACGGGGACGGCGCGGCGAGCTGACCTGGGTGGGCGGCTGGTCCCAGTACGAGATGATCCGCGTCGAGCCGGGCCGATATCGGATGGGCAGCCCCGAGGACGACGAGCGCCGCCTCCCCGACGAGCAGCAGCACGACGTCGAGATCACCCGCCCGTTCTTCGTCGGCCGGTTCGAGATCACCCAGGCGCTGTGGGAGCGCGTGACGGGCGAGAACCCCGCGGCGACGCGTCGCGACGCGGAGGGGTTCCCGTGCGAGCAGTTCGCCGGCTACCCGATGGTGGGCGACGACCTGCCGGTGATGTGCGTCGACTGGTTCGACGCGGTGCAGTTCGCGAACGCGCTCTCGGAGCGAGACGGCCTGAAGCCGGTGTACACCCGCGAGCTCGACGAGGTGCGCTGGGACCGCACCGCGGACGGCTACCGGCTGCCCACCGAGGCGGAGTGGGAGTACGCGGCACGGGCCGGCACAGCGACCCGCTACGTGGGCACCGCCGCGCTGTCCGAGGTGTGCACCTACGGCAACGTCGGGGACTGGATGGCGGCGCGGCGGTGGGCGCGGTGGACGACCGCGCCTTGCTCGGACGGCGCGCCGGCGCTGGCGCCGGTCGGGATGTACTCCGCGAACGCGTGGGGGCTCTACGACATGGTCGGCAACGTGTGGGAGTGGACCTGGGACTGGTACGGCGTCGAGCACGGCGCGTGGCAGGAGCGGGATCCCGTCGGCCCGCTGCAGGGCACCTCGCGCGTCGCGCGCGGCGGGAGCTTCAGCTCCGAGCCGGACTGGCTTCGGGTGGCGCGTCGCGCCGGCGACACGCCTGCCAACCGCACCCGCAGCGTGGGCCTGCGGTTGGTTCGCTCGGCGCCGCGCTCAGCGGAGTGACGCGACCGTGTACGCGTCGCCGCCCTGCAGCGCGGTGGCGGGGCAGAGGTCGCGGACGTACGGCGAGTCGGGCAGCCACTCGCGCAGCGCCTGCTTGATCGCGCCGGTGCCGTGGCCGTGCAGGAAGAACACGACGCGCTGCCGATCCCGCTTCGCGTCGTCGAGGAACTTGTCGGCGGCCACCAGCGCGTCGTCGACCCGCATCCCCCGCAGGTCGCAGGTGTTGCCTGGCAGGCGCAGCGCGTCGGCCAGCTCGCCGTGCGGCGCCTCGGCCTCGACCACCTGGACCACCGGGCGCGGCCGCGCCACCTTGCCGCCGGCGCGCTCGAGGTCGTCGGGGCGGGCGCGGACGGTCATTGCGCCGACCCGCACCGCGATCTCGTCGCCGACGTTGACGACCTCGCCCTGCTGCCCGAGCCGTCGCAGGCGGACCCGATCGCCGACGGCGAAGGCCTGCGCGGGCGCCGGGGCCTCGGCCGGCGCGTCGGGCACTACGGCGCGCAGCGCGCCGAGCGCTGCGCGGGCGCGTCCTACGCCCGCGTGGCTGGGCGCGCGCTGCAGGTCGGCGACGACGGCGGCCACCGCGCGCTCTGCCCGCTCGAGGCGCTCGAGGAACGCCGCGGCGCCCTGCTGCTCGAGCGCCTTGGCGCGCTCCTTCAGCGTCGCCGCGCGCCGCGCCAGGTCGCGCAGGCGCTCGGCGGCGGCGCGGGGCACGTAGGAGGCGCGGCGCGCGGCCGCGGGCGGCCCGGCCCCCGGGCGCACGTGGGCCTCGAGCGCTTCGGTGAACGCGCGCTCGGTGTCTCCCATCAGCGCGCGCGCCCGGTCGAGCACCGCCGGATCGAGGCCGAGCCGCGCGGCGATCCCGAACGCGTGGCTCTCGCCGGTGACACCGCCGACCACCCGATAGGTCGGCTGGTCGCCCGCGTACTCCATCGCGGCCACCGCGAAGCGCGGGTCCGAGGTCGCGAGGCTCTTGAGCTGCGCGTAGTGCGTGGTGACGACCGCCCGGACGCCGCGGTCGAGCAGCGCCTCGAGCACCGCGCGCGCGAGCGCCGCGCCCTGCGACGGATCGGTGCCGGTCGCGATCTCGTCGAGCAGCACGAGGTGCCCGGGTGCGGCGCGCGCGAGCAGCTCGCGGAGCACGACGAGGTGGCCCGAGAAGCTGGACAGGTCGCCCTGGATGGACTGCGCATCGCCGATATCGGCGTACACCGATCCGAAGTGGTCGACCCGGGAGCCGGCCTCGGCCGGGACGAACGCGCCGATCCGAACGAGCAGCGCGCACAGCCCGATCGTCTTCAGCGCGACCGTCTTCCCGCCCGCGTTGGGGCCCGACAACATCAGCGCCGGCTTGCGCGCGTCCACCGCGAGATCGTTCGGAACGACCGCCACGCCGCGGAGCGCGAGCACAGGGTGCCGCGCGCCCATCAGGTGGATGACGCCGTCGGCACCGACCGTCGGGCGCGTGGCGCCGAGCTGCTCGGCGAGGCCGGCGCGCGCGGCCAGGCCGTCGATGTCGGTCGCCGCGTTCAGCGCCTCGGTGATCGGCGCCTGCTCGGCGCCGATCCAGCGGGAGAGGGTCGCGCGGATCCGCGCCGCGGCCGACTCGAGCTCTGCCTCGGCGACGCGGAGCTGGTTGTTCAGCGCGACGACCTGGGCCGGCTCGACGTAGACGGTCTGCCCGCTCCCGGAGACGTCGTGCACGATGCCGAGGTCCATGTGCTTCGCGCGAGCCTTGATCGGGAGCACGTAGCGGTCGCGCCGCTGGGTGACGTACGCGTCCTGGAGCACGTCGGCCAGGCCCTCGTCGCGGAGCATCTCGTCGAGCACCCGGCGGACCGCGGTGTGCAGCGCGGCGATCCGCTCGCGGAGCTCGCCGAGCTCGGGCCACAGGCGCGCCGAGAGCCGCCCTTGCTCGTCGAAGCCCTCGCGCAGCGTGTCCACGAGGCCGGGATCCAGCGCGATCCGGCCCGCCTCGCCCTGGAGCACCGGCAGCGACTCCGGCCAGCCGAGCACGGTGCTCGCGAGGCGCTGCAGCCCCGCCAGTGTGCGCCCCACGCGGCGAAGCTCGGCCAGATCGAGGACCTCACCCTTCTCGGCGCGCCGGCTCGACGGCGCGATGTCGGCGACGTCACCCAGCGGCACGTCGCGGGCGGCCTCGCGAACCGCGAGGATCTCGTCGACCCCGTCGAGGGAGCGCAGCACCGCGGCGCGATCGGCGAGCGGCGTCGCCTGGGCGCACACGACAGCGCCCCGCTCGGTCATCGCCTGCGCAGCGAGCGCGCCGCGAAGGACGGCCCAGTCCAGCGCGTCGTGGGTGCGGAGGTCGAGATCCACGCTCAGGCCCCGGCTTCGGGCAGCGCGGACGCGATCGCGCGACCGAGGCGCACCGTCTCGCCCGGCGCCACGTCGAAGCGCCAGCGGCCGGGCGGCGCGACGATCACGACGGTGGAGCCGAGGTGGAAGACGCCCAGCTCGTCGGCGCGCTCGAGCGCGGGCTCGGGCGAGAGCGCGGAGGAAGCGGCCGTCGGGCGCGCGTGCTGGTTGGTGACGAGATCGCAGCACGACAGCGTGATCCGACCCACGCCGAAGGCGCCGACCAGCACGACGTCCAGCGGGCCGCGGTCGGTCGCGAGGTGCACGACGGCGCGCTCGTTGCGCGCGAACAGCCCGCGCACGCGCCGCACCGCGGCGGGGAACACCGGCCACAGCGTGCCCGGCACATAGCGCCACCGGGTGATCCGGCCCTCGTAGGGGGCGTGCACCCGGTGGTAGTCACGCGGGGAGAGGTAGAGGACCGCGACGTCGCGCTCGCCCTCCCCGCCGTCGCCGACCAGCGCGTGCACGTCGAGCGGGCGGCCCGGCGCCACGTCGATCGCGCCGTTCGTGGTGCGCCCGACCGCGGCGCAGCGGCCGTCGACCGGGCTGACCATCACGCCTCGGGTGGCGTCGACGGGGCGCGCGCCCTCCTTGAGGCGGCGCGTGAACAGCGCCTCGAGCGTGGGGTACGCGGTGAGCGCGTGCTCGGCCTCGTCGAGGTCCACACCGTACGCGCGTACGAAGGCCCCGGTCAGCGCGCGAGACGCGCCGGTGCGGGCGAACCAGCCCATGCCGCGCGCGCCCGTGCGGCGCGGCAGGAGGGAGAGGGCGGAGACGATGAGGGCGTCCTTCACGCCGGCCGGTCTATCAAGGTATGGGGTGCGGGGCCCTTGCCCGGGAGGTCGCGATGGGCAGCCAGCACGGCGTGTTGTTCCGCGTCGCCACGTTCGGCGAGAGCCACGGTGGCTCGCTCGGCGTGGTGATCGAGGGCTGTCCGCCCGGTCTGCTGCTCGACGTGGACGCGATCCAGGCGGAGCTCGATCGGCGGCGACCCGGCCAGTCGAAGCTGGTCACGCAGCGCAAGGAGTCGGACACGGTCCGCGTGCTGTCCGGCCTGTTCGAGGGGCGCACGCTGGGCACGCCGATCGCGCTGGTGGTCGACAACGAGGACGCCGACTCGTCGGCGTACGCGCCCTTCCAGGACCGCTATCGGCCGAGCCACGCCGACTTCACCTACGACGCGCGCTACGGGCTGCGCGCGTGGGCAGGCGGCGGGCGGGCGAGCGCGCGCGAGACGGTCGCGCGGGTGGCCGCCGGCGCGGTCGCGCGTCAGGTGCTGCGGAGCCTCGGCGCGGTCGAGGTCGTCGCGTGGGTCGATCGGGTCCATGACGTGAGCGCCGTCGTCGATCCGGCGACGGTGCGGCTCGAGGAGGTGGAGGCGCACCCGACGCGCTGCCCGGATCCGGAGGCGGCGCCGCGGATGGAGGCGAAGATCCGCTGGGCGCGTGGCGAGGGTGACACGGTGGGCGGCGTCGTGCGCTGCGTCGCGCGCGGCGTGCCCGCGGGGCTCGGGGATCCGGTGTTCGACAAGCTCGAGGCGGATCTCGCCAAGGCGTGCATGTCGTTGCCAGCGGCGAAGGGGTTCGAGAGCGGCAGCGGGTTCGCGGGCACGTGGATGACCGGTCGCGCGCACAACGATCCGTTCGTGCCGGACGGCGCGGGCGGCGTCGCGACCACGTCGAACCGAAGCGGCGGCATCCAGGGCGGGATCAGCAACGGCATGCCCATCGAGATCGCCGTCGCGTTCAAGCCGGTCGCCACCGTGTTCCACGAGCAGGACACCGTCGATCGCGCGGGGAACGCCACCACCGTGCGCCCGCGCGGGCGCCACGATCCGTGCGTGCTGCCGCGCGCCGTGCCGATGGTCGAGGCGATGGTCTGCCTCGTGCTCGTCGATCATTGGCTGCGCTGGCGCGGTCAGGTCGGCGCGCCGCCGCAGCGCCCGTTCACCGGCTGATCCGGGCCGGGTGCTGCGGCCGGCCGAGACGGCCGGCCCACGTCTTGTAGGCGGTGTTGGCCGCAGGTCATCGTGGG
>CAYQSE010000037.1:0-33035 GCA_964419905.1 uncultured Enterobacteriaceae bacterium
CCCGCCTGCAGCAGGTCTTCGTGAAGATGTGATCAATCGACAGCCGGGACGGCCGGCCCACGGAACGAGCAGCCGACACCGTGCTGATCTGAACCCGACGGCGCTCGAAGCGGCGCCTGGCGGAGTCCGCGGAGGCTGCGGCCGGCCGGGACGGCCGGCCCACGGATTGGCGGACCGACAGCGGTCGACGCGAGCCGGAGCCGGCGCGCGACGCAGGTCCGCGCTCGGGCAGGACACTTCGAGGCCGGGGGCCCCGGGCTCGCGCAGCGAGCCCAGGGGTACGCCGAGGTGGTCGGCACGAGCGCGGACCGGAGGCGCGATCAGCCGGCGGAGGTGAGCCGCCGGAGGCGCTCGCGCTGGCAGGGATCCGCGTTGCCGCCGACGCTGGGCAGGCGCACGGGGTGGGACGGATGTTGACGGTCGGGTGTGCGCAAGCGGGGGAAATCCCGCTAGGCTGTTGGTGTCGGAAGGTACATGAGCACCAAGGTCCTCAACCCGCACCGCGTGACGCGAGAAGAGCTCGACGCGTTCCTGGAGCGCGGCTGGTATCGCATCGGGCAGACCCTGATGACGTGTCGGTTCCTGCTGTTCAACGGCGCGCTGCGCCCGGTGGTGTGGACGCGGCTGCCGCTGCGCGACAACCCGCTGAGCCGCAGCAATCGCAAGCTGCTGCGGCAGACGCACGGGCGGTTCACGGTCGAGGAGGGGCCGCTCGCGCTCGATGCGGAGAAGGAGCAGCTCTACTGGCGCTATCTGACGGTCGCGCGCGGTCAGCGGGCGACGACGCTCGAGGACTTCCTGTACGGCGACTCCGAGCGCGATTTGTTCGAGACGCGCGAGATCCGCATCCGGGATGGCGACCGGCTGGTCGCGTTCTCGTGGTTCGATCTCGGACGCGACAGCGTGCAGAGCCTGCTCGGCGCGTACGATCCAGCCTACGCGAAGCACAGCCTGGGCTACGCGACGATGATGCTCGAGGCCGAGTGGGCGCGCGCGCACGACCGGACGTTCCACTACTCGGGCTACGTCGTGCCCGGCGACGCGTCGATGGACTACAAGCTGCGCGTGGGCGGGCTGGAGTGGCTCGACCAGGACGACGAGTCGTGGCGCCCGTGGAGCGCGTGGACCGAGGAGACGCTGCCCACGCGCAGGCTCCGCAGCGCGCTCGAGGACGCCAGACGCGCGCTCGAGCTCCAGGGCGTGCCGAGCCGGCTGCGCGAGTACCGCTGGTTCGAGCTGCCCGCCTACGAGAAGTCGCTGGACAACGCGCTCGATCAGCCGCTGGTGCTCGAGTGCTTCCCAGACCGCGGGGAGCCGACGGTGCTGCTCGTGCTCTACGACCTCGAGACACGCCTGTACGCGCTCGTGCGCTGCGTCCGCGTCGCAGGGCTGCTGCAGACGGCGTCGGACGGGCCCGGACAGCCGGTGCAGGTGTGGGTGATCAGCGAGCGGCTTGGACACCGGGCGTCGCCCGAGATGATCGCCACCGAGGTCGCGCGGCTGGGCGACCGGCGCTGGTCGTGGTGGCGGCGCAAGTAGCGCCTCACAACGTGTCGGCGAGCGTGGTCGTCTCGGCCCACACGATCAGCGCGTCGTTGAGCCGCGTCCAGGTGGGGTGCAGCGGGCACGGCGCGTCGGGGTTGCACGCCGCCTGACCGAACGCGCACCGGTCGACGTCCGGCCAGCCGCCCACCGCGTCGATCACCTCGCGAAAGCGGATCCGCGCGAGCGGGCGCGCCAGCACGAAGCCGCCGCTTCGCCCGCGCTGCCCGGCCACCAGCCCGGCGACCACGAGCTGCCGCATCACCTTCGACACGTAGTGCGGCGGGATCTCGGCCTCGCGCGCGAGCTCCTCCGAGGGCATGCGCACCCCCGGCTCGGCCCGCGCGAGGCACGACATCGCGCGCAGGGCATACTCGGCGGTCTGGTTGAGCAACATCGACGACCTCTCTCGCTCGTCCTCGCAGCGTATTGACAGACAACGACATCCGCAATGGGGTTCTCGGGGCGCCTCTCCTGCCACATCCCGCCGCGCCGCCCGGGCCGCGCATCGGGGTATACGGTCGCCTCACCTGACGAGGGCCGCCGTGCATCCGCTCCGAGACCGCTTCGCGCTGCTCGCAGCCGCCTCGCTCCTCGGCACGCTGCTGCTCGGCGTGACGCTGCGGGCGTTCCTCGCGGGCGTCCCGCTGCCGTGGGGTGAGTACCGGGCGCTGCGGCACGCGCACAGCCACCTCGGCTACTACGGCGTGCTGTTCCCGCTCGCCTGGTGGGCCGCAGCGCGCATCGGCGCGCCGGTCCCCGGGCCCAGGACCACCGCGCTCTACGCGCTGGCGGTGCTCGTCGGCAGCGGTGGCTTCGCGGTGGCCGGCTACGGGCGCGTGGCGATCGTCGGCTCGACGACGGTGCTCGCGATCTGGCTGTCGTGGGCCTGGCAGCTCCGCGGTCATGCGCTCTCGCGGAGCTGGCTGTCGAGCGCGCCGTGGTCGGTGCTCGCGGCCGCCGTCGCGATCCCGGCGGTCGCGGTGCTGACATCGCGCGCGCCGGAGCTCGCGAGAGAGCTGGTCCAGGGCTTCCTCACCGTGCTGATGTTCGGGGTGGTCGCGCCCCTCGCGCTCGCGCTCGAGCGCGCGCCCCCGCCCCCGCCCGGGCTGTGGCTGCTCACCACGCTCGGCGCGGCGCTGGTGCTGGGCCCCCTCCCCGGGCTGCTCCCGCACCTCTCGCTCGCGCTGCTCGGTGCGCTGGTCGCCACCGCCGGCTGGCGCGCAGCCGCGCCCCTCGAGATCCGCCTGCTGTGGGTCGGGCTCGGCGTCGCGCTGCTCGCGCTCGGGACCCGACTGCTACCCGAGCACCACGCGGTGGCCATCGCCGGGGTCCACTTCGCGGTGCTGGGCCCGCTGCTGCTCGCGCTCGGTCGACCGCTGTTCGGCGCCCTGCCACGCCCGGCGCGGCTCACCTACATCGGGCTGCTGCTCGCGTTCACCGCAGCGGTCGGCGTGCAGGCGTGGTGGATGACGACGCCGATCACCCGGCTCGCCGCGGCGCTGGGACTGGCGCTGGCCGCGATGTGGGTCCTCCTTGCCGCCCGTCACCGCGTGCCGTCTGGTTGAACGCCACGATCGCGGCCGAGCCGCCATGAGGTAGGCTGTGCTCCGCGCGGGGGCCGGATGTCATCGAACGCAGCACGACTCGGACTGCTCACCCTCCTCGGAGGGTGCGTGCTGATCGTCGGTCCGCCGCTCGACGACACCGGCGCCGACACCGACGACCCGCCCCCGTGCCCGGAGGGGCAGGTGACGTTCACCCCCGAAGGCGGATCCGCCGAGGATCTGACCTCCGAGTTCGCCTCGGGCACCGCTGCGGCGCCGACCCCGTGGACGATCACCACACCGGGCAGCCTCGCGTTCTGTCCCGGCACGTACTTCGTCACCCTCACCGTCACCGCGGACGAGGCCACCCTCCAGGGCGCCGACGCGGCGACCACGATCCTCTCGGGCGGCGGCAGCGCGCGGGTCGTCGACCACCAGGGCGCCGAGGGGCTCCACCTCGAGCGGCTCACGGTCCGCGACGGCGCCGCCGTGGACGGGGCGGGCGTGCACGCACCCACCGGCGAGGTCGAGGCGGTGGACTGCGTGTTCACCGAGAACGTCGCCACGAACCGCGGCGGCGCGATCTTCGGGGTCGAGGTCGACGTGCAGGGCGGGGCGCTCACGGACAATGCCGCCGCTCAGTTCGGCGGCGCGATCTGGGTCGCGGGCGAGCTGACCGTCACCGACGCCGTCATCGAGGAGAACGAAGTCGAGAGCCTCGTGGGCGGCGGGATGTACGTCGAAGGGGGCCCGGTCGTGCTCACCCGCGTGCGCGTGCGCGAGAACGTGTCGCGCAACATCGGCGGGGGCCTGTACGCCTCGGGCGCCACCGTGACGCTGGTGGACGCGTTGTTCGAGGCGAACGCCTCGCTCCTGGACGGCGGGGGGATGGCGCTGTCGGGCGGCGCCGCGACCCTGACCGACACGGTCTTCGAGGGCAACCAGGGGGGCGAGGGGGGCGCAGCGCACCTCTCGGGCACAACACTCGTCTGCACCCGCACCGCGGCGGCGCGCGGCGGATTCTACGGGAACAACCCCGGCGTCACCTTCATCGCGCTCTCCGACGCCACCCTCACCTCCGAGCGCTGCGACTGGGGCGAAGGCATCGACGACAACACCCGCTACGATCTGTCGATGGTCGCGCAGGCCGGCGGCGAGCAGGTCTACGACTACGGCGACGACGCCTCGTTCTCGTGTGTCGGCACGACCTGCACGACCGACGAGTAGTCCACGCGCGCCGCGGGGAGCCCCCCCTCGCAAGGGGACCGATATACGCGCAAGCGCGGATTGCCTATGATGCGCGCATGGCAGACGACTCCACGCGGACGGGCCTCGCGCTCGTCGTGACCTTGCTGTGGTCGCCGCTCTTCGGGGTGTTCGCGCTGCTGTTCGCGCTCTCCGCCGAGGACGCGCGGCGTTCAGGACGCGCCGCCGCGGCCGAAGCCGACGGCGCCCGGGCCAGGATGCTCCTCCTCGTGGCGCTCGGCGCCGGGTTCCTCCAATGGGCAGGCATGTGGGGACTCCAGGGGCTGCTGTGGCTGCTCTGACCTCCCTGGCGCTGCCGCCCTACCTGCTCCGGATCGCGACGTCGGCGGTGCGCGGCTCGGCGCTCGGGCTCACCGTCCGCCTCACGGTGGCGTTCACCGTCGCGTTCGCCGTGTGGATCACCCACGCCTTCCTCGTGATCTGGGGCAACGAGGGCACCTGGCCCAACCACTGGCTGCTGAACCAGATCCTCGTGCTCCGCAGCGCGCCGACCCTGATCACCGGGACCGCGTTCTGGACGGTGCTGTGCTGGATCGGCGCGGCCCTCGCCGGGCGGGTGTTGTTCCAGGGGCCCCTCGTGGTCACGCGCGCCCTCGCCGCGACGCCCGGGTGGGTGACGGCGACCGCCCGCGACGCGGGCACCGCGGGGGTGGTCGCGCTCGCGATCGGGCTCGGCGTCGGCACGCTCGGCGCGACCTTCCTCGGGAGCCGCCCGCTGGCGCTGATGCTCGCGTTCGGCGGCGTCCTCTCCCTCATGCAGCGCGACGCCGCCATTCCGCTCGTCACGCTGCGCCTCGGCGCCGAGGACGTGCGCCGCTTGTTCGGCCAGCCTGGCAGCGTCGACGTAGGGCTCGCGGCGCTGGCCCTCGTAGGCCTCGCGGCCGGGTTCCTCCGCGCGGCCCTCGTGCCGTCGTTCGCCGGCTACTGCGGCGGGCTGACGCTCCCGCTGGTCGCGGTGGTCGCGTGGGCGGCGCTGCGTTCACGACACGGCGCGGCGCTGGTGCTCCTCGTCGTCGCGCTGCCCGCGATCGCGGATGATGGCGGATGGCAGGAAGCCGGCGGCACCCTCGGCGGCTGGGTGAACAGCCCGGGCGCGTGGGTCGCGGTGGCGATCGGCTTCCCGCCGTCGGTCGGCGCGTGGATCGGGACGCTCATCGGCCTAGGCTCTTCGTTTCCCGTGAGCGTGGACGGCCCGGCCGACGTCGCCCCCGGATACGGCTTCCCGTGGCCCGAGGACTGGACGAACCCGGAAGACTTCATCCTCGTCGGCGGCCCCGGCGACCTGCCCCCTCAGACACTGGACGGCGGCCGGGGCGCCGCCGGTTGCGGCCCGTTCGGCCTGCCCGATCACTGGGTGAACCTGGCGACCCGCGATCTCTACATCAAGGACGTGATGTACCGCCTGGACGGCCCGGGCCCGCCGATCGAGCTGGCGATCGCGTGGAGCGCGCGAGGCCGTGCGCGCGACCTCGGGCCGGGGTGGCGCTGCTCGTGGGACGACGTCCTCGTGGTCCAGTCGGGTCGCGCGGCGCTGTGGCTCGGGACCGGTCAGGTCCGCATCCTGACCGGCAGCCCGGAGCGGGACGGGTGGTCGCTCGCGGAGCGCGACGGGGCCTGGGAAGTGCGCGCGCCGGACGGACGGGTGCGCGGCTTCGACGGCGGCTCGGGCGCACACCCGCTCCGGTGGGTGGCCGACGGCGCGGGCCGACGGGTGGCGGTCGAGCACGACCCCGCGGGCCGCCTCACGGCGCTCGTGGACGCGGCCGAGCGGCGCTTCGTGTTCGAGCGCGACGACGCCGGGCGCCTCACCGCGTTCGCGCTGCCCGACGGTCGCCGCGCGACCTTCCGGTACGACGACCAGCACCTGATCGAGACCACCGACCTCGCGGGCATCTCGGTCCGCTACGGGTGGGCTGGCGATCGGATCACTCGAATCGACGTCGGGAAGCGCCCGCTGACGTGGACGATCGCGTGGGACGGCGACGTCGTGGGCGCGATCACCGATCCCGACGGTGGCGTGCGCCGCTACGAGGGCGTCGCCAAGGACCAGATCCGCGTCGTGGACGAGCTGGGCCAGGCGTGGACGTCGACGTTCGAGCACGGGCGCTGCGTCCGCAGCGTCGACCCGCTCGGTCGCGAGACGCACCGCCGCTGGGTTCACGGCAAGCTCGTCGCGCTGGAGCGACCGGGCGGACAACGCTGGCGCTTCGAGCGCGACGCGCGCGGGCGACTGCTCCAGATCGTCGACCCCGCGTCCGAGGTGCACGCGTTCGAGTACGACGACGCCGGCAGGCTCGTCGCCGAGGTGCTCCCCGGCGGTGCGCGGTGGACGAGCCGCTTCGAGGGCGAGCACCTCGCCGCGCTCGAGGGGCCCAACGGCGCCCGGTCCGAGTTCACCTGGCGCGACGGGCGGCTGGTCGGCGCGCGGCTCGACGACGACCGGCGGCTGAGCCTGTCCTACGATCGGTTCGGCAACGTGATCGAGGTCACCGATGATGCGGGCGTCCGACGCCAATGGACCTACGACGCACTCGGCCTGCACACGGTGGCGGTCCGCGACGCCACCGGGGCCGAGACGCAGATCGAGCGCGACGGGAACGACCGGATCACGCGCGTCGTGCACGCCGACGGCACCGAGACGCGCACCGAGTGGGGCTGCTGCGCGGCGCTGGCGTCCATCGACGAGGACGGTCGCCGCCGGGAGGTCACGCGCGACGGTGGGCTCCGGATCACCCGGCTCGGGGACGCGACGGGGATGCACCTGCTGCTCCGCTACGACGCGGCCGGGCGCTGCGTCGAGGTCGAGGATCCCCTCGGACGCGTCGTGGGATCCACCCGAGACGTGCTGGGACGTCCGGTCGCGATCGCGCACCTCGGCCTCGCGTACGACGACGCGGGCGATCTGATCGCGGTCACGGACGGCCGCGGCGCGACGACGCGGCTGCGACGGGACGCGCGCGGGCAACACGTCGCGACCGAGGACACCGCTGGACGCGCGCTGACCTTCGAGCGGGACGCGAGCGGGCGCCTCATCGGGCGCCGCGACGCGCGTGGACGGGTGGTGCGCTGGCACCGAGACGCCCTGGGACGGGTGACGGGCCGCGACGTGGACGGCAAGCCCGACGCGGTGGTCGCCTGGGACGCGCGCGGGCGACCGACGATGGCGCGCGCCGGCGCGCTCGAGTCACGGCTGCGGTGGCGCGACCAGCTCGACGCGATCGTCCACCCCGGTGGGGTCGAGACGCAGTTCCGCTGGGATGGCGAGGGTCGCCTCCTCGGCGCGTCGGTCCCGGGGCTCGCGATCCACTACGAGCGGGATGTGCGCGGCAGGCTGGTGAGCGTCCGCTTCGACGATCACGTCGTGGCGCTCGATCACGACGGCTCTGGGCTCGTGATCCGGGCGCGACGCGGCAACGGTACCGAGACGACCTACCGGCGCGACGCGCACGGCAACCTCGCGCAGCTCCGGCACACCTCGGAAGAGCACGCGCTCATCGACCTGCACATCGAGCGGGACGCCGCAGGGCGCGTCACGCGGCTGCACGGTGAGGCCCCCGTCGCACCGCCCACGCCGCCATCCCACACCGCGACCTACGACGCCGACAACCAGATCCTCACCCTCGACGGGCTCACGTTCACCCACGACGACGCCGGGAACCGGATCGGCCGCTCCGACGGGTGGCGGGCGGTCTATGACGCCGAGAGCCGCCTGATCGAGGTGAACGACGCCCGCTTCGCCTACGACGCGCTGGGGCGGCGCGTTCGCATCGAACGGCAGGGCGTGGTCCGCCTCCGCCACTACGACCCGTGGGGACGCCTGCTGTGCGAGACCGATGAGAACGGCGCGCTGATCGCCGCGTGGGTGTGGGCGGATCACGAGCCCCTCGCCCGCGTGGAGCCCGGCGGCGCGGTGTACTACTACCACTTCGACCACCTGGGGAACGTCCTGGCGGTCACCGACGCGCGGGGCGCGCTGCGCGTCGGGTTCGCATACGCCCCGTTCGGCCTCCAGGTCACCACCGACCCGACGTGGACCGATCCGCTGCGGTGGTGCGGCGCGTTCGGCGTCCAGGACGACGGCGACGGCCTCTATGCGATGGGCGCGCGTCACTACGACGCCCGGACGGCGCGGTTCCTGCAGCGCGATCCGCTGGGCCTCGCGGGCGGCGTGAACCTTTACGAGTACGCCGGCAGCAGTCCGTTGCTCGCCGTCGACCCGCAAGGCGAGGAGCTGTTCCTGATCCTGGGTGCCGGGCTGCTGGTGATCGGCGCGGTCGCCGCGGCGGCCAAGGTCGGCTCGGAGATGAAGAACGGGATCATCTTCGGCACGGTGAACAAGGCGCTCGACGAGACCGGCAAGAAGCCGCCGGGGCAGCTCGCGAAAGAGCTCGAGGCGCGGGTGGGGAAGAACCCACAGCGCCAGCTCGTCGAGGAGGCGTTCAAGCCCGCCGTGGTCGTCTTCGACAAGACGCTGCCCGCGACCCCGATGGGGCCCGCGTACAAAGCGGCGAAGCTGCTGAAGAACATCGGTGAGGGAGACGTGGACGGAACCGCCTACAACGGCGCGAAATATCTCCCCGGGATCGAGCAGGCGCTCGAGATCAACGAGGCCGTCCAGGACCTGAGAGCCGTCGCGAGCAACACGTGCACGGTCCCTGGGAGGTGAGGATGCCGCGCTTCGATCTGATCTTCGTGCACGACGAGCGGGATCGGCTCGTCGAGGTGCGGTCCGCGAAGGGCACCCTACGCTATCGCTACGACGCGTCCGGCAACCTCGAGGAGCTGGAAGCCCACGGGGCGGTCTCGCCCCAGCGCCCGACATGCCGCGCGTGTCGGGCCCCCGCGCACACCGACGACCGCTTCTGCCGCAACTGTGGAGCCCCCCTGCGATGAGACCGCCCTTGGAAGACCGCCGAATCGCCACTGTCGCCTGGATCGCGTGCTTCGGCTCGATCTGGACGATGCTCGGTCACACCGCGGGGATCGCCCCGTTCTGGGTGCTGGGCTGGGCCCTGCTCGCCCCCTCCCTGGCGATCGTCGCCGGCGCGTGGTGGCTCGCCGCGCGCCGCGGACACACCGAGCTCGCGCTCGCGATGCGCATCGGCGTGTGGGGCGGCGTGTGGGGCACCGTCGGGTACGACCTGGTGCGGATCCCGCTCCACCTGCTCGGGATGAACCCGTTCGCGCCGATCCGCTCCTACGGGCTCTACCTGGCAAACGCGCCCAGCGCGACGACGCTGACCGACTGGCTGGGCGCGCTGTACCACTTCTCGAACGGGATCACGTTCGGGATCCTCTACGTCCTGATCATGCGCGGTCGGAACCTGTGGTGGGGCGTGCTGTGGGGGCTCGTGCTCGAGGCGCTGGCGATCGTGCTGCCGTTCGGCGAGGTCTACGGGGTGCGCCACGCCCCGATGGTGATGTTCGTCGCGTTCTTCGCGCACGTCTACTACGGCCTCCCGCTGGGCGGCGCGGCGCGGAACCCCGAGGAGACCCGGGCGCTCCTCGACGGGCCGCACCGCGGGCGCGTGCTCGGCGCGACCGTGCTCGCCACCGCGGCCGTGATCGCGTTCCTCACGTTCGCGTGGGAGGGCCCGGGCAGCACCCCGCCACCGCGCGTGCTCGAGGTGGGTCCGGACGCGCTGCGCAGCGGGTGGACGCGCGTGCAGGTCGGCGAGCCGCTCGCCCTCCGCTCGCGCGCGGACGCCGAGATCCGCCTCGTGTTCCCGAAGGACGGTCGCGCGGTCGACCTCGCCCCGGGCGGGGATCACGCCCTGATCTTCGACGAGCCCGGCATCTACCAGGTCGTCGCCCCGACCACCGGCTGGCGCAGCGCGTTCGTCTCGGTGGAGCGCGGTCCGTATCCACGCTGAGGGGCGCCGGGGCCGCCGCGGAGGGCTCCTGGATCAGGCGGCAGGCTCGCTCCAGCCGTTCGGCAGCTCCTCTTCGAAGCCGTACAGCGGCGTCTTGCTGCTCGCCTGGATCTGCAGGTAGTTCGTGACCACCTCGTACAGCGACTCCTTCGCGGACTTCTCGGGGATGCCGAGCTTGGTCGCGAGCTCGAGGAGGAACGCCTCCTCGTCCGGGTGCAGCACCCCGTCGACCGTCGCGATGTGCGCGACCTGGAGCAGCGCGGCGTAGCGCTCCTGACCGGCGTTCTCGGCGAGCCATGCGGCGGCGGCGTCGAGCAGCTCGCGGGCCTCGGTCGGGCTCCGCAGCGCCTTGACCCGCGCCTCGGGGTCCGAGCACAGCGGAAGCAGCGCGTGGATGAGCACCTGCGCCTGATCCTGGCTGATCCGGTCCCCGTCGGCGTGCGCGACGAGCAGGCCCGCGGCGAGCAGCAGATCGCGGAAGTGCACCTCGAGCGGCTCGGTGACCTCGAGCTCCATGAGCTGGGCCAACTGGGCCACCTCCGCGTCGACCGCGGCGAGCGACGCGCCGTCGGCGTCGAACCCTCCCGCCTCGCCGAAGAGCTGGAGCGCGCGCACCCGCACCGGGGTGACCGGATGCGAGAACCGCGCGAGCACGTCGCGCCGCTCGAGCTTCTGCAGCTCCGCGAGCTGGTCGAGGAACGCGGCCAGATCGAACTGCAGGTGTTCGGGCCCGAGCCCGCTCGCCATCTTGAAGAACGCGGCGACCGCGGCCACGAGGTTGCCGTGCACCGCGGTGAACCCGGCGCGATCCGCGGAGAGCTCGGCGAGGCGATCCCAGGTCTCGAGGCGCCGCGCGAGCAACGGCGGCAGCCGCGACTCCTCGCCGTCGCCTGCGCCGAGCACCACCTGCACCAGCCGCGACAGGTAGTGCCGGTAGGAGAGGTGCCCGATCTCGTGCCCGAACACGAAGCGGATCTCGTCGTCGGTCATCCGCTCGACGAGCCCGCTGGTGAGGCTGACGACGTGGGGCTTGCCCGCCTGGATGCTGTGCAGCGCGAACGCGTTGATCTCGGCGCTCGGCTCGACGAAGAGGTCGGTCGGGTCGTGGAACCCGAGCGTGTCGCGCACCTCGTCCAGCAGTCCGGTGAGCCGCGGCGCGAGGATCGGGGTGAGCCTGAGCTGGCTGCCGAGGATCAGATCGTAGTACGGCGCCGCCTCGCCCGACTCCTGGTAGCGACGCAGCACGTCGGCGAGGCCGTAGCGGTCGGTGAGCAGGTCGATGAGGTCGCGCTCGTGGGCGAAGCGGACACGGGCGAGCCGATCGGAGGAGGTCATGCGGAGAAGCCTACAGCGGGGCGTCTCGCCGCGCGAGCGACCGGTAGAGGTGCTCGAGCGCGGGCGCGCGCGCGTCCCAGGTCCACTCGGCGCGGATCGCAGCGGCCGCAGCCGCACCCAGCGCCGCGCGACGCGGCTCGTCGGCGATCAGCGCACCGATCGCCGCGGCCAGCGCGACCGGATCGTGGTCTGCCACCGCGATCACGCCAGGGATCGGGCGCGCCGAGCCTCGCGCGGCGACGGTGGGTAGCCCGAGCCCCAGCGAGTTCAACAGCTTGATCGGGAACCCCGCGCAGCGCGCCCGTGGGCTGACCGCGACAGCCGCGGCAGAGAGCGCGTCGCGCACGTCGGCGAACGCGGTCGTACGCACGAGGCGTCGGCGGGACGGCGCGATGCCGAGCGCATCGGCGCGCGCCGCCCACGGCGCGGGGTCGTCGCCCGTGACGAGCAGCAGCCCGGCGTCGGGCAGGCGCGCCATCGCCTCGAAGAACACCGGCAGGTCCTGGTAGGCGTCGGTGTTGCCCGCGTAGGCCACCCACGGGCGGCCGTCGAGGCCCCAGCGCGCGCGTGCCCGCGCCGGGGACGCGCCTTCGAGATCCGCGGCGTCGATGGCGGGCGGCAGGTGCGTGACCCGGCGCGCGCCGTCCGCGCGCAGCGCCCCTGCGCCCTCGCCCGAGAGCGCGATCGACGCGTCGCACAGGCGGGGTACGGCCCGATCGATCGCGCGCCCCGCATGCCCGCCCAGCCGGCGCGCGAGCGGACGCCGCAGGTAGGTCGGGAGCTCCTCGCTCATGCGTGTGTGCTGGTCGTAGACCAGGGGCACCCGCCACCCCAGCCCCAGCCGGGCGATCAGCGGCGCCTCCACGTTGTGCGCGTGCGCGACGTCGATCACCCCGCTCGAGGCCGCGCGACGCAGCGTCGCGACGAGCCCCAGGTCGTGGAGCCCACGCGACCAGTGCGGCCCGCTGCGCAGCACCTCGGCGCCCGGCACGCGCGGCCCCCGCCACAGCGTCACGCCGTCGGGGACCGCCCCATGACCGTGCCCCCAGCAAGCGACGAGCACGCGGTGTCCCCGTCGGGCGAGCGCGCGCGCCATCCCGGCCACGTACACCTGCGAGCCCTGGTGCAGCGGGAACGGGAACGCGCCGATCTGCAGGATGGTGAGCGGAGCCGTCACGCGGGGGATATGACACGAATGTCCCGGATCGGCTGGCGGAAGTTCCACCCCCTCCCGCGCAATCCGCTTGCATCGCGAACAACCCGACACGGCACGACGCTTGCAGCACCTGTAGGCGCCCTACCTCCTCCAGGAGAGACCGCCATGTTCACTCGAACCTCCTCGACCCTGGTCGCGCTCGCGCTCGCGCTCACCGCGTGCAAGACCGACATCGCGCCGCCCTCGGACATCGCGCTGCGCAGCTTCAGCTCGTGCGGCGACCTCAGGGACTACGCCGAGGACACCATCCTCGAGCAGCTGGTCCAGTCGCGCTATACCTACTGGTACTACGACACCGCAGCGCCCGAGAGCGACGGCGCCGCCAACGACGACAGCAGCGGGCGCGACAGCCCTTCGGACTACACGACCACGAACGTCCAGGAGCAGGGCGTCGACGAGATCGACATCGTCAAGACCGACGGCAACCACATCTACACGGTGAACGGCTCGGAGCTGCACATCGTGAAGTCCTGGCCGATCGCCGACACCGCGCTCGTCTCGACCCTCGACCTCGACGGCTGGGCCTACGGGTTGTTCCTCTACGAAGATCAGCTCGCCGTGGTCTCCTGGTTCTACGACGAGACCGGCGTCACCAACCGCTGGTGGGGCGGCACCCGCGTCACCTACGTCGACATCAGCGATCGCGCCGCCCCCCGCGTCACCCGCTCGATCGACTTCGAGGGGTGGATGGCCGACGCGCGGTTGATCGACGAGCACGCCTACCTGGTGATGAACACCTGGCTGCCGGTTCCGCAGGCGGCGTGGGATCTGCTGTGGAGCGACGACCTCGAGCTCCCCGAGATGGACTGGGACGCCTCTGAGGCCGATCAGGCCGAGTCCCGCGAGGAGGCCCGCGAGCTGCTGCGTCCGCACATCCGCCGCATCGTGAACGACCTCCCGCTCTCGGAGCTGCTCCCGGTGCACCGCGACAACGTGGTCGGCGAGGCGCCCGGCAGCACCGAGCCGCTGCTCGGCTGCACCGACGTCTATCGGCCTGCCGAGGTCAGCCACTACGCGGTGATGTCCATCGTCCGGCTCGACCTCGACAACGGCGACCTGTCGGCCACGGGCGTGATGTCGGATGGATGGCAGGTCTATGCCAGCCGCACGAACCTCTACGTCGCGCAGACCTCGTGGTGGTGGTGGTGGGGCTGGAACGACCTCGATCTGACCACGAACATCCACAAGTTCGACCTCACCGGCGACAAGCCCGCCTACGTCGCCGCGGGCCAGGTCGACGGCTGGCTGCTCAACCAGTTCAGCATGAGCGAGTACGACGGCCACCTCCGCGTGGCGTCCACCGAGTTCACGAACTGGTGGGGCGCAGAGCCCGACGAGGACAGCGGTAGCAACGTCACGATCCTGAAGGACGACGACGCCGGAACGCTCGCCGAGGTCGGCGCGGTCACCGGCATCGCGCCCGGCGAGCAGATCACCGCGGTGCGGATGCTCGGCGACGTCGGCTACGTCGTGACCTACCTGTGGGTCGACCCGCTGTTCACGATCGACCTGTCGGACCCGACCGCACCCGCGGTGTTGGGTGAGCTGAAGCTGCCCGGGTTCTCGACCTACCTGCACCCGCTCGGCGACGACCACCTGCTGGCCGTGGGCTACGCGGGCACCGACGAGGGCGTGATCACCGGCCTCGCGATCAACGTGTTCGACGTGAGCGACCTCAGCGCGCCGCGCCTCGCCCACCAGTACACGCTGGAGAGCGACGACTGGAGCTACTCCGAGGCGCTGTGGGACCACCACGCGTTCACCTACCACCGCGACGTGCTCTCCATCCCGATCTACACCTACGACTACGACGAGAGCACCGGCGCGTGGTCCGGGTTCAGCGGGATGCTGGTCACCCACGTCACCACCGACGGCATCGAAGAGCTGGGCCGGGTCGACCACGCCGATCTGGTCAGCGACAGCGCCTGCGACACCGGCAACGGTGGTGGGGGCGAGGTCGTGGAAGGCAGTGAGGGCGAGGGCGACGTCGCGTCCGACGACACCTCGGAGCCCTACTGCTACTGGTACGCCTGGATGCGCCGCAGCGTGTACGTCGAGGACAACCTGTTCAGCATCAGCGACTACGGCATGAAGGTGAACGACCTCGACGAGCCCGAGATCGAGCACGCCCGGGTCGTGTTCCACCCCGCGAACTGAAGGCGGCGAGCCCTCGACGGCGGCTGGGGTCGACACGCCCCGGCCGCCGTTTTCGCTTAGACTGCGCGCCCACGCCCGACGGGGTCCATGCCCTCCCCCTCCGACACCGGCCGCCGCATCCGCATCGCCGCCCTGATCTGGGCGGCGTCGATCTTCCTTTCCCGCATCATCGGGCTCGTGCGCGAGGCGGTGATCGGGCGCGTCCTCGGCGGAGACGCCGAGGCCGACGTGTTCTGGTCCGCGTTCGTCGTGCCGGACTTCATGAACTACCTGCTCGCCGGCGGCGCGCTGTCGATCGTGTTCATCCCGATCTTCGGGGGCTACCTCGCGCGTAACGAAGAGGACCGCGCGTGGGAGGCGTTCTCGGTGATCGCGAACGCGCTGCTCGTCGCGCTCACCGTGATCACGGTCGCGCTGTGGCTGGCGATGCCAGCCCTCGTGCCGCTGGTCGCGCCGGGCTTCGACGCCGCGCAGTCCGCAGACCTCGTGTCGCTGTCGCGGATCATCCTCCCGGCCCAGATCTTCCACCTCGTCGGCGGACTGCTCTCGGCAGCCCTCCAGGCGCGCGACAAGCACGCGCTGCCGGCCCTCGCGCCGCTGCTCTACACCGGCAGCATCGTGCTCGGCGGGCTGCTGCTGGGTCCCAGCTTGGGCGCGTGGGGGTTCGCGTGGGGCGTGCTCGTCGGTAGCGTGCTCGGCCCGTTCGGGCTGCCGCTGATCGGCTGTCTGCGCAGCGGGCTGAAGTGGCGGATGACGCTCGGCTGGACGGCCGATCTCAAGGCGTATCTGTGGCTCTCGCTGCCGATCATGCTCGGCTGGTCGATCGTCGTCGTCGACGACTGGATCATCGTGCGCGCCGGCTCGCTGATCGAGGACGGCGCGATCTCCAGCCTGCGCTACGCCAAGACGCTGATGAAGGTGCCGATGGGTGTGTTCGGGCTCGCGACCGGTGTGGCGGCGTTCCCCACGCTCACGCGGCTGATCGCGCAGGGGCAGCCCGATCGCGCGTACGCGACGCTGGCCGACGCGACGAAGCGGATGCTGGTGCTCGCGTTCGCGGCGCAGGTCGTGCTGACCGTGACCGGCACCGAGATCGCGACGATCGTGTACGGGCCGAAGCTGCCGGCGGCCCAGCACGCCGCGATCGGCGGCGCGCTCGCGCTGATGTCGATCGGCCTGTGGGCGTGGGCGGCCCAGACGGTCATCGCGAGAGGGTTCTACGCGGCGGGCAACACCTGGCTGCCGACGATCGTGGGCACGGCGCTCGTCGTCGTCGCCTACCCCCTCTACATGACGCTGGGCGATCGGTTCGGCATCGTCGGCCTCGCGGTGGCGAGCGCGTCGGCCATCACCACCTACGTCGTGCTGCTGGTCTTCCTGCTGCGGCGTCGCTTTCCCGGAGTCCCCGATCACTACGGCGCGTTCGCGCTCCGCGTCGTGCCAGCCCTCGGGATCGGCGTGGCCGTCGGGTGGGGTGGCGCCGCGCTCTTGCCCGCGCCGCCCACGTTCGGTGGCGGCGAGCAGCTCGACGTCTACCTGGTGGCTGCGGCCCGGGTGTTCGGCCTGGGCACGGCCGGTGTGGCGACGTTCTTCGTCGCAGGCGCTGCGCTGGGTGTCGTCGAGGTGCGCGAGGTGCTCGGGATGATCCGCCGCCGGCTGCGCCGGCGCGCGACCTGACTCACTCGCAGGGCGCGTCTCCGGCGAGGTAGCCGAGCGCCTTGAGCTGCTCGCACTCGGCCGCGCTCAGCGTCGCCGCGCCGCCCTCGGTGGCCTCGAGCGCCGACGCACTCAGGATCGCGTCGAGTGTTGCGGCGAGCTCGCGCGCGAGGTCGTCCGGGTAGCGCCCGTCGAGCGGGCGTCCCGCGGTGATCAGCTCGGCGCGCTCGCGCGGATCGACCACGACGTCGAAGAGCTCGCGCGTCGGGAGCCCGCGGGGGTTGCCCTCGTTCGCGCGCAGCAGCTTGAAGCCGTCCTTGCGCACCGCGGACAGCACGTTGCCCTCGAAGTCCTCCTCCGCCACCACCACGCGATCGAGCGGGTGTCCACGGCCTGGCGGCTTGGGCGCTGCGACCGGGGCCTCGTCGACGATGTCGTCGGGTGCGTCCTCGGTCGGGGCGTCGGGCTCGCCCACGGGCTCCGGCTCGGGCTCGGGCTCGGGCTCGGGCTCGGGCTCGGGTGGCGCTGCGAGGCGCGCCTGCTCGGCGCGCACGTCGGCGAGCAGATCGACGCCCTGCCACCCCTCCCCGGGCTTCAGGCCGAACAACGTGGTCAGCGTCGGCGCGACGTCGATCAGCCGCACCTCCCACGGCGCCCGCGCGCCCGCGTGCTCCTGACGCGGAAGCTTCACGATCAGCGGCACGTGGATCTGCTCCTCGTACAGCGTCGTGCCGTGCCACCAGCCGCCGTGCTCGTAGAACTCCTCGCCGTGGTCGGACGTGAGCACGATCAGCGTGTCGTCGTAGCGCCCGGACGTCTCGAGCCAGTCGAGGAAGGCGGCGAGCTGGCGGTCGAAGAACACGACCTCGTCGGCGTAGACCTTCGCGAGGTAGTCCGCCTGCGACGGGTCGGGGTGCTCGACCTCGGCGCGCGCGAACCCGACGCCGTTGTAGTCGGCCGCGCCGGTGCCATCGACCGAGGGGTGCTCGAAGTAGGGGTCGTGAGGCTCCATGAGCTGCACGAACAGCGACCAACGGCCGTCGTCGTTCGCCTCGATGAACCGGCGCGCGTCGGCGAACATCACGTCGGCCGGCTGATAGTAGCCCTCGACCCGCTTGTCGCCCTTCAGCACCCGCTCGGCGAGCTTGTGCACCACCTTGTACAGCGTCAGCGAGAACACGCTCTCGGACGCGAAGAACCGATAGGAGGGCGCCGCGTAGTAGAAGGTGTCGAAGCCCTGATCGAAGCCGAACGTGCCGGTGACGTTCACGTTGTTGATCAGCGCGCCGGTGGTCACGCCCGCGCGGCGCAGCACCTCGGGGTAGGTCACCACCTCGTCGGAGAGCCGCGCCGCCTTGGTGTCCGCGTTGTGGGACGAGGGCAGGCGCGACGTGAACAGCGAGGCGATCGACGCGCGCGTCCACGACGCCTGCGCGTAGGCGCGCTCGAACACGATCCCGTCGTCGGCGAGCGACTGCACCGCGGGTGTGGCGAACGACGCGCCGTACGGCTGGAGGTGATCGGCGCGCAGGGTGTCCACGAGCAGGACCAGCACGTCGGGCTTGTCGCCGGTGGCGGGCCCCACGCGCTTGCCGTGCGCCCAGCCCGCCCGCGCATCGGGCAGCAGCGGCGCCTCGGCGACCGCTCCGGTGATCACGAGCAGCGCGAACAGCGTCACGAACAGGCCCTTGGCCTTGAGCAGCCCGCTTAGGCCCCCGCTGAGTGGAAACGGCAGCAACATCAGGATCAGCAGCGGGATCCCGAGGCCGAACACCGCCACCCCGACCTGGCCCTCCAGCGGGATCGCCTGCTCGAGGTACATGACCTTGCCGGCCAGGTAGTACAGGATGAAGGTCAGGAGCGGCGCGACCGCCGCCGAGAGCCCCCACGCGAACGCGGTCCCCTCGTGCACCGGCCACACGAAGCGCTCCCACGCGGCCAGGAACACCCCGGCGACCAGCCCCAGCGGCAGGCCGATCGCGCCGTAGAGCACCACGCCGTAGAACGGTGCGAGGAGATCGGGCACACCAGCCGAAACGAGGTGGTAGACCGCCTCGGTCAGCCCGAGCAGCGCGCCGCCGAGCAGGCCGCCGCCGCCCCCCTGGATCAGATCCCGGGCGAGGTTGACCGGCGGGCGCTTCGGGGTGGGACGCCGCATGAGGCTCTCCTGAGTAGGACTGCGAGCCCTGCGACGTAGCGCGGAGCGGCACTCCCTCCCACCCACAGCGCCGCAGGTCGACGTCCGCCGCGCCCTGACGTAGTCTGCGCCGGGAGCCACGATGATCGTCGTCCGCAATCTACGCAAGTCGTTCCACGACCGATCCCGCGGCGAGGTGGTCGCGGTCGACGACCTGTCGTTCCAGGTCGCGCCCGGTGAGATCTACGGTCTGCTCGGACCCAACGGCGCCGGGAAGACGACCACGCTGCGGATCCTCGCCACGCTGATGGAGCCCGACGCCGGCGCGATCGAGGTGGTCGGCGTCGATCGCACGCGCGATCCGCTCGGGATCCGCGCGCAGATCGCCTACGTGCCGGCCGAGGCGGGGCTGCCCGAGCGGCTCACGCCGCGCGAGGTGGTGCGGCTGTTCGCGGCGGTCCAGGGCGTGCCCAAGCCAGGCGCGGTGGCGGACCGACTGCTCGACGAGCTCGGCGCGGGTGGCTTCGCCGACACCCCGTGCGGCGAGCTCTCGACGGGCATGAAGCGCCGCGTCGTGCTCGCGCGGGCGCTCGCGCACGGGCCGAAGGTGCTCCTCTTGGACGAGCCGACCGACGGGCTCGACGTCGGCGGGCGAAGGCAAGTGCTCGCGCTGATCCGCGCCCAGGCCGAGCAGGGGCGCGCGATCGTGCTCTCGTCACACATCATGGGTGAGGTCGAGCGCGTCGTGCACCGCGTCGGCGTCGTCAACCACGGGCGCATGGTCGCCGAGGGCACGCTGGCCGACGTGGTGCGCCAGTCCGGCCAGTCCAACCTCGACGACGCGTTCTTCCACCTCGTGGAGGAGAAGGCTTGATCGTGTCGATTCGAGCGATCGGGCTGCTCACCGGCGCGATGCTGCAGCGGCTGGCCCGCGAGGGGCTGGTGCTGCGCTCGCTCGCGTTCCCCACCCCGCTGGTGATCGGCGCGCTGCTGATGACGATCGGCGTGGTCGCGTGGCTGCGCTGGGAACCGACGATCGCGCTGTCGCCCGAGCACGCCGACCTCGCGCCGACGCTCGAGGCCGCGCGGATGCACACCCGCGTCGCCGAGGATCCGCACGCGCTCGTCGAGGCGGGCGAAGTGTGGGGGGCCGTCGACGGCGCCGACATCTGGATCGCGGGCAGCGGACCGCAGGCGCTCGCGCTCGAGGCCGCGGTGCGCGACAAGCTCGGCGCCGCGTGGCGCCCAGATGCCGAGGTGCCGCTGCCGGCAGGCGACTCCGCGCGCCGCCTGGGCGATCTCGTCGTCATCCTGTTCGGGATGCTGTTCGCGCTCTACGGGGTGGTGTTCGGGGCGGGCATGGTCGCGCGCGACCGCGACGACGGAACGCTCGAGGCCGAGCTCGCGCTGCCGCTGCCGCGGTGGATCCACGGGCTGGTTCGGCTGCTCGTCGGCGCCACGGCCCTCTCGGGCTTCCTCGTGCTCGGCATCCTGATGGTCGACGCCGTGATCGGGCTGACGAGCACTGCGGCCACGGTACGGCACGGGGTCGCCACCGCGGTCGGCTCGACGTGCATCGGACTGGTCGTGATCGGCCGCGGCGGGCTCCAGAACGGGTTCACCGGGCCGCTGACCTACGGGATGGCCATCGCCACCGCGCTCGTCGCGATCGGCCTCGCCGGCGGCCCGGTCGCGAAGTGGATCCCGCTCGCCTCGTTCGCGTCATCGGCGAGCGGCTGGGAGGCGCTGGTCGGCGCGGTCGGGGTCGCCGGGATCACCGTATGGATCTTCACCCTGCGGTCGACGCGCGCATGAGGCTCCACCCCGCGCGCATCCTGGCGATCGCGCACCGCGACTGGGCCGCCGAGCTCCGTGGAAGGCGTGGGCTGCTGTTCGGCGGCGTCACGACGCTGCTCCTGCTCCCGACCGCGACGATCGATCTCCGCCTCCCGGGTCCCGAGGAGCGGCCCGCGATGCGCGTCGTGGTGACCGGCGACGCGCCGGACGCCGTGAAGGCGCTGCCCGAGGTGATCGAGAACCCGCGCTCGGGCCACCTCGCGTTCCGGGAGGAGGACGGCGTGCTGATCGTGCGCGGCCCGCACATCCCGGAGCGCGTCCGCGAGGCGCTGGACGGCGACCGACCGACCGTCCGCGTGCAGGCGTCCGGGCGGGAGCCGATGCTGCCCACCCGCACGATCCTGTTCGCGCTGATCTCTTCCTCGATCCTGACCGGATCCGTGTCGGAGTCGATCGGCGGCGAGCGCTCGCGGCGCACGCTGCAGGCGCTGCTGGCCGCGGCGGTCACGCGCGGCGAGATCGTCGCTGGGAAGTGGTTCGCGTGGGCAGCGTACGGCGGGGGCTCCGGGCTGCTCGCGGCGCTGCTCGCGCTGCTGCTCGGGCGGGTCGACCTCGGTTGGTGGCTGCTGCCGCTGCCGATGGTCGCGGGCGCGATGGTCGCGCTCGCCCTGTACCTGTCCCGTCATGCGAGCGACGTGGTGGGCGGGGCGACGGTCTCCCTGCGGTACATGCCCGCGGTCCTCGCTGGTACGGGCCTCGTCGCGTGGTACGTCGGCGACGACGCGCCGCTCATCGGCGCGCTCATCCCGATCGGCGGCGCGCTGCTCGCGGCGGGCGACACCTGGCCGGGGGCGGCGCCGCCGCTGCTCGCCACGGCGTCGAGCGGCCTGTTCGCCGCCGGTGCGCTCTGGCTCACCGCGCGCGACCTCGAGCAGCCTCCGGCGGTGCGCGACACGCTCCTCCGCCGCCTCGGGCGCGTGCTCACGGCCACCGCGCTCGCGGCCCTCGCGTGGTGGGCGCCGGTGCTGGGCCCGCTGCTGTGGGGCGCCGCGGGCAACACGGGGATCACCGAGGCGCTCGCGCCCCGCGCCGGTGTCGTCGCCGGTGCGTTCGCCCTGCTGCTGATGGCCCTGACGAACGCGGGCCGCTCGCAGCACGGCGCGCGCGACCTCGGGCTCGCCACGTCCGCGCGTGCCGGATGGATCCTCGCGATCGGCGCCGCCGTAGCGCTCGTCGGCTCGTCCGGGCTCGCCGGCTGGTCTGTCCCCCCCGACGGACCGCTCGCGCTGGCGGCCCACACGCGCCTCGTCGACGCGCTGCAGCCGACCTGGGCCGGCCCGAGCGCGGTGGTGCTCGCGATCGTCGCGCAGGAGTTCTTGTTCCGCGGATGGCTCCAGCGTCTCGGCGGTCCGCTGCTCGCCACGCTCGCGTTCGCCGTGGTGATGGGGCCCGACGCACCGCTCGTGCCGCTGTTGATCGGGGGCCTGTTGGCCGCGCTGACCTATGCGTCCGGCGGCTCCGTCCTGCCCGCGATCGCCGCGCGGCTCGTGTGGACCCTCGCAGCACCGCTCGCCCCGATCCTCTCCACCGCCGGCTCGACCGCCCTGGTGGTGCTGACGATCGCAGCGTGCGTCGGGTACGCTCACTTCATGCAGCAAGACGCGAAGAGGTGGACGTGACGGATTCCCAGTGGGAGTTGGTGGGGCTGCTGGTGGCGCATCCCAGCTGGCGCTGGGTCACCGGAATGCGCCTGCGCGACCCGAACGAGCAGGTGCTGGGCTGGTACGACGGGCGTCTGCCCGAGGGCGCGTGGCCCGATCTGGACGACTTCGGCACCGCCGGGCTGCTGCTCGGCGTGCTCGACGGGCTGGGCGTTCTGGTCGACGTCGCCCGCGAGGGCAGCGAGTGGATCGTCGCGGTGACGATGGACGGCGACCTCCGTGGCTGGGCGGGTGAGAGCCTCGGAGAGGCCGCCGGCTGGGCGCTGATCGAGACCTGGGGCCCGGACGGCGACGACGAGGAGGCCCTGGACGCATGAGCGCCCTGCTGCCCCTGCTGCCCCTGCTGCCCCTGCTGCTGTTGCTCGCGCCCGCGCACGCGCACGCGGGGCCACTCGACGATCTGGTCGAGCGCATCCGAGGGATCCGCAGCCAGCGCCTCGGGCCCGACGCGCCCGACATCCCTGCTGCCGCCTACCACAAGGCGCTCTCGGGGCAGATGGTCACCGGGGTCGAGTTCGTCGACGGCGCCAAGGCGGGCAAGGGCTGGGGCGTCGCCGTGTTCGACCAGCCGGTCGAGGACGTGTGGCGCGTCGTGAACGACGAGGAGCGACAGGTCGGTCGGATCCCCGTCGACGCTTCGGTGATCATCGCCGGCGAGCGCCACCAGACCGGGCGGACCCTGTTCCAATACATGCGGCTCCCGGTGGTGACCGATCGCTGGTGGGTCGTCGACGTGACGCACAACGGCCCGCTGTACGAGGCCAGCGGTGGCACGTTCTGGGAGCAGCGCTGGACCGAGGTCGCCGATCCCCAGCGGGCGATCGACGGCACGCGCTTCGCCGACCTCGCCGGGCGTGGGATGCCCGTGGACACCGCGAAGGGCGCGTGGTTGCTGGTGCGACTCGACGACGGGCGCACCCTGTCCGAGTACTTCACGTGGAGCGATCCGGGCGGTCAAGTGCCCGCGGGGCTCGCGTCACGCTTTGCCGGCGGCGCGATCAAGGAGATGTTCATCGCGGTGGAGGCGCTCGCCGCCGAGCAGCAGCACGAGGCCCACGCGAAGCCTTTCGTGCGCCCGGACGGCGCGCCGATGCGCTGATCAGGCGAGGTCGCCGAGCCGCTCCGTGAGCCACTTCGTCGTGAGACGGAGGTCGCCGGAGAGCGGCTCGCCGGTCGCCTGGACCGCCTCGCGCACCTCGACCATCCGCGCACGCGCGGCCTCACGCGCACGCGCCGCCGCGACCTGATCGCCCGCAGCGAGGTGCCGCCGGGCGTAGGCGAGGTCGACCGCGCCGAGCAGCACCGTGCGCGCCGCGATCAGGTGCGGGTCTCCCGCGGACGCGAGCAGCTCCGCGGCGCGGCCGAACATCTCGCCCGCGGCCGCGAGCTGGTCGCGATCGGCCTCGCAGGCCGCCGCCCACGACAGGAAGCTCCCCGCGTACCGACGCTCCGTCGTCGCATCGAGGAGCTCGAGCGCGCGGTGATACTGGTCGCGCGCCTTGTCGAGGTCGCCCTGCAGGTGATGCAGCGTGCCGAGGAAGCCCGCGTCGCACCCCTCGCCGGTGCGCTCCCCGACGTCGCGGTTGAGCGCGAGCGCCTGGTGGAACAGCCCGAGCGCGTCGTCGTAGTTGCTCTGCTCGGTGTACACGAGGCCGATGTTCGCGAGCGCCGTGGCCTCGCTTCGCCGATCGCCGACCTCGCGCGCGAGCGACAGCGCCTGGTCGTAGAGGTCGAACGCGGTGCCGAGATCCCCGAGGTGGTAGTGGAGCACCCCCAGGTTGCCGAGCATCACGCCCTCGCGACGCCGATCGCCGGTGGCGCGATGCAGCTCGAGCGCCTCCCAGTACAGCTCGCGCGTGCGCTCCAGGTTGCCGAGCCGCCGATGGATCACGCCGAGGTTGCCGATCTGCACGCCCTCGTTGCGTCGATCGCCGAGCGCACGGAATCGCTCCATCGCCTCGGTGATGCACGCGCGCGCCTCGTTGATCTCGGCGAGGTGCAGGTGCAGCACGCCGAGGTTGCCGAGCAGCAGCGCCTGCTCGCGCTCGAGCCCGTACTCACGCGCCCGGGCGAGCGCCTCGTGCAGCACGATGCGCGCGTCGCCCGACTTCCCGAGGATGCGCAGGAGCTGCCCATACGAGGCGAACGCCTCCCCTTCCCCTTCCCGGTCATCGTGCCCCCGCGCGAGCGCGAGGGCGCGCTCCACGTCCGCGCGGGCCTCGGCCCATCGCCCGCGCAGGCGGCGCGCCTCGCCGCGCTCACGATGAACGCGCGCGAGGAGGCGCGGCGAGACGCCCTCTACATGGGTCGCCGCCTCGATCACGCCGTCGAGGATCCGGAGCTCCAGCTCGAACGGGCCCTCGGTGGTCAGGACCGGCCTGAGCACGAGCACGCCGCGCAGCGCGAGGTCGACGCGCTCGGGCGTGAGCGGGCGCAGCGCGAGCGCGCCGCGCACTGCGGCGAGCAGGTTCAGCCGCTCCTCGTCGAGCCGCGCGAGCGCCTCGGGCCCCTCCTCGCGGTGCACCACCTCGGCCCATGGCTCCGCCCACGCCACGAAGAACGCAGCGTGGCGAGCCCGCGTCGCGGCGCGATCCGGCGGCGGGAAGCTCTTCCCGATGCCGTCGCGGATGAACGGGTGCACCCAGTAGCGGCGCGTGCCCGGTGAGGCGGGGACGTCGGTGGTGCGCAGCATCCCGAGCTCGCGCAGGCGCTCCACCGCGTCGGCCAGGGACGGCGCGCCGGCCCACTCGGAGAGGTCCACGACCGCCTCGGCGGCCTCCAGATCGAACCCGCCGCGAAACACCGAGCATCGGGCGAGGGCGCCGCGCTCCCACGGGCGGAGGCGCGCGAGGCAGGCGTCGAACACCGCCCGCAGTCGATCGTGCGGCGTGGCGTCTGCGCCCGCCTCGAGCCTTCCCGCCACCTCCGCCTCGAGCTCGGCGACCGCGTGCACGCCGACCTGACCGGCAAGCATCTCGATGGCCAGCGGCAGCCCGCCCGCGAGCGCGAGCAGCCCCGCGCTCGCGCGCTGCTGCTCCGCGCCGAGCCGAACGCCCTCGCCACGCTCACGCACGCGTCGCGCGAGCAGGCGCACCGAGGCCGCCCCGGCAGGGTGCCCCTCATCCGGCAACCCGAGCGGCTTGAGCTCGTAGGCGACCTCACGCTCCGCGCCCACGCGCTCCCCGGCGGTGATCAGCACGCGCAGCGTGGGCGCGACGCGCATCCACGACACGACCGCCTCGACACCGTCGGCGCCCAGGCGATCCAGACCGCAGAACACGAGCAGGATCGGACCGCGCGACCCCAGCGCGTGCCCGACCTGTGCCACCGAGTCGCCCGTCTCGCGCCCGAGCGTGAGCGGCACGCCCAGCGCGCCGCCGAGCGCCTGCAGCAGGTCCTGTGGGTCGCGAGACTCCGACAGATCGCAAACCCAGGCGCCGCCCTGATCCTCGCCCGACCACCGATCGAGATCCCGCGCCACCACGGCGCGCGCGAGCCGGCTCTTTCCCAGCCCCGGCGGCCCCGTGATCGTGACCCAGCGGACGCCCATCTGGAACAGCTCTGCGATGGCGTGGAGGTCCTCGTCCCGCCCCACGAGCGCGTTGCCGTCGAGCAGCAGGTTGGTGCGCGCCTCCTCGAGCGTCCGCAGGGGGGGGAGGTCGCGCGCGGAGAGCGCGAGCGCACGGGCCTCGAAGATCCGCACCTGACCCGGCAGCCCCCTGAACAGGTGCGCGCCCAGGTCGAGCATCGCCGCCTGCCCGGCGATGGCCGCGCGCACCGCCCGCCACGTCTCCTCCCCGAGCAGCACCTGCCCGCCGTAGGCGATCCCGGCAAGCCGGCCCGCGCGTCGCGGGACAGGACCGCGGAACGCCACCTGGCCCGTGCGCGGATCCTCGGCGCTGCTCGGCTCGCCGGTGTGAACGCCCATGCGCACGCGCAGCCCACGCCACAGCAAGGTGCCGTCCGCCCCACGCACCGTCGCGGCCTCGGGCTGCTCGAGCAGCGCGTCGGGCCACCCCAGATCGAGGAGCTCCTGCTGGACCCTCAGGCACCAGGTGATCGCACGGACCGCGTCGGGAAACGCGAACACGAACGCGGTGCCCACGGCGCGTGCCTCGACGCCGCCGGCCTCGACGACCGTCCTGCGCAGGAGCGCGTCGTGCAAATCGAGCGCGCGACGCATCGCCTCGGGCGCGCGCTCCCACATCGTGGCGGACCCCGACACGTCGGTCTGGACGATGGTGATTCGCCCGGCGGGCGTCGGCTGTGGAGACATCGTCCGCATTGTACGGAACGCCGGCCGGCGCCCCAACCCCGATCCCCGAGACCGCCGAGATCTCCATCGCACCACGTGCCGCACGGGAGCGCGATCCGCGCGATCCACGGCGCGTCGAATTTTTCCGATCGCGCCAACGAAGGCTGAAGTCGCACACAAAATAACGCCTTTGCGTGCTTCTAGCTGACTTTCTGCAACATACGAGCGCGCATGTGCGAAGATCGCCGCTCCTGACGGGATCGCGCCGACCCCCATTGCCACGCATCGATCGGCCCCCTCGTACTAGACTGCCTCCACCCCCCCCAAGGGTGAACCCGACGAGCCCGGCGAACCGGGCGTGATCTAGGAGGACGCCAGCATGAACAAGAAGGAACTCGCGGCCAAGCTCGCCAAGACCTGCGACATCTCCCAGGCGAAGGCTGGGGAGATCATCAACGCCATCTTCGACTCGCGCCCGGGCAAGGGCATCATTGCCGTCGAGCTCGACGCGGGCCGCAAGGTGACCATCCCCGGCTTCGGTACGTTCGGCACGCGCAAGCGCGCCGCCCGCACCGGCACCAACCCGGCGAGCAAGGAGAAGATCTCCATTCCGGCTCGCACCTACCCCTACTTCCGGCCGGGCAAGACGCTGAAGGAGCGCGTGTCCGACTGAGTCGGAGACGCACACGATACGACGCGCGCTTCGGTCTCCGGGGCGCGCGTCTTGCTTGGTGGGGTGCGAGATGTCGGTGAAGCACACGATCCGCCACGACCTCGGGCTCGCGCTCGCGCGGCGCGCCACGGCCAAGGCGCTCGAGACCTACCAGCAGAGCATGGCGGAGTACGATCCGCAGGGCGAGTGGCTCAGCGAGGATCGCGCCACGGTTCGGTTCACCGTGCTCGGGCGCACGCTCACCGGTCAAGTCGACGTCCGCGCCGACGCGGTCGACCTGAAGCTCGACGTGCCGCTCCTGTTTCGCGCTTTTCAGCGCGTCGCGATGGGCGTGGTCGAGAAGGAGATCCAGGGCTGGCTCGATCGGGCGCGCAACGGCGAGCTCGACGAAGACTGAACCCTCACCAGCGGATCGACAGGCACGTCAGCGAGCCGTCCGCGGCGGCGAGCGCGTCCATCCGCAGCGGCACGACCGCGAAGCCGGCGTCCTCGAGGACGCGCGCAGTCTCTGGGTACCCCTCTGCGACGAGCACCGCGCCGCCCACGGCCACGGTGTTCGCCGCGTAGGCCTCGCGACGTGGCGTGATCAGCACGCGCTGCGCGCCGGTGAACCGATCTGCGGGCACCGTACCCTCGGCGAGGAGGACGGTCTCGTCGTCCAGCGCCGAGCACACGCCCTGCAGGTGCAGCTCGGACCCTGGCACCGGGATCGGCGCGACCGTGAACCCCAGCGGCCCGAACACCTCGGCGAGAAACGCCACGCCGTGCGCGTTCGTCCGCTTGGAGAGGCCCACGTGCAGCGTGCGCCCGCACACGAGCACGTCGCCCCCGTCCAGGGTCGCCGGCGCGGGCATGTGCACCACGCGCGCATATGCGACGAGCGCGTCGGCGATCGCCGCCGCCTCGGCGCGCCGCGCCGGGTGCCCGCTCCGCGCGATCACCGCGACCTCGCCGCGCACAACCGCCTGATCCTCGACAAAACACGCGTCGGGTAGATCGGGCGCCTCGGGGAGCGCCACGACGTGCACGCCGAGCTTCCGGAGCGCGTCGGTGTACGCACGGTGCTCCACCCGTGCCTGGGTCGGATCGGGCGTTCTGACCGGCTCACGGACGATGGCCCGTGCGATGGCGTCGGACGGGGGACGGACCAGCGCGTGCATGTGAGGGCTCTCCTCGGGCCAGGGATCGCCAGATCGTCGGGTTGACACGGCGAACATGCGCATCCTAGCATCCCGGCACCTCACGCTAGGAGACGCCCCCGATGTCCGACGACAAGATCTTCCAGTCCACCGGTACCAGCCAGACCTTCCTCGCCGGCGCGTTCATTGTCGCGCTCATCGCGCTCGCGCTCTCGATCTACAGCATCAGCCGCACCACGGTGGCCGTCTCTGCGCTGCTCGACCTGCAGTCTGCCGCGGTCACGTCCAACGGCCCCGCGATGGCGCCCGCCTCCGAGGTCGACGCGCTGTCCAAGGACTTGGCGGCCCTGGCCGCACGCGTCCGCTCGATCGAGGAGGCCGCTGCCACCGCCGCGGCTTCGGGTCAGTAGCCCCCGGCTGATCGCGCCTTGCTGAGCGCGGGTCTGCTCGTCGGTCTGGCGTTCGCCGGGCCCCCGCTCCGCGATGGCGCACCCGATATCAGGCGCGTCCCCGAGCCCGTCGTCTCGCCCGCGGAGATCGCGCGCTGGTCCGGGCCCGGGCTCACCGGGGCCCGAGTCGTCGACCTCGCGCAGCGCGGCGACACGCTGTGGGTGGCGACGCTCGACGGTGGGCTCGCGCGATGGGACGGCCGCGCGTGGACGACGTGGACCCGACGGGACGGTCTCCCGTCCGAGCGCGTCGTCGACCTGGATGGAGAGTCCGATGCGCTGTGGGCCGCGACCGCGGGTGGGCTCGCGCGGGTTCGGCCCGGTCAGGCGGTACGCGTGTGGAACCGCGCGGGCGGGCTCCCTGACGACTACACGCAGGCGGTCCACGTCGCAGGTGAGGTCGTGTGGGCGGGCACCTACCGCGGACTCGCGCGCGTGGCGGGCGAGGACGTCCGCGTGGTGCTCTCCCCTTCCTCGTGCTTCAGCCTGATCCACGGGCCCGATCAGCGCGTGTGGGTCGGCTACGAGGGGCTGCGCGGGCTCCCGGACGGGGAGCCGATCGAGGGCGTCGATCCCGCGCTGCGGGTGTTCGACGCGCTGCCGACGGCCAAGGGCGTGTGGCTCGCGACGAACCGCGAGGGCCTGCTGTGGCTCGACGACGGCGTGGCGGTCGCGTCGTGGCGCCCCCCGGGCGGCGCCGTATACGCGCTCGCGGCGCAGGGCGCGCGCCTGTTCGCCGCCGCCGGGCGCGACGGGCTCTGGCATCGCGAGGGCGCCGACTGGATCCACCACGGGCTGGCCGACGGGCTCGCGTCACCGGTCGCGAACACCGTCGCGCCAGGCCCCCGCGAGAAGGTCTGGGTGGGGACCGACCGCGGCGTGGCCTTGCTCCACCCGGGCGGCGTCGCGACCATGCTCCCGCTGGCGCCCCTGCCCGCAGGCGTCCCAGCGCGCGACGTCGCGGTCGATCGGCGCGGCGTGGCGGTCACGACCGCCGACGGTCTGAGCTGGCTCGGAGGTCGCCCCCCACGCGGCTGGTCGGCGCTCGAGGCCGCGGTCGCGGGCGCGCCCACGGCGGTCCTGCGCGCGTCGACCGGGTGGTGGGTCCTCGACGGGGCCTCTGCGCTGCACCTCGACGCCCGCGGGGCGCTGCGGCGCGTGCGGCTGCCCGAGCCGGGCGTCGCGATCGCACCGACGCCCGCCGGGGTCACGCTGCTCACCCGTAATGGGGCGTACGCGTGGATCCCCGGCGCCACCCAGCTCGCCCGCATCGCCTCGCTCCGTGACGCCCAGGACGTGCACACGGGATGGGACGGCGGCACCTGGCTGGTCGACGCGGACGGCGTCACGCGGCTCGGAGGCGCCCGACGCGCCTGGCAGATGATTCCAGGCCCGCGCGCGGTGCGCACCACCCCCCAAGCGGCGTGGGTCGCGTCCGACGGCGGCCTGTACCGCATCGACGGCGCGGGGCAGCCGCGGGCGGTGTCGAACGAGTGGGCGGCAGGCCCGCTCGTCGCAGTAGCGACGTTCGACCGCGACGTGTGGGCAGCAGGCGCCGACGGGCGCATCTGGGGCCCCGACCCGTCCGCGCCGCGAACGGTCGACCTCGAGACCTGGCTGCCGGGCGTGTCGATCGTCCGGCTGATCGCGGTGCCGGGCGGCGTGTGGGCCGCCACGGATCGCGGTCTGTTCTTCGTGCGCTAAGCGCCGGCGTCACGGCGCGAGGTGCGCGCCTTGAGCCTCGAGCCACCCCGCGGTGGCGCGCGGCACCTCTGGGCGGCGCACGTCTGCGGGGCCCCAACCGCCCAGCAGGTCCCGCGCCCGCGACGACATCAGGTCGCCGAGCAGCGCGCGCGCGGTCGGGTCCAGCTCCGCCCCGCCGCCACTGAACGCGTCCTCGTGCCCCGGATCTTCCAGGTGCAGCCAGGCGTGGCTGCGGTTCCGCACCACGCTCGCCCGCCACCGCTCGCCGGTCGAGCCGGTGCGAAACGCGAGAGACCGCGCGACAGAGCGGCCCGCGGCGTCCTCGGCATGCGCGCCCACCGCCGACACGCCGCCCCAGGACGCAGGCGGATCGACCCCTACCCAGGTGAGGATGGTGGGCGCGACGTCACTGATCTCGACGGGCTCGCGGACGATGCGCCCCGCCGGCAACCCCTCGGGCCACCGCGCCACCAGCGGCACGTGAAGCTCGGCGTCCGAGAGCTCGGCGTGGGTCCACCAACGTCCCTCCTCCCCGAGCGTCAGCCCGTGCGGCGAGGTGAACACGACGATCGTGTCCTGTGCGAGCCCCCACGTGTCCAGGCGCTCGAGCAGGCGCGCGATCTGGTGGTCGGCCGATGCCACCGCGCCCTCGTACTGGGACCGAAGCCAGCGTGCGCTCGCGCCGGGCGGTGCACGACCGGCGAAGCGCACCGGCAGCGCGCCCTGCGGCGGCGCGCCGGCGGGCGGCCCGCCCTCCCGCGCGTAGCGCACGTCGAACGGATGCGGCGGCGCGAACGGCGGCCTCCCCTCCCCGAGCTGTACCCACGCGAAGTACGGGCCCGTCCGGCGCGCCATCCACCGCACCGCGCGGTCGACGACCTCGTCGGCCCGCCGCTCGGTGGGCCACGCGCCGTCGCCGCGGCGAAGCAGACCGAACACCTTTCCGGCGGGGAGGTGGCGCGCGCCGACGACGAACGCGAAGTCGTCGTCGTAGACGCGGAACCCGCGCTCGAGCCCCGCGCCGCGCGCGAACCGTGCGCTGCCGATGAACGCACCCGTGTCCCAGCCGGCGTCCCGAAGCACCTCGGCGAGCGTCGGCACCTCGGGCGCCGGCCGCACGCCGTCGAGCCACACCCCGTGCTCCCACGGGCCGGACCCGGTGTGCAGACCGACGTACGACGGGCCCGTGTAGGGCACCTGCGCATAGGTGCGCACGAAGCGCACGCCCTCTCGACCGAGCCGGTCGACCGCCGCGGTGTCCACGCGCGCATCGGAGAACACGTCGGTGCGCGAGCCGTCGAGGGTGATGAGGAGCACGCGCGGCCCCGAGGCGGGCGCTGGAGCCGGGACGCGCACCCACCACAGCGAGAGCGAGCCCACGACGGCCAGCGCCAGCGCCGCCCGGCGCTGGCCCGTCGCGGAGAGCTGCGCCAGCCCCATCGCCACCAGGACGGGGAGCGCGACGGCGACGGTGAGGCCGCCCCACCATGCGCCACCGCCGTGCCAGACGGGGAGGTAGGGACCCGCGCGCCACGCGAGCGTGGCGCCCAGCGACACGCCCGCCCCGGCGAACGCCCCGACCACGCCGGCGCCGACCCGATCGACCCGCCGAGCGCCGGGCAGCGCCGCGAGCACAGCGCCCGCGATCAGCCCGGCAGCGAGACAGGTGACGAGGGCCAGCACGGCGAGCGTCATCACCGCGACCGGTCCGAGCGCGAGGCGCGCGCCGAGCGTGATCCGCGCGACCTCCCACAGCGCGAACGTCGCGGCGCCCAGCGCCGCCCGCGCCGCGGCTGCCTGCCGTGCCCCGCCGCTGCCGTCCATCGTCACGTTCGGCGCTCCACGGGGAATTCACATCAGGCGACCGCGCGCTGTCCCCCTCCTATTTCCGATGGGATGCGGGTGCCAGCGCGCGCACGGTTCGACGCCGCGATTGCCGCGTTGTGGCCTACGTGGCATACTTCGCCGTCCTTCGGACCTGTGCCTTCCTGGAGCGGATGCATGCACTTCCCTGGTCGAACCCAGCTTATCGCCGCGACGCTCCTGCTCGCCCTCCCGGGCCTCGCGCACGCCGACAAGTACGTCTTGGCCCCGCTCGACTCCCGCGACGCCGAGGCGAGCGCGAACGTCACCTCGTTGCTCTCGGCCGAACTCGACTTCCAGCCGACGGTCACCAGCGTCTCCGAGATCGGCACCAAGCCCAGCGGCGCGTCCTGCCTCGGCTCCACCTCGTGCCTCGGCAGCCTGCTCCGCGCGGGCGGCGGCGAGCGCCTGATCACCGGCACGCTGGTCACGACCTCGACCACCTACACGCTCGACATGGTGCTGTTCGACGGGCGCACGATCGTCCGGCGCGAGCAGTTCAGCCTGGCTGCGAGCCCGATGGCGCTGGCCGACGGCATGACCGGTGTGGTCAAGTCATTGCTCACCGGCAAGACGGCCGAGGCCGTCGCTGCCGCGACGCCCACCGCGGCCAAGTTCACGCTGGACGACGACGACGACTTCGAGTTCGAGGGCACGAGCGCGAGCGCGAGCACACCTGCCCCCCGGATCGACACGCGCGCCGAG
>CAYQSE010000038.1:0-32684 GCA_964419905.1 uncultured Enterobacteriaceae bacterium
GTCCGCCGCGTCGGAGAGAACCGGAACCGCGCCGTCGACGTGCGGGTCATCGCGGCGACCAACCGCGATCTGGGCCAGGCGATCAAGGACGACGCGTTTCGCCAGGACCTCTACTACCGGCTGAAGGTCGTCGAGCTCCACGTGCCCCCGCTTCGAGAGCGCCCGGAAGACGTCCTCCCGCTCGCGCACCTGCTGCTGGCCGATGCGGCGCGGCGGATGAAGCGCTCGGTGACCGGGTTCTCGCCGGGGGTGGCCGAGCACCTCGTCCGGTACCGTTGGCCCGGCAACGTGCGCGAGCTCGAGAACGCGATGGAGCGTGTGGTGGCGCTCGCGCTGGGGCCCACCGCCGCGCTCGCCGATCTCCCAGACGAAGTGCGCGACGTGCTCGCGCCGATCGGCGAGGAGGACAGCGACGTCCTGCCCCTCCACGACGTCGAGCGGGGCTACATCCTCGCCGCCCTCGAGCGCAACGACGGCAACCGCACCCGCACCGCCCAACAACTCCAGATCGGCACCGCGACCCTCTACCGAAAGCTCCGCGAATACGCCGGCAACCCCTGACACCTAGGACGCCTAGGGGTCAGGTTGTTCGGAATCACGCGGCTTGCGCCGAGTGTCTGGCGATCGAAGGACGTTTCTCCAGGGGTCAGGTTGTTCGGTGCAACCTATGCTTCGTGCGCGAATGATCGCGTGGAGCGTTGCTCAAGCCGACGTGGCCGCGGCAAGGGTCCGCTGCAGCAGGGTGGTCAGCGGCGCGAGCCCAGGATGCTCGGCGAGCTGCGCCTCGAGTGCGGCGCGGTCGTCCGTTGAGCCTCCACGCGCAGCGTGCCAGGCGAGCGCGAGCGCGCGCTCTGCACGCTGTACCTTGGGCAGGTCCTCCACATCCGCGGCGGCGAGCGCTGCCGCGAGCGCGTCGGCGGCGTCGGCGTCGCCGTCGAGCGCCGCGGCGACGAGCAGGTGGACCCGCGCCGTGATCGCGATCCGGCCGGGCCGCTGCGACCACGGCAGGCGTGAGACGGCGCGGGTGAGCAGGCGACGCGCGCGCGGTAGATCGCCGACGAGCAGCGCGACGATGCCCGCGTTGACGTCGACCAGCCCGCGAGGCTCCCGCCCGCCGAGGCGCCTCGAGTACGCCAACATCGACGTGAACCGCGCGTCTGCCGCTGCGTAGTCACCGGCGCGCGCGCTCAACAACGCGCGCTGGTGCTCCAGCCCGTGGCGGATCTCCAGGTCGTCCCAACCGGCCGCACGCGCCTCGGCGCGGTCCAGCGCGGCGCGCCCTGCGTCGAGGTCGCCGCGCTGTGCGAGGCAGCCGCCGAGGTTGGCCAGCGCGATCGCCCCCAGCCGGTGCACGCCAGCCGACTCCGCGACCGCGATCGCGTGTCGATAGGCGGCGATCGCGGCGTCCAGATCGCCGGTCTGGTGCAACAGGGCACCGAGCCCGTTGTGGGAGTGCACGACGTCGGGCGGGGCTCCGTGCGCCTCGGCGCTGGCGATCGCCGCGCGGACGTGGTCGATCGCGTCGTCGTAGCGCTCGCGGTCGCGCGCGATCACCGACGCGATCCGGAGCAGCGCCGAGCGGCGCGGGTGTGCGGGGCGCGCGCGCTGGAGTCCCGCGTCGGCCTCGGCGCGCGCGCGCTCGCTCTCGTCTCCGATCAGCCACGCGGTCGCGAGGACGAGATGCAGGGTGGCGACGTCGTCGCTGTCCGAGCGGAGCCTCTCTCGCGTCGCCAGGGCGCGTGGGGCGAGGTCCTCGGGAACGCCGTGGGTGTGGTGCAGGTGGGTGAGCGCGACCAGGATCGCGAGCGCCGCGGGGTGGCCGTTGCCCGCGAGCCAGGACTGTGCCTCGAGCAGGTCGTCGAGCGCGGCGAGCAGGCGGCGCCGCGCATCGGGATCGGTCTCGATCACTGTGTCGCACGACCTGGCCAACGACACCGCCCACGCCGCGTGACGCTCGCGCGCGGCGAGCAGATCGGCGTGGTCCCGCGACAGGGCGTGCGCGCGGATGGCGGCGAGCATCCCGACGCGGCGGGTCCCGCGCTGGTCCCAGGCGCGCAGCATCGAGCGGTCGAGCAGCGCGCCGAGCACCGCCAGCGGGTCGTCGTCGACGCGCAAGAACCGCTCCGCGACCTCGAGCGTGCACCCACCGCGGAACGCGGCCAGCTGGACCAGCGCGCGGCGCTCGTCGTCCGAGAGCAGCTTCCACGACCAGTCGATGGCGTCGTGCAGCGTCCGCTGGCGCGCCGGCGCGCCCGGGCGATCGAGGCGGAGCACGCCCAGGCTCGCGCCCAGGCGCGCGCGAAGCTCGGCGAGCGGGAGCAGGCGCGCGCGCGCCGCGGCCATCTCGATCGCGAGCGGCAGGCCGTCGAGCAGCGCCGCGATCTGGGCGAGGAGCGTGTCGTCGAGCGGGGCGCCGCGGTCGATGCGGATCGCCTCGATGCGGGCGCGCAGCAGCGCCTTCGCGTCGTCGGGTGCGAGCGGCGCGAGCGCGTGGACGTGCTCGCCGGCGAGTCCGAGCCGGTCGCGCGAGGTCACCAACAACGACAGGCTGGGCACGGCCTCCAGGACGTCGCGCACCGCGTCCCGGGCGTCGGTGCCCAGCTGCTCGAAGTTGTCGAGCACGAGCAGCGTGGCGCCGCGGGCGCGCAGGAGCGCCGCGACCGACGCGGCGATCGCGGCGCCGGTCCCGGGGACGCGCAGGATGCCGAGCTCGGTCGCCACGACGGCGATCGCGTCGGACGCCGTGCGCGCGTTCGACAGGTCGCAGAACCAGACGCCGCCTGGGAGCGAGCCGACCCGGCCCGCCGCGACCTCGCGGGCGAGCCGGGTCTTGCCGACGCCCGCGGGGCCGTGGATCGTGATCAGGCGCTTCCCTTCGACCAGCAGGGTGTCCAGCGCGTCACGCTCGGCGTCGCGGCCGACGAGCGCGTCGAGTGACGGCCCGAGGTTCGTCCCGCGCCCATCGGGTGCGTCGAGCACCGTGACCCAGCGCTGCCCCTCGCCGAGCCACTCGGCCAGCCGCCGCTCGAGCGCCTCGCGGCTCGGCGGCTGTGCCTCCATGGCCCGTCCGGGGGGGACGAGCTGGTAGCCGAGCCCGCGCAGGTTGCGCAGCGTGCGCGGCGTCGATGGATCGTCTTCGATCTTCGTGCGCAGACGCCGGACGGTGACCTCGACCGTTCGCGTCCGGGCGCCCGGCGCGTACCCCCACACCTCGCGCAGCAGCGTGTCGCGCGGCACGGGGCGTCCTTCGGCGGCGAGCAGACACACGAGCAGCGCGCGCTCGGTCGAAGACAGGTCCACCCCCGGCCATAGCGTGTCGATCAGGTCGTCTGGTGCTTCGTTCGGCATCCGATCCCTGTGAGGCTGCATCCATCCTAGACCGGTGCGCAACAGCGCTCGTTACCCAGGTAACAATCGTTGTCATCGCGCCCCGCCCGCCGGGCGCTCGGGCCATGAGGGGGCACCTCGGGTCGGGTGGTGCCTGGCGCGAGGTGGCCCCGACGCGTCGGGGTTCGACGATCGAGGCCGCAAGGGGGTAGCGTCGCGCTTCGCGCGGTGTGATCCCATCAGGGGTAGGGCCTCTCCTCGTCGACCCCAACGCGTCGGGCCGCTCTGGCCCCGCGCACGCGACGACGTCGCGCGAGCAGCGCGAGCAGCAGCAGGACGGGCGCTCCGCCCGTGCCGTTGGTCCCGCACCCGCATCGCCCTGGTGTCTCCTCGTCCGGAGGGCGCGACGGGTTGCCTCCGACGACCACGTCGTCGGGTAGCGCGGTCGGATCGGGGGTGAGCACGCAGGCGCCCAGGGTCGCGTCGCACCACGCACCCTCGCCGAACACGGTATCGCAAGACATCCGGCCGACCTCGATCGCGCAGGCGTCCTCGGCGACCAGCGCGTTGCCGTCACAGGTGAACACGGGCGCCCCGGGTTCGCACAGCGCCGCGAGGCACGCGGACCGGATCTCGGCGACACACTCGCCGCGCCCCGCGTCGCAGGTCGCGGCCGCGCACGGCTCGCTCGAAGTGCACAGCGCCGCGGGGCCCGCCAGTCGGTCACACGGGTCGAGCCACCAGCTCTCGTCGTCTACGCACGTCGTCGTCCACGCGCCGGGACACGTCGTGCCCGTACCGGTCGGCGCGGTCCACGCGCACACAGCTGGAGGCTCGACGCATGCGTCCGCGGTGTTCGGGTCGTCGTCGTCACACGCGAGCGCGAGCGCGACCGAGACCCCGCACGGGTCGACGTAGTGCACCTCGCCCTCCACGCACGCGGTCGCTGCGACCTCGCCGGTGCACCCGCAGTCCGGATCGGGACTGGGCGAGGTCACGCAGCCGACGCCCGGCTCGCACGTCCCGACCACGCATGGATCGGTGACGACGCAATCGGCGAGCACGCCGGACTCGACGCCGCATGCGTCGCGCCAGATCGCGACGTGTCCATCGCAGTCGATGGCGTCGTCGTAGGGCTCGCAGGGATCGGGGCAGGTCGGCAGATCCAGCGGCTCGAACAGGCAGCCCGAGGTTGGATCGCAGGTGGTCCCGGTGCAGGGGTCCCCATCGACGCACGGATCGGCGAGCAAGGGCGTGCACAGGGCGTCCTCGTCACAGCTTCCCAGCAGCGTGCACGTGCTGTCGGGTGTGCACACCGTCGCCGCACCGCGCGGCGCGTTCACGCACGCGCCGTCGACGCAGGTGTCGTCGGTGCACGCGAGGCCGTCGTCGCACGGGGCCAGCGCCACGCAAGCGCCGAGCACGCAGACACCCGACGCGCCACAAGCGTCGGGGTCGGCGCAGGCGGCGTTCACCGGGACCTGGTCGCACAGGCCATCGACGCACGCGCCGTGTGTGCACGGCGAGTGGTCGTCGCAATCGTCGTCCGTGGCACACGCCGCGCCGATCGACAGGGTTTCGTCGTGACGTCCGATGTCGTCGGGTGCGCCCGTCCACGCGGTGAGCGTGAGGACCGCGAGGCCAGGCCGCGCGCCGTAGACGACGAACGGGACCTGCGCCGTCGTGGACGGCGCGAGCGCGTCCAACTGGCACATCAGCGCGTCCTCGGTGCGCTGACACCTCGGATCGGAGGTCGTGAGCATCGCGTTCGACGACACCGCGATCCGCGCGCGAACGCCAGCGCGGAGCGTGGCGCCGTCGTGCGCGAACGTCGCTGTGAGCGCCCGCTCCGCGGCGTACGCGATCGGCGTGGTGAGATCGCCGTCGAGGCCGAGGAGCCACGCGCCGTCCCGTGCGAGGGTCGAAAGGTCGGCGCGGGCCCAGCCTGCGCCCGCGGTCGCGTCGAGCCAGCCGGGGCCGCCCTGCGCGTGCCACCGCACCACGGTCGCCCACGCGCCCTGCGCCTCGGCCGGCGCGCGCACCGCGCAGGTCGAGCCGGTGGCGTCGGGCACGCAGGTGCCGTCGTCGACGCCGACGAGATCGCCGCCTTCGCCGACGAAGCGGATCGCCACCAGATCCCGCCGCAGCGGGTCATCGATCGCGAGCACGAGCGCGCCTCGCTCACCGGCGACCAGCGAGGGCACCTCGACCCAGCGCAGGGCTGGCGGCGCCGCGCCGATCGCCAGGGTGACGGCGTCGGTGTTGTCATCGAGGAACGGATCGATGGCGAACGCCGCGACGTCCGCGACGACGTCGGCGTACCCGTCCCACCCGGGTTCGGCCCGAACCCACGCCTCGACCTCCCAGGTCCCGTCCTCGGTGAGGGGCGGGCCGGTGCACCACGCGCCGCAGGGATCGGTGTCGCAGGTCAGCTCGCACGCGCCATCCTCGGTGTATACGGCGTCCAGCGCGAGGCCTGCGCCGACGCGCCAGCTGACGTGCGCGCGCGTGTCGGCAGCCGGGCCGGCGTGCGTCACCACACCGTGCACGACCGCGATCTCGCCCGCGGCCAGCGGCGCGACGGGCGGTACGAGCTGGATCGACAGATCCGCGTGGTCCGCGGCGAGGCAGCCGAACAGCCCGATCGCGTCGATCTCCCAGGTCGCGTCCTCGTCGGTCAGGGCGGCAAGGGTGACGTCCAGCGGCCCCGGGCGCAGCGGCACGACGAGCGCGCGCTGCGCCGTGGCGGGATCCAGCGCGCCCGTCCACAGCGGCCCCTCCACGCCAGGCTCCGCGAGGACCAGCGCGTCGCCCGCGTCGATCGTGCCGCCGCCGTGCTCGTCGAACGCATAGCGGTGGCGGATGCGGACCTCGACGGCCTCGACCCCGCTCGGGAGCGCGAGGCCCTGCGCGAGCGTCAGCGTCGCGTCGGGGGCCGCGAGCGACCAGCCCTCGCCGACCGGCACGAAGCCGCTCGCGTCGGGCGGGCCGAGCAGCGGCGCGAGATCGACGATGTCCCGCTCGCCGCACAGCGACGGCTCGAGCACGTCGATCGGTGCCCAGGCCACGTCGTCGGACGGGTCGTCGTCGCCGGCGGGCTGGGTCGCGCGGACCTCGACGCCGCCGGGACCCACTGCGGTGCCGACGAGGGGAAGCAGCACGGTGCGCGGGGCGTCCGGTGCGACGTCGCCGAGCGCGCAGCGGACACCGGCGCCGAGGGGGGCGCAGCCGCCGGGCAGGGAGGTCGAATCCACCGAGACACCGACCGGGTCGACCTCGACGACGACGCCTCGCGCGTCGTCCCCGGTCGCGGTCGCGGTGACAGTCAGCGTCGCCGCCTCCCCGATCTCGATCGCGCGCGGCGCGTGGGCGAGGATCGACAGGTTGCCGGGTTCGCCGTCGCGGATCAGGTCGGCGCAGTCGTTGCTCGGGCTCGGATCGGTAGTCAGCGCGCGCGCGCACCCAGCCACGCGGGCGGGACGACCCTCGGGGAGCCACGTGATCGACACGGCGTCGTGCGCGCCGGGCGCCAGCGAGCCCAGCGCGCACACCACCGCGGTGGCGCCGGCGGCGCAACGCGGATCCAGGTGGGTCGCGGTCCACGGGGGCGGGTCGTGCAGCACGAGGTCGATCGGCCCCGTCGCGTCGGGGCCGCCAGCACTCACGGTCGCGACGACCACGAGCGGATCACCGCGACGCCACGCCGCGTCGGCGTCCAGCGCCAGCGCGACGTCCGCGACGGCCTCGACCACCTCGACCGAAGCCTGCGCCGAGGCCAGCTCGGGGAAGGAGGGCGTGAACGGCCCGTCGAAGGTGATCGCCACGGCGCCCTCGCCGGGCGCGCGGCCGACGACCGCGAACGTGGCGGCGCTCGACGTCCCGACCGGGATCGGGCCGAGCGGACAGCGCGCCCCGCCGGGCGCGGGCGTGCAGTCGCCGCCCGGTGCGAGGGTGAGGGTGGGCGGGAGCGTGACGCGCAGCGCGGTGTCGGCGGGCTGCTCACCGACGTTCGTGATCGCCGCGGTCACCGACGCCTCGACGCCGAGCGGCAGGGACGCCGGCGGCGGCGTCGTGAACGTGACCCGGAGGTCCTGATCGCCGAACCGGAGGTCCAGCGTCGCGGTGTCGTTCGTCGGGTTCGGATCCAGGGTGGCGGTCGTCACCGCCGCCGCGATCCGACCGTTGGCGGCGACGACGTGCTCGACCCGCAGGGACACCGTCGCCACCTCGGTCGACGCGAGCTGATCGAGCGTGCAGGTCCACGTCGGCGGTGCGGTGGCTACCCACGCGCAGTCGCTCGAGCGGTCGTCTCCGTCGACCTGGAAGGTCGCGTCCGAGCCGGTGGCCCCGCTCGGGAGCACGACGTGGACCGTGACGTCCGAAGCGACCGTGTGGTCGCCGGCATCGTGCGCGATCGTCGCCGTGACCCAGCGCTGCCAGGTCGAGTCGCGCACGCCGTCCGCCTCGTCGAGGACGACGCCGAGGTCGGGGCCGGTCGGTGGCGCACCGCCCGGCCACGCGACCGCCGAGAGCTCGCTCGTGCCCCAAGGCGCGGTCGCGGTGCCGCTGACGCCGATCACGCCGTCGGGTCGGGGCACGGTGAGGGAGGTGGCGCCCGCGCCGGACGCCCCGATCGCCAGGTCGACGGCGCCGAGCCAGGTCTCGGCCGGCCCGTAGCCTGAAGCGTGCGCGATCCGGAGGCCGTACAGATCCATCGTGTACGTCGTGTTCGGGGTGGTGCCGGACAGGGCGACGTCGATCTGCAGCTCGTCGTCGCCGGTGACGGTCAGCGTGGGCGCCTTCTGGGTGCGGTTCGCCGCGGTCGGGCCCGGGGGGCCGGCCGGTCCGTCGTCGTTCAGGTCGATCCCGATGCCGCCGTTGCCCCACATCAGGTTGCGCCGCATCGACAGCCCGCCGCCATCGGGCCAGTTGAACCCGACGACCACGACGCCGCGGCCACGGCGTCCGGTGATCCGGTTCGCGCCTTCGGCCGAACCGTCGCCGAACGCGCCGGGTGCGAGCCGCACGAACACGGCGTCGTCGGCGTCGAACGTGGGGCCCTGCGCGCTGACGAGGGTGCCGGCTGGCGGCAGCGGCGCGCCCGCTGCGTCCTCCCCGAAGCGGTTGCCGGTGGCGCTCAGGTCGCGGCTGTACACGAGCGGTGAGGGCTGGTAGTCGACCTCGAGCGCGCGGAGCGCGTAGCCCGCGAACACGTTGTCGTGGACGCCGAGGCGGAGCACGCCGAGCGCGCGGAGCCCGCGCACGCCGGTCGGGAGCAGGGTTCCGGGGTTCGCCGGCGCGGAGCCGGGGAGCACGCCGAAGTGGTTGCCCCGCACGGTGATGTCGCGGGCCTCATACCCGGCCAGGGGCCCCTTGCGGACGAGCAGCGCCTCGCCGGCCCCCCACAGCACGTTGCCTTCGAGGAGCACGTCCGCGCTGCCTTCGACGATCAGCCCCGACCACAGCTCGGGGCTGGTGTACGAGGCGGCGTCCTCACACGTCGTGCCGGTGCTGGGATCGACACCGATCCAGCTGTCTCTGAGGACGACATCGGACGCGCCCGTGATGCGTGGCGGCGTGGCATCACACAGGACCGCGCGCTCGATCTCGATCGCCTCGGCGCCGTGCCCGACGAACAGGGACGAGCCCTGCGTGGTCGCTCGCAGCAGTCCCGCGGCGGCGAACCCGGATCGGACGTCGTCGACCGAGACTCGGGCGCCGTTGAGGTCGAGCCCTCGCGCGTCGAGGTCGCGGATCACGATGTCCGTAGCGCCCGAGCCCACCCGCACGAGGGTGTAGGTGGCCACGATCGGCTGCCCGACGCCCTTGATGCGCGGAATGGCCATCCCTTGATCCGGGACGCCGACGCGCGTATCCGCGATCTCGACGTGACGGGTGGTGCCGCGAAGGTCGGCGAGCGCCTGCGAGACGCCGGCGACGACGTTCGGCGCCGTCACCCCCCAGTCGATGGCCTCGGCGTCCTGCGCGATCAGCCCGTAGTCCGCGACGAGGCGGCAGTACCCGAGCGTCGGGTGCGGGTCGCAGCCCCCGCGCGGATCGATCCCGAACGCGTTGCCGTCGACCTCGACGAGGCCGTCGAACGACGACACGAACACGCCCCCGGACGCGAACCAGTTGGTGTCCTCCGGTGCGGCGCCGCCGATCGCGACCGCGCCCACGCCCTCGATCGTCACGCCGAGCGAGCGCTGGTTGCACATCCCGTCCGTGTCGCTGCCGTCCGCGGCGGTCCACTGGTAGCGGGTGCATTCCCCGTTCTCGTCGAGACCGAAGGTGTTGCCGGCGATCCGGACGTCGGCGCCGTCGACGAGGTCGATGCCGTAGCCGTCCTCGAACGCGCTGTCGATCACCGCGAGGCGGTCTGCCCCGCGCGCGAACACGCCCCCCATGCCCCAGCCGACGATGTGGTTGCCGATCAAGCGGACGTCCGCGGCGTTCAGCACGTGCACCGCGGCGCCGCTGCTTGGGCTCCACGACGGGTCGACGAGCATCCAGCCGTCGGTGCCATGCAGGTCGGAGTCCCGGACGACGACGCGATTCGCCTCGATGCGGACCTTGTCGTAGCCGTCCACGGCGAGCAGCCTCGTGATGAGCGCCCGCTCGGCGAGCGCCCACACGCTGGTCGCGATCTCTCCCGACGCGCGTTGGTAGCGGTGCGTGAGCTCCAGCGCGTGCACGGCGGACTGGGGCGCCTCGATCCGCAGGATCCACTCGGAGGTCTCGTCGTTCAGGCGCACACGGACGCCCGGGCGGTCCCCGAGGTGGACATCCCGCGCGTCGATCACGAGCGGCGTGGTGACCGGCGGCAGCGGCACGCCCTCGGTCAGCTCGATCCGACGCTGTGGTGCGAACGGATCGTCGATCGGTTCGAACACGACGGCGCGCGCGACCTCGCCTGCGTTCGTCTCGTCGATCGCGGCGCGCAGCGTGCAGGTTCCGTCTGCCGCGCGGCACAGCCCGTCGCCCAGGAGCGCGTCCGGCAGATCGGTGGACGCGTCCACGACGAACGCGTGGAGAACCGGCGCGAGCAGGACCTCGATCCGCCCATCGGCGACGCCGTCGCCATCGCCGACGCCGCCGTCGGTCACGCTGACGCGCACATGGTGCGGCGATCGAACGTCGACGACCAGCGGGCGCCAGCGCGCCACCGCGTCGTCGGGGCGCACGCCGTACTCCCACACCCCCGCCGCGGGCGCGCCGACGGGCAGCCACAGGTCGACCTCGGACGTCGTCCCCGGGTCGATCTCCTCGATGACGAACGAGAGTGCGCCGATCGGCGCGTAGAGGCCGTCGGGAAGCGCCGGAGCCGGCGCGTCGTGGGTCTGCGCGGTCGCGACGCGCATCCGGCGTTGCTGCGGACCGGTCGACGGGCCCACCGGGCGCGACGACGTCTCGCGCAGCTTGCCCGGGGTGGTGCCCACCCCGGTGGACTCGCCCCCGCCGGTGGGCGTGTTGGCGACGTCGCCCTGCTCGGCGTCGGGGATGCCATCACCGTTCACGTCTCCGGTATCGGGGCCGCCGGACTCCTCCACGTCGGACACGCCGTCGCCGTCGCTGTCGGGGAGATCGGCGAGGATCGCCTCGTCGTCGGTGTCGTTCGTGCTCACCTCGTCGGTGTCCCCGACGACGCGGGCTCGCGCGTACAGCGTGCCTCCGCGGAACGACGTGGACGTGAGCAGCGCGTAGCCCACGGTGGTCGCGGCCCCCTTGGCGAGGTCCCGGACGGTGCACCGATGGAGCTGCCTTGTGATGGCGATGCAGCCGTCGAGGTCGGCTGCGGCGATCTCGAGCCCGCGAGCCGACGACTCGACGTCGACCTCGACCTCGGAGATGGCGCGGCCGCCCTCGTTGCGCACGACGATCTGCGCGGTGCCTGCGGCCCCCGGGACGAGGCGGGCCGGCGCGAACGCGATCTCGAGCGCGGCGTCGACGCCGGCGGTCCGCACGTCGTGTGTGGCCTCGTGCTGCTTCGGCGGCGGGCCGTCTGCGCGCCCGCGCTCGATCACCGTAGCGCGGATCGTGCCCTCGCCGGCGGTGCGGGGCTCCACCGTGAAGTGGATGAGCTCTGGCGGCTCGGGCGAGATGGGGGGCCGTTCGGGTGTCAGGGCGCACTCGACGCGGCCTGCGGCGTCGAAGCGCTGGCAGTTGGCCTCCTGCGCGCTCACCGAGACGATGCGGAGGTTCGGGGGCAGGGCGATCGTCACCGCGACGTCGCGGGGTACGGCGACGCCCTGGTTGTCGACGGCGAGGACGAACGCGGTGGGCTCGTCGTCGCCGACCTGTCCCGGCGCCTCGTCGAAGCGCACCCTGACGTCGGCGCCCGGAGAGTTCATCCGGGCCGCCTTCGAGGCGGTCTGGTCGCCGTGGACGGCGAGCACGGGGCTCGACTTGTCGCCCTCGCGGAGCACGTCGAGCGTCAAGGTCGCGGTCCATGGCGTCGGCCCCGCGGGAAGCTCTGCGATCGTGCAGTCGAACAGCGCGGCCGACGCGGTGCACGAGCCGTCGGACGCCTCGTGCGTCGCGTACTCGGCGACGTCGGGGATCTGCCAGGTGACGCGCACGTCCTTCGCCGTGCCGGGGCCCGCGTTGGTCACCGTGAGCGTCGCGGTGGCCTGCTGCGCGCGAACGAGGGGATCCGGGGAGACCTGGAACCCGACCTCGAGCGCCGGCGGCTTCACCTCGACCAGCAACGTGCCGCTCGTGATCGAGCCGGCGGGCGAGTTGTTGGCGTCCTGCACGTCGATGCGGATCTCGAAGCTGCCGGACTCGGCGGCGGTCGCCTCGACGAGGAGGAGCGCGTGCGCGCCGGAGGCGAGCTGGGTCTCGCCGCACCGGCGCGCGGCGCCCGTGCCGTCGCAGGCGATGGCGTCGAGCGTCACGCGATCGAGGCGGGGGGCTGGCCCCGCGCGCCGGTCGGCCTTGACCTCGAACGCGGCGATCTTCGCGAGCGCATCGTCTCCGTCGGCGTGCAGCCGCCAGGTGCGGACGATCGTCTCGCCCGACGCGACCGCGATCCGCGTTTCGGCTTGCTCGGGGACCAAGCGGAGCGGTGGGCCGACGGTCTCGAATCGGAGCACGCGGAGGTCGTCGGTGGGCGTCTCGTCGGCGACGGTCTGCAGGATGCGCTGGGTGATCAGCAGCGGCTTGCGCCCGAACCCGGGCGTGAGCGTCCCGGCGCGAACGTGCGGCACGGTGCCGCCCTCGGCGGGGACGCCGGGCGTGATCGGGCAGTTGTATTCGTCGTTCGACCAGATGCAGCCGGTCGCCGAGGGGAGGTCGACCACGTGCAGGCCGCTCTCGGGCGCGGCGCGCAGCGTCAGCGTGGGCGCGCCCCGCTGGACGCGGTTGCGCTGGATCACCTCGGCCTGGAACGGATGGGGACGCATCACCAGCAGCGGCTCGCCGCTCGGCTGCGGCGGGATCCCGAGGTCGGGTCCACGGATCCTGCCGGATCTCGGGACGAGGTTGTCGGTCGGAGTCTCGTCGTCCGGGACGGGGGCGCCGGCGATCACGGTGTACGGGCCCGGCGCGTCCGCCTGGAACGCCGGCTGACCGACGACGCCCTGCGGCACGAACCGTCGGGCGCTGGTGCACTGATACACCCAGCCTCCTGGCGGCGCGGTCACGCTGCACTCGTTGGCCTCGTAGGGCGAGAACAGTGCGTGGTCGGCGCGGGCCATGCCGCCGACCGCCGACTGGATCACGGTGCGCCAGGTCTCGGGCTCCGGCCCGGACACCTTGGTGACCGAGACGTCGGCGGTGACCACGTCGCCCAGGAACAGCTCCCCGCTCGCGGGCCACGTCGCGAAACCCTCGCGCGCGGCGGGGACGAACTGCATGACCAGATCGGTGCCGCGCGTGACGCTCTCGCCGACCCTGCGGTCGTTCGACGCGTTTTCGTCGGGGTGGACCGTGCTCTCGACCTGGGCCTGGTGCACCACGCGACCCCGCGCGGACTGGCGGAACCGCACCTCGACGGGCGTGGACGGCGCCTTCAGTTCGAGGCTGGTGCAGGCGAAGCGCGCTTCGGCTGGCACCCACGGACACGACACGCCGCCGACCGTCATCCCGATCGGCTCGATGGCGGGGCCGGCGCTCGCGGCAAGGGCGTGCGTCACGATCACGCCTTTGGCCTCGTCTCCGCCGGTCATGCCGATCGCATACGTGATCACCTGCTCCGCGCCGGCGTCCCCGGGGGGCAGAGGGGTTGCGAGCGTGACCGAGAGATCGCGCGGAGAAACGACGAGCTGCCACGCGACGCTTCGCGCGTCGCGACGGTTCGACAGCGGGGGCAGGGCGTAGCCCGACCCGCCCTCCCACGTCGCGGCATCGGCCGTGTGCGTGAGCTCCCAGTGGATGGCGTAGCGTCCGGGCTGGAGATCCCGGCCCACGTGAACGTCGAAGCGCGTCGTCGGGGTGGTGGCCGCGCCTTGTGCCAGCTCGCCGATGTACGCACAGACCAGGCTGCGATCGGCGCCGGTCGCGCAGGAGAACGCGTTCTCGGTAAGGCCCTCGCCGTTCGGCGTCACGGTGACGTCCTCGGGCCAGGTGGCCGAGACGCCCAGGTGATGGGGTCGGGCGGCGCCCAGCGCGCGACGGAGCGGGAGCGTACGGGTGACGTCTTCGCCGGGCTCCACGGGAATCTGCACCGTGATCGGCCCCCCCTCGAACCCATCGAAGCCGACGTCCGGGGTGGTGAGCGGGAGCTGCGCGTCGAGCACGAGCACGTTGGGGCTCGCGGCGGTGTGCCCGGCGAGGAAGACGTGCACCTTCACCGGTTGGGGGAACTCGGACACCGTCTCGGTCGCGCGCATCGGCAACAGCAGCGGCTGCGTGGGCCCCATCGTCAGCGGCAGGCGTTGCCCGGCGGCGAGCGTCGAGGTGGGCGGCACGCACGCGATCACCTGCTGCCCGTCGACGTCGGGAGCGGGCTCGCAGATCCCCAACGAGCCCGCGGGCGCGCCGGGGTGGTCGTGCAGGCCCAGCGTGGCGCCGGTGCCCGGCGCCCATCGGATCTCGACGCGCAGGATCGGGGCGTCGGCCTCGCCGAGGTTGTCGAGCGCGAGCAACGAATACGCGCGCGGTGTCCAGCGCGCGGCGGGTTGGCGTGTGAGTGGGGGGAGATCGGGCGCCCACTCGGGGGGGAACGTCGCGGCGAGCTTCGGCGCCGCGATCGGGACGACGAGTGGTGAGTTGGTGGGCGGCAACGCGAAGCGACCCGGCATCTCGCCCGGGTCCAGCAGGTGCGGCGTGGCCTCGAAGGTCACCTGTCCTGCGACGACCGCCCGCAGCGGGATCGTCCACGACGCGCTCGCTGCGGGCGCGAGCGCCGGCACGTCGCAGATCACCAGCGCCGCTGAGGTGAGCGTACACCCCGCGGGCAGCGTGCCCCGCAGGCTCACATGCCCCGCTGGGGACCACGACAGCGACGCGGTCGCGCCGCGGGTCGCGCCGTCGAACGCCGGGAGGGACGCAGGCCCGTGGTTGGTGAACGTGAGCGCGACATCGAGGGGATCGAGGAGCGCGTCCACGCTCGTCGGCGTCGCGCGGATCGCGAGGTGCGGGATCACCCCGTCGGGATCGAAGTGGGCCGCGAAGCCCTGCCGGCGTGCGCCACCCGGCACCAGCGTGATCGGCGGTGGGAGCACCGGGTCGGTCTGGGCTGCGGGCGGGATCAGCGTGCCGGTCGTGCTGCCCACGAAGTGGAACACCGGATCGGGCCCGAGGGTCGCGGTGACCGCCGTAAGGCGATCCCCGAACAGCCCGCCGATACCGGGAGGATCCGCGTCGGCGCCGAACCGCTGCACGAACACGAGCGGTGCGCGCACCAGGGGCCCGCCGTCGGGTGTCGTGACGGTGCGCGCGGGGTCGAACAGCGCGACCAGGCCGTCCGAGGTGCCGCCGACGTGCGCGATCTGGCCGAGCCCCGGGCTCCCGCGCCGCGTCGTCGTGGTGCCGACGGCGAGCACGCGCCCGCGCCCATCGATCGCGAGATCCTTGAACTGGTCGTACCCGTCCCCGGTGAGGAACTGGGTCGCCTCGCAGCCGCCGGTGAGCGCGAGCTCCGACGCGACGGCCCCATGGGACGCGCCGACCGGCCCCGTCAGGTCGTCCACGCCGGTCTGGCACGACACGTCGTTCGCGTCGCAATAGGGCGTCGCGCACAGCAGCGCCGTCGCCTGATCGCCCACCCAGCGCTGCCACTGGAACCCGTTGGCCGACGCGGCGCCGACGGCCCACAGCCGATCGCCGTGGTAGCGCGCCGCGGTGACCTCGGCCGGGGCGACCGAGAACAGCCGCCACGCGTTGCGCCACGCCCACGTGGACGGCGCGGCGGGGCCGCCCCCGACGACGCCGAGGTTCGGGACGAGCGCGTCGAGCACGAACCCGAGGGTCGTCGCGAGCTCGGCCGGGTCGCCTGCGCCGACCTCTGGGGGGAGGGTGGCGAGCGCCGCGGACGCGGTCGACCCCGAGATCGCGAGCTCGTAGGTCGGGGCGCCCGCGCGCGCGGCGTCGGGCGGGGAGACCCGGACGTCGATGGCGTTCACGACGTCGTCGCCGTCGCCGCCGACCGCGAGGGCCCAGGTGCCGTAGGGGGCGTGTCCGGCGGTCGACGGGATCGCGACGAAGCCGACGAGACCGTCGGCGCGCGACGGGGTGGTGGTGAGCGCGAGCGTGCCGTCGAGGTTCGGGCGCAGCCCCGAGCGGGTCCATCCGCCGTAGAACACCCCTTCGCCGCCGGGCGAGAGCGCGACGGCCGTGATCGCCTCCTCGCCGGTGTGTCCCACGGTCGTGGCGAAGGTGAGCGTGCCGGTCTGGCTGTCGAGCGTGGCGACGAACCCTTGCGCCGAGGGCACGGCGGCGCCGTTACTGCCGAGGTAGGGGGTGGCCGTCGTCGAGGGGAAGTCCGTCGCCCGTGTCGTCCCGCCGATGGCGAGCACGGGGGCGCCGCCTGACGCGGGGCCGATGCGGGGCGCTACCGCGCTGACGCGATCCTCGCCGCCAAGGCCCACCGGCGAGTCCACGAACTGCGCGCAGCCCGACGACGTCGGCTGACCGCACACCTTGTACGGGCTGTCGTCGCGGGTACCGCCGATCACGGTGGCCCACCGGAGCGAGCCGTCGTCCCCGACGCGTCGCACGAGGACATCGGTGCTCGAGCGGTGGCCGTCCGTGCGGCCGTCCGGCGCGGAGAACGCGACCAGCAGGTCGCCAGAGGTGTCCGGCGCGGCGATCGCGCCGGCGACGGGCTCGAGCAGGTCGTCTTGTAGCTCGTCGAGCAGGATCTGGATGCCGGGGTCGATCCACAGCGGGCGTCGCGCGTCGTAGCCTCCGAGCGCGAACCCGATCTGCGCGTCGCGGACGCGCCACGCGACGTCGACGGGCCGCCGCGCCCCGGCGGCGTCGTGTTGCCACGCGATCGGTGGGTCGTCGCGCCAGGTCGCGCCGCGCGTGTGGACCTCGAGCGCGCCGTCGGGTGCCACGGCGACGCGAAGCGCCTCCTCGAACCAGAACGCGATGCGGCTTGGATCGACGCCCGGGGCGACCCGCCACGTCGCCTTCAGCCGCGCGTCGACGGCGCGCATCTCGAGATCGACGCCCGCGACGATCCCGTCCCAACGCGCCGCCGCGAACAGCGGGATCCCGGAGCGCCAGGCGGACGGGTCGGATCCGACGTAGCGGTTCCCCGTGCCGGTGGACGGCTCGGCGCCCACGACCCGCGCACCCGCGGGCAGGCGCATCGTCAACGTATCGGATCGGGAGACGCCGTCCTCGGTCCAGGTGCGGTTCCAGCGCACGAAGTCGTCGCCGATCGCGGCGCCGGCCCCGTCCACCGTAGCGACCAGGCGGGCGTCGTCGGGCCCCTCGGCGACGTGCTCCCACAGCCAGGACGAGACGCGTGGGGTCGCGTCGTCGAGGTCGGTCCGAGGTGGCGCGTCGGATGAGGGCGCGCACGACAGGAGGGCCGTGAACAGCAGAGCGACCCCTGCACGTCCGAATACTCGCATCACGACATCCTGGGGTGGAGGCGCAGGCTCCGCCGTCTGTCGTCGTAATGTGTACGCGAAGTGAGTGTCCACCTCGATCGCCGGGATTCGGAGATTGGCTGATGCGTCAGGCGCTGCGTGCGCCACGCGTGGGGATCCACGACGGGCGCTCTGGCGCGCGGTGTCCGGTGCGGCTACCCGCGGGGCGTGAGGGAGGCACCATGGAGCCCTACGCCGCGCTGATCGCGTTCTTCGAGCAGAACATCCCGTTCAACGCGCACCTCGGGATGCGCGTCGAGCACCTGGAGAGCGGCCGGTGCACGCTCCGGATCCCGTTTCGACCCGAGTGGATCGGCGATCCGATGCGGCCTGCGCTGCATGGCGGCGTGATCTCGACGCTGGCCGACGCCGCGGGCGGGCTCGCGGTGTTCAGCACCCTCGATGCGCTCGCGCGGGTCTCCACCGTCGATCTGCGCGTCGACTACCTCCGCCCGGCGCTGGAGGACGACCTGTTGTGCGACGCCGAGATCGTCCGCGCCGGCAACCGCGTCGCGGTGTGCTCCATGCGCATCCACCAGCCCGATGGCCGCGTCGTCGCCGACGGTCGCGCCGTCTACAACGTCCTCCGCGACGGCGCCTGACCGCTCCTGGGCTCACGATCCCGCTACGCGCGACCGGGGGCTCGAGCTCATGCTGGGCGGGCGGGACGCCTCCTGATTGCTCACTTCTCCAGGAAGACCCGCTGAAGGCGGGTTCACGAGGCTCCATGAACGTGGGCCGGGCGTCCCGCCCGGCCAGTGGGAACTGCGATGTTTGTTTTGTAGATTATGCAGGACAAATCGCCATTCCGGGCTCTCCATCGGGGCGGGCGGGCGAGACGCCCGCCCCACATTCATGGGTGCTCGTGAGCTCGCCTGCAGCCATGCCCCGTAGACATGTGACGTGGGTGCGCTCCCGGGGCGGCTAGCGCTTCTTCTTCTTGTTCTTCATGGCCTTGCTGCCCTGGTTGGGCGGGCTGCGGAAGCCCGGGCGGGCGGCGTGGTCGGAGTCCTTGGACAGCTTGTTGGCGGGCAGCTTGGGGGGCTTGCCGGTCTTCTGGGTCTCGGTGCCCTCGGTGGCCTTCTCTTCCTGGTCGCTCATGATCACCTCCGTGGCGGGCGTCATAGCGCGGCGCGGGCGCGGCGGCGTCAGGGGCCGACGCTGAGGATCTCGACCAGCGGGCCGTCGGGGTTGGTGTCGGCGCGCAGATCGATGCGGCCCTCGACGACCCAGCCGCCGCCGTCGTCGTCCTCCTCGACGTGGCCCTCGACGCGGTAGGTGTCGACCTGGCCCGCGTCGGGCGGGTAGAGGCGCTGGCGGACGGCCCACTGGTGCGGCCCGGTCTGCGTGATCGTGGTGTTCCACGCCATCCGCGCGCGGTGGTCGAAGCCGACGGCGCCATGTTCCTCGAGGAACGGTGTGAGCGCTTCGAGCAGATCGTCGGGTGCCCACGGGCCGTCCTCGTCGCGGCGCACGCACGCGGCGGCCTCCTCCCACGCCTCGCGCGAGAGCGCGCGCACCAGCGCGTGCAGCTCGGCGCGGATGCGCGCCTGGAACGACCGTCGATCCGAGGAGATGTCGACCTTCGCAGCCGCATCCAACGGGGCGGACTCGGCCCCCTTCAACATCTGCTCCCACTCGGTGAGCAGGCTGCTGTCGACGTGCGCGAGCATCGCGCGCAGCGTCGCGGTGACCTCGAGCAGGGCAGGGGTCTGGTGCTCGGGCGGCACGTTCTGCACCAGCGCCTTGTACGTCTCGGAGACGTAGCGGAGCAGCACGCCCTCCATCCGCTCCAGGCCCAGCTCCTTGACGTAGTCGGCGAACGACAGGTAGCGCTCGATCATCTCGCGCACGATCGACTTCGGCCGGATCGGCGCCTCGCCGACCCACGGGTGCCGCTCGGCGTAGGCGTTGTAGCGCGCGTAGATCTCGTCGCCCTTGGGCTTGGGCCAGGTCACGTCCTCGAGCGCGTCCATGCGCTCGTCGTACGCGACGCCCGCCTCCTTGAGCTCGCGCACGCGCTCACCCTTCGCGCGGTGCACCTGGCGGTACAGGATCGCCTTCGGGTGCTCGAGGATGGCCTCGACCCAGGTGACGACGTCGAGCGCGTGATCCGGGGCGTCGGGGTCGAGGGAGGCCAGCGCGTCGAGCAGGAACAGCGACAGGCTGTAGTGCAGCGTGAAGTCGTGCTGCAGCGTCGGATCGAGGGAGAGCTTGCCGTCCTCCTCTCGGGCCACGCCGACCTGCTTCAGCTGCTCGAGCAGCGCCGTGGACTGCGCCATCATCGCCGCGCGCTGCGCCTTGGTCGCGTGGCACGCCTCGATCAGCCACAGCAGCTTGTCGAACCCCCGCCGCGCGTCGCCGTGGGTGGCCTCGGCGTGCTGCATCAGCGAGAGCAGCGTGCCGTGATCGATCGAGAACGACGGGCGCAGCGCCTCGGGCGGCCGCTCGACGAGCTGGCGGAAGATCTCCTCGTCCCAGTGCCGATAGCCGCGGTCGGGCGGCTTGCTGCGGACGAACTTCTTCTTGCCCTTCGCCGCGGCGCGGTCCTCGGCGCGCAGGTTCTCGATGATGTGCGCGGGCGCCTGCGCGACCACGAAGCCCTCGGTGTCGAAGCCGGCGCGCCCGGCGCGCCCGGCGATCTGCTTGAAGTCGCGCACGGTGAGCAGGTCGACGTTCTCGCCGTCGAACTTGCACAGCTGCGTGAACAGCACGGTGCGGATCGGCACGTTGATGCCCACGCCGAGCGTGTCGGTGCCGCAGATGATCTTGAGCAGCCCCTGCTGCGCGAGGCGCTCGACGAGCAGGCGGTAGCGCGGGAGCAGCCCCGCGTGGTGCAGCCCGATGCCGTGTAGCAGGTAGCGCCGGATCGTCGGGCCGAACGGGCTGTGGAACGGCACGCCGCGCATCGCCTCGGCGATCGCCTTCTTCTCGTCCTTCGTGCAGTAGTCGACGCTCATCAGCGCCTGCGCCTGCTCGGTGGCGGCGTTCTGCGTGAAGTGGACGACGTAGACCGGCGCCCTGCCCGCGCGGACGAGGTCGCCGAGCGCCTCGTGGACCGGGTTCGTGCTGTAGCTGTACGTGAGCGGCACGGGCCGATGCACGCCGCGCACCTCGATCACCTCGCGCCCGGTCCGCTCGCGCAGGTCGTCGCGGATCGCCGTGGTGTCGCCCAGCGTCGCCGACATCAGCAGGAACTGGGTGTCGGGCAGCGTGAGCAGCGGGATCTGCCACGCCATCCCGCGGTCGCGGTCGGCGTAGTAGTGGAACTCGTCCATCACCACCGAGGTGACCTTCGCGTCGCCGCCTTCCCGCATCGCGAGGTTCGACAGGATCTCGGCGGTGCAACACAAGATCGGCGCGTCCCGGTTCACGGCGCCGTCGCCGGTCATCATGCCGACGTGCTCGGCGCCGAACAGCGCGCACAGCTCGAAGAACTTCTCGCTGACCAGGGCCTTGATCGGCGCGGTGTACCAGGCGCGACCCAGGTTGCAGAAGGTGCGGAAGTGCATCGCGGTGGCGACGAGCGACTTGCCCGAGCCGGTGGGCGTGTCGAGCACGACGTGGCGGCCCGAGAAGATCTCGAGGATCGCCTCTTCCTGGTGCGGGTAGAGCGTGAGCCCGCGGTCGGTCACCCAGGTCAGGAACGCATCGAGCGCGTCGTCGGGGTTCGAGAACCCCTTCTCGGGGATGCGCTCGTCGAGGCGGGGGGAGGATTCAGGCATCCCGCCCCCTATCATGCCGCCGCGCGGGGGCCGTGGACGCGCACGCGGACGCCGTGCCGCGGGCCCATGGTCACGCCGATGCGCGCCGGCTGCTCGTCGCCGATCACGCTGAGGTCGACGTGCCGGATCACGTGGTCGAGGACGAGCTTGATCTCGTAGGTGGCGAGCGCGGCCCCGATGCACCGCCGCACGCCGCCGCCGAACGGGGTGAACGTCGCCGGGTTGGGCCGGGCGTCTTCCCAGCGCTCGGGGCGGAACGCCTCGGGCTGCGGGTAGAGGTCCTCGCGCTGGTGCAGCAGCGCGGTGACCACCGCGAGGTGGGTGCCCGCCGGGTAGCGGTGCCCGCCGATCTTCTTGTTCACCGTCAGCGTGCGGATCACCTCGGGCAGGATCGGGTGCAGGCGGAGCGTCTCGTGGACCACGCCGTCGAGGAACGGCGCGCGCGCGATCGCCTCGGGCGCGCCACCGAGGGCGTCCAGGTCGCCGCGCAGGCGCAATAGCTGACCAGGGTGGCGATGCAGCCAGTAGATCGCCCACGACAGCGCGGTCTGCGTGGTCTCGTGGCCTGCGAACAGCAGCGTGACGAGCTCGTCGACGATGTCGTCGTCGGCCATCGGCGCGCCGTCCTCGTAGGTGGACGCGACGAGCAGCGACAGGATGTCCTCGCCGCCTCCGCGCGCGCCCCGGGCCGCCGCGATGTCCTCGCGCAGCATCCCGCGCAGCGTCGCGCGGGCCTCGAGGAACCGGTTCCACGGCGAGAGGCCGAAGAACGACCGCTGCAGCGCGGGGATGAACAGGAAGATCGGGTTCAGCCGATCGAGCTGGGCGCGCACCGCGGCGTGGTACTGCGCGACGCGCGTGGCGTCGGTCGCGCCGAAGATCGCCCGGATGATCACCTCGAGCGAGATCTGCTTCATCTCGTCGGCGATGCGAAGCTCGCCGCTCCACGTCTTGCACCGCGCGGCGGTCACCCGCTGGATGGTGTCGGCGTAGGCGCGCATCCGCTCGCCGTGGAACGGTGGCATCAGCAGCTTGCGCTCGCGACGGTGCCGATCCCCGCTCAGCAGCAGGAGCGAGCCGCGCCCGACGAGCGGAGCGCTGGCTTCGGCGCCGAACGGAACGTGCTCGTCGTCGCTCAGGCGGAAGAAGTCCTGCGCGAACGCGGGGTCACACGAGGCGACGACGTCGCCGTTCATCGCACGCAGCCGGAACGTGTCGCCATAGACGGCGCGCCACTGCGGGTAGAAGCCGAACGGATCGCGCGCGATCCGCCAGGTGGTGAGCAGGCGCGAGCGCGGGCCGTGCCAGGGGGTCGTCACGAGATCCTCCACGTCAGAGCCCGACATTAGTCTGCGGGACGCCCTGCTGACGGACCGTGGCGTGCAGCGTCCCGATGCGGGGGATCCGGTTACGGACTCGGTCGGGGAGGCCGCACGATGACAGCGCCCGTCAACATCGCGAAGCCCGCTGATCTCCAGGCGTTCGTCCGTGATTACTACGGGCGGCAGCTCGCCTCGAGCGCCGACCTGAAGACGAACGCGTGCTGTGCGAGCGGCGCGCCGCCTACCTGGCTCGCCGCGCGCCTCGCGGCGGTGCACCCCGACGTCTCGGATCGCTTCTACGGCTGCGGCTTCCCGATCCCGCACGCGCTGGACGGCGCGACGGTGCTCGATCTCGGCTGCGGAACGGGTCGCGACGTGTTCGTGCTCGCGCAGCTCGTCGGGGCGAGCGGTCAGGTCCACGGCGTCGACATGACCGACGATCAGCTCGCGCTGGCGCGCCGCACCGCGGACTGGCACGCCGAGCGATTCGGCCATCCGACGCCGAACACGCACTTCCACCTGGGCTACATCGAGGATCTCGCGGCGCTCGGCTTCGAGGACGAGAGCGTGGACGTGATCGTGTCGAACTGCGTCGTGAACCTGAGCCCGGTGAAGGCGCAGGTGCTGGCCGAGGCGCTGCGCGTGCTCCGTCCGGGCGGAGAGCTCTACCTCAGCGACGTGGTCGTCGACCGCCGGCTTCCGCCCGACGTGGCGACCGATCCGCTGCTCTACGCGGAGTGCTTGGGCGGCGCGATGTACCGCGCCGACTTCGAGCGCCTCGCTCGCCGGGTGGGCTTCCTCGATCCGCGCGTCGTGAGCGAGGCGCCGATCGCGATCTTCAACGCGGCGATCGCAGCCAAGGTCGGCGCGGCGCGGTTCACCTCGGTCACCTACCGCCTGTTCAAGCTCGCGGGGCTCGACGATCAGTGCGAGGACTACGGGCAGACGGCGACCTACCGCGGCGGGATCGAGGGCGCCGAGGCGCTGTTCTGGCTCGACGATCACCACGCGTTCGAGCGGGGGCGCCCCGAGCGCGTGTGCGGAAACACCGCGGCGATGCTCGCGGACACGCGCTTCGCCCCGTTCTTCGACGTGCACGGCGACCGCGCGACCCACTTCGGCGCCTATCCCTGTGGGCCGACGATGGCAGCGGGCCAGCACGCCCCCGTGGTGGGCGCCGCCTGCTGCTGAGCGCCTCAACCAGGGAGTCCGCATGATCTCCGAGTCGGTCTCTTTTCCGGGCAGCCGCGGCGAGCTCGCCGCCGTGCTCGACCGCCCGGCCGGGCGCCCACGGGCGTTCGCCGTGTTCGCGCATTGCTTCACCTGCTCGAAGGACCTCCCGGTCGCGGTGCACCTCAGCCGCGGGCTCGCCGAAGCGGGCATCGCCACGCTGCGCTTCGACTTCACCGGGCTCGGTGAGTCGGCGGGGGCGTGGTCCGACACACACTTCACCTCGAACATCGCCGATCTGGTGCACGCGGCCCGCTACCTCGAAGGTTCGTTCGAGGCGCCGTCGCTGCTGATCGGGCACAGCCTGGGCGGCGCCGCGGTGCTCGCGGCCGCGGCGGAGATCCCGAGCGCGCAGGCGGTGGTCACGATCGGGGCGCCGTTCGACCCAGCACACGTCGATCGCCACTTCGCGGAACATGTCGCGGCGATCGAGGAGACCGGCGAGGCCGAGGTGACCATCGCGGGGCGGGCGTTTCGCGTGACGCGCGCGTTCCTTGAGGACATCCGCAGCCAGGACCAGGCGGACCGCATCCGCGATCTCCGGCGCGCGCTGCTGGTGATGCACGCGCCGCACGACACGGTCGTGGACGTCGAGAACGCCTCGCGGATCTTCCTCGCCGCGCGACATCCGAAGAGCTTCGTGTCGCTGCACGACAGCGATCACCTGTTGCCGAAGCGCAGCGACGCGCAGTACGCCGCGCGCACGATCGCGGCCTGGGCGAGTCGGTACGTCCCCGCGCTGGCCGAGTCGGGCGTCGCGGAGTCGGGCGATCGGGCCACCGTCGTGCATGAGACCGCCGCGGGGAAGTACGCGCTGCGCGTGGTGAGCGGCGGCCACGTGCTGTCCGCCGATGAGCCGCGCGAGGTCGGCGGCGACGATACCGGTCCGTCACCCTACGACCTGCTGCTCGCGAGCCTCGGGGCGTGCACGGTGATGACGCTGCGGATGTACGCCGAGCGCAAGGGGCTCGCGGTGACGTCGATCTCGGCGCGCCTCGAGCACTTCAAGGTCCACGCGGCGGACTGCGCCACCTGCGAGTCCAAGACCGGCAAGGTCGACCGCATCGTCCGGCAGATCACGCTGGTCGGCGACCTCGACGCGGCGCAGCGCGCGCGTCTGCTGGAGATCGCGGACCGGTGCCCCGTGCACCGTACGCTGCACGGTGAGGTCGACGTGCAGACCCGGCTCTCGGACCCGGCCGACTGAATGGCGGGTTGCCTCGTCCGGCTCAAAGGAGCTACGAGGCACCCACACAGGCAGGGGGGACGCGATGCGCGCAATGATGGCGGCGATGTTGGTGTTCGTGGCGCTCGCAGCGTGCCGACCAAAGGACGCGGACATGGCGGACACCGCCGACACGTCGACCGAGGACACCTCGCTGACGACGGACACGACGGACACGACGGACACGACGGACACGACGGACACCGACGAGGTGTGCGACACCGCGTCCTGCGACACGCTGGACTGCCCGCTCGCCGAGCAGGAGACGCCTTCGGGCGCCTGCTGTCCGATCTGCGTCGAGCCGCCGCCCGACTGCGTGGACGGGGACGACTGCGTGAACTGTTCGTACGGCAGCGCGCCTGTCACCGTCGAGGACTGCTACTGCGTGTTCTGCCCGACCGAGGTGAGGACGGCGGCGGAGTGCGAGGCCAATCGCCTCGCGTGGGACGCGGTCTGCCCTGGGTACGACGTCGACGATCCCTGTCCGACCGTGCGCTGCTTGAACATCGCGCCGCCGATCTGCGACGGCGGCACCTGCGCGGTCGACCCCGAGGCCTGCAACGTGGACGAGGACTGCACGGGCTGCACCTACACCAACGCGCCCACCAGCGTCGAGGAGTGCGACTGCCCGGGCTGTGCGGTGCCGATGCTGCAGTCGACGTGCGACGCGAACGAGGACGCGAACCTCGATTGGTGCATCGAGGTGCACGACGAGTGCTTGCCGCCGGCGTGTCCGCGGCCGCCCGAGGTCGTGTGCGACACCGAGACGTGGCGCTGCGCATACTCGGCCGAATAGCGCCGACGCTCAGCCGGACCGGCGCGCCACGCCCCGGATCGAGGGGCGGACCACCGGCAGGGCCTTGCGCAGGCTCTCGCGCGCGATGGTCTCGATCTCGAACCCCGCGTCGCGCAGCGTGGCCTCGGTGTCGCGCGTCAGGTGGCAGTTGTTGGCGGCCCAGCGCCACACCGGCTCGATGCGCTGCTGCCAGCGGAGCCGGTCGGAGTCCGGCGGCGCGGCGACGTGCTCGAGGAAGACCAGGCGTCCACCGGGGCGCAGCACCCGTCGGATCTCGCTGAGCGCGAGCGATGGGTCGCGTACCGAGCACAGCACCAACGTCGAGATCACCCAGTCGAACGAGGTCGACGCGAACGGGAGGTCCTCGGCCGACGCCGCGTGCACCTCGTGGTCGACCCCGAGCGCCACGACCCGCGCGGCGAGCAGGCGACGCATGTACGGATCGGGCTCGGTGAGCACGACGCGCCGCAGCGCTGGCGGGTAGTGCGCGAGGTTCACGCCCGTCCCCGCGCCGATCTCGAGCACCTCGCCCCCGACATCCTCGAGCAGCCCGCCCCGCCAGTCATGCAGACAGGCCACCTCCGTGGGCTGCATCACCCGGTCGTACACCCACGCCATCATCCGACCCATCGCAGACCCCTCCCTCACCCAACACTATCCCGACGACGAGGGGGTCAGGTTGTTCGTTCTCACCTGGCCGGCGAGGAATAAGCTCGCGTGTTCGGTAAGTATGCGAGGGGTCAGGTTGTTCGACTCAACCTTTGCTTCGTGTACGACGAGATGGCCTGCCCTATGCTTCGTGTGCGATGTATGAGTTGCACCGAACAACCTGACCCCTCGGATGGTGTAGGTAGGGAGTGCGTTTTGGGTGGGCTGCGGTGTGAGTTCGAACAACCTGACCCCCCCCCGTGACCCCGCGGGTGGCCGTTCGGATCAGGGGTTGAAGAGGGGGTTGACGTCCATGTAGACGAGGTAGTCACGGATCTGGCCGGAGGGGGCGAGGCGCATGGCGCTGAGCACGGGGAGGGTGAGGGTGCTGGCGTCCTTGCGCGTGTAGGTGACGGTGCCCCGCGCGAGGGCCCAGCCTTCGGGCTCCCAGACGTCCTCGAGGGTGTGGGAGAGGCCGTTGATCGTGGAGAAGAACGCCCCCACGGCGTCACGGACGGACCCGCGGCCGACGGCGGGCGCTGCGTTGCCGAACTTGAAGGTGCCGTCCTCCTCGAAGAAGGCGGCAAAACCCTCGGGATCCATGCGGTCGATGGCGGCGAAGACGTCTCGGATCCGGTCGGACATGGTGTTCTCCTGTGGGTGTGGGGAGCGGACCGCTCGCCTCTCAGTGGCGGTATCGCGATGGTTCTTGCAGTTCAAGACATCTTGAACTACGTGGACAGCATGTCTGCACTCATCGAAACCGATGTCCGGCCCGTCGCGCGTGAGGGCTTCCTCGGCGCGGTGGAGCGCTCGCTCGAGGAGATCCTCGGGGAACACGCCATCCGGGGGACGCTCGGCGCGCCGGCGCGGCATCTCTGTCTCGCGCCGGGCGCGAAGCGAGCCCGACCGCTCCTCGCGCAGGTGTTCGGCGCCCTGGCCGATGCGCCCGTGCCGATGATGGTGGAGGTCGCGTTGGCGGCGGAGCTGATCCATTCGGGCAGCCTGCTCCACGACGACGTCATCGATCGGGGCGATGCGCGGCGCGGGATCCCCACGGCCCGCGTCGTCTACGGCGATCACCAGGCCGTGCTCGCGGGCGACCTGCTGCTCTCGCTCGCGATCTCGCGGCTCGCAGAGCGGGCGCCCGCCGCGGTGGCGCCCGCCGCGCGCTGCCTCGCCGAGATGAGCACCGCGGCCGCCGACGAGGTGCGGCTGCGTGGCGCGGTGGACGTCGACGAGGCGGCCTGGCGTGCTATCGCGGCCGGCAAGACGGGCGCGCTGTTCGCGTTCCTGGGCCGTGCGGCCGGGCTCCTCGCAGGGGGCGACGAAGCGGAGGCGCTGGGTCGGGCCGGCGAGCACCTCGGGGTCGCGTTCCAGCTCGCGGACGACCTCGCAGACCTGGAGGGAGGGCAGGGGAAGGACCGTGGCCGGGATCTGCGGGAGCGCAACCCCAACTGGGTCGTGATCCATGCGTTGAACCACGACAAAGCGCTCCGGCACGACATCGTCGCGGCGTGGGAGGACGAGGGCACGTCCGAGGCCAGGTGGGACGCGCTCGCGGACAGCCTCGCCGCGAGCGCCGCGATGGCGCACGCCCGCGCGGCCCTCTCGGCCGAGGTGGACGGGATGGAGCGCGCGCTGCATGACCTCGACGACCGCAGCGGCGCGTCGCTGCTGGTAGCCTTCGGCCGGGCGCTGAGGCGCGACGGGCTCGCGGGCGCTGGCCTCGCGCTCGAGGCCGCCGGGCGCTTCGCCACGACAGAGGGGCGGAGATGAAGGGCTTCATGGTCGATGCAAGCGCGTCCGGTGCGCTGGCGCCGTGGGAGGCGCGGGTTGTGGACGCCGTCGGCACGGTGATCGAGTTCTGGGGGTTCAAACAGAACCAGGGCCGGGTGTGGGCGCTGCTCTACCTGCGCGGTGACGCGCTCGACGCTGCCACGATCCAGGGGCGCCTCGGGCTGTCGAAGGGCGCGGTGTCGATGCTCACCCGCGAGCTCGAGCAGTGGGGCGTGGTCCGACGGGTCCGCCCCCCGGGGGAGAGCACCTGGCGATTCGTCGCCGAGACGGGCCTCACAGAGATGGTGGGCCGGGTGATCCGCCAGCGCGAGGCGGGCATGGTTCAGCGGATCCGCGTGGATCTGGAGTCGGCCCGTGCCGAAGCCGAGGCCGCTGGCGACGTCTCGCCCGAGATCATCGCGCGCATCGAGCGGATGCTCACGCTCGCGCGTCTGGTCGAGAACGCGCTCGAGCTCTTCGTGCGCACGGCCACGTTCGACGTTCGGCGGGCGTTCCGGGTGCTTGGCGGTGGCGATGGTGGCGGTTGAACGAGGAGGGTGGGATGGGCGAGACGGCGCGTAGCGTGGTCACCTGCGACCTCGAGGGTCGTATCCAGACGTTCAGCCGGGGCGCCGAGGCGGTGTTCGGCTATGCCGCCGACGAGGCGATCGGGCGCATGCGGGTCTCGGCGTTCTCGCCCGGGCTGATCGTGCTCGGGCACGTGGGCGCCTGGCTCGACGCGGCCCGCCGCGACGGGCGCTTCGAGACACGCACGGTGTTCCTGCGCAAGGATGGCACGCCGTTCTCGGCGGACATCCGCATCACGCCGACGTTCCGGGGAGGGAGAGGGGGAGCGCCGATCGGATTCTGTGGCGTCACGGTTCCACGGCCGGACGTTCCGGTCGCCGAGGCGATGCCGAGAATCAGCCTCGGAACAAGGCTGCTCGCGGCGCTCGTCGTCACCCGTGCGCCGTTCTTGTCGGCGACCGTGGTGCCAGTGCTCGGCGCGCTCGCCGCGTTCATCGCGGCTCGGGGCTTCGAGGCTGTCGACCCATGGGCTTTCGGGCTCGCGCTGCTGGGCGCGGTGTCCCTCCACCTCGCGGCGAACGTCCTCAACGACCACTTCGATCACCACAGTGGGGCCGATCCGGCGAACAACGACTACTTCCAGCCCTACTCGGGCGGCAGCCGCGCGATCGAGCTCGGGCTGATCACGCCCGCGGGCCTGTTGCGGCTCGGGCTGGGCTTCCTCACGGCTGCCACCGCGTGCGGCGTCGCGCTGGCCCTCACGGTGACCCCCGACGTGCTGTGGCTGGGGCTGATCGGCGCCGCGATCGCGGTGTTCTACACCGCGCCGCCGCTGCGGCTGGTCGCGCGCAAGGGTCTCGGCGAGCTCTCGGTCGGGCTCGCGTTCGGGCCCGGTCTGGCGATCGGTACCTGGACCGTGCTCGAGGGCGGCCTCGGGGCAGCGGCGGTGCAGGGCGGGCTCGCGGTTGGCGTGCCGATGGGGCTGCTGATCGCGGCGATCCTGTGGATCAACGAGTTCCCGGACTACGAGAGCGACCGGGCGACGGGCAAGCGGAACCTGGTGGTCGTGCTCGGGCGCTCTGCGGCCCGACACGGGTTCACCGCGCTGCTCGGGGGTGCGTTCGCGAGCGTCGTCGTCGCGGTGGCCCTCGGCGTGCTCCCGTGGACTGCGCTGCTCGCGCTGGGCGCAGCGCCGATCGCGGTGGGCGCCGTGCGGATCCTCTATGTGCACTTCGAGGACCGCGCGTTGATCGACGCGAACGCGGCGACGATCCGTCTCCAGGTGGTGTTCGGCGCGCTGCTCGCGGTGGGGCTCCTCGCGAGTCGGCTGCCCTTTGGGTGACGACCTCACCCGATGCGGTGGCGCGTTCGAGGTGGTGTGGTGAGACGGGCTGAACTATCCGGGCACCCCGATGTCGTGGAGGTCCACATGCTTCTGTTCGCGTTGCTCGCCGCCTGCGCCCCGGAGCCCGATCCGATCGTCGGGTATTGGGGGGGAGACCAGGGCAGCTTGACGGTGTGGGTCGACGGCCGTGTCGAGTTCTACAGCTTCTTCCTCCGCGGTGACGCCTTCGAGGGGACCCCGCACTACGAGGCGTCCGAGTACGAGGTCGACGAGACAGCCTACGCCTTCGACCTCTTCTGCATCGCGGACGAACCCAGCCACGCGGATTGTTCCGACCCCGCCGTTCCCGCCCGCACCGTCCTGGTGTGCGAGCTGCCCGAGGGGCTCGACACGCTGTACTGCATCGACGGCACCAGCACCGAGCTCGTCCTTCGGCCGTGGTGAGCGTGTCCTCGACCGCGAGGCGCGAGCGCGTGCGATGGGTGTGATTGCGTTCGCCGCGTTCGCGGGGTTGGTCGCGATCGGTGCGACGGTCGCGGTGGAGCGCTTCGGCGGTCGCCTGGGCGGCGTGATCGGCACGCTGCCCACCACGATCGTCCCGGCATCACTGGGCTTCGCCGCAGCCTCGACGTCGAGCGAGCTGCGCGACACGCTGTCGATGGTGCCGCTCGGGCTGACGCTGGACGCCGGGTTCCTGTGGCTGTGGCGCGTGCTGCCCGCTCGCCTGCCCGCGGGGGCGCTCGCGCTGCGGCTGGCGACGCTCACTGCGCTGACCCTGGGCGCGTGGTGCGTTGGCGCGGTCGCGCTCGTGCTCGGGACCGACGCGCTCCTGGCGCGTGGGGTCTCGGCGCCGCTGATCGGGGTGGCGGCGTCGGGGCTGTTGCTCGGGCTGGGGCTCGCGCTGTGTCGCGACCTCCCACCGGCTCCGAAGGGCACCCGTCGCGTCGGCGCGCTCACCCTCGCGGCGCGCGGCGTGTTCGCGGCGACCGCCATCGGCGCCGCGCTGTGGCTCGCCGAGGTCGCCGGCCCGGTCGCGGGCGGTGTGGCGAGCGTGTTCCCCGCCATCTTCCTCACCGCGATGGTCTCGCTGTGGCTCTCGCAGGGGGAGGCGGTCCCGGTCGGCGCGATCGGCCCCATCGTCCTCGGCTCGTCGTCGGTCAGCGTCTACGCGCTGGTGGCCGCGATGACGATGCCCGCGCTCGGGGGGTGGGGCGTGCTCGTGGCGTGGAGCGTCGCGGTGCTCGGCGTGAGCGCGCCCGCCGCGGGCTTGCTGTCGCTCCGCCGCGACCCGCTCGCGCGCACCCGAGCCCCGACCTGACGTTCTCGATGATCGTGCAGGGTCGGGTCGTTCGGGTCAGCAAGTGCTTCGCACACGAAGAGCGACATCGGTGATTACTTCGTATGCGATAAATGGGTTGCGTCGAACAACCTGACCCCTTTGAGAGGGTGCGATATAGGGCCGTTTTCGACGGTCTTGCGTGTGAGTTCGAACAACCTGACCCCCTCTGCTGGGGTGGCGCTGGCCGCCCCGCGCGGCGAGGTGCGCTGCCTACGGCGCGTCGACCGGCACGGATGGGGGCAAGAAGATCGCGGGCGGTCCCCATCGGCTGACGCTGCCGGGGGAGGTGACGATCTGCGGGCCGGCGACATCCCCGCGGGTGTGCCCGAGGGCGACGGCGGAGTCGTCCAGCGTCCAGCCCATCGACCGCCAGTAGCCGTCGAGCTTGGTCTCGACGTACACGCCGTCGCCGCGGCTCTCGGTCCGGCGGTCGAACGCGTAGGCAGTGAACACGCGCGGCGCCTGACGGGGGTTGTCGACCCGGCTCGCGCCCGAGCCGTTGCTCAGGCGCCTCAGCTGGCTGCCGTCGGCGTTGAACGAGAGCTCGTAGGTGACGGCATTCGGTAGCTTCCACAGCGTCTTGCCCGACGCGACGTCGACCATCGACACCTCGCCGGGCGTGCTGTTGCCGATCGCCAGGAGCGCTCCGTCGGGCGACAGCGCGAGCGCGAACATCCTCGCCTTCGGATGCAGCTTCACCGAGGCCAACGCCTCGCCGCTGCGGGCGTCCCGGACCACCGCGGCCGGCTTCTTGAAGCCATGCACGAAGGCGACGCGCGCGCCGTCGGCGGACACCGCGGCGGCGAGACCGACGGTGCTGACGTCCTCGGGGAGCGTCCACGTGCTCTGCTCGGCGAGCGCGGGGAGCGAGAGCGTGCGCAGCAGGCGCTCGGGTTGGTCGAAGGACGCGTCGAACGCCACGAGCGTCGCGCCGTCCCGCGACGGGAGGGCGTACCCGCGCACCTCCTCGGGGGGCGCGTCCAGGGTCTTGAACAGGCACGTCTTCTTCGATCCAGCGGCGATCACCGCGTAGCCGGGCGCCGCGTACAGCTCCCTGAACCCCTCGCACGAGAGCAGCGGCTGCGGCGCACCGTCGGCGATCGACCACACATGGATCTGGTCGGAGCGGTGCCCCCGCTTGGCGAACGCGTGGGCCCCGTCGGCCGAGATCGCCACGGCCAGGAGGTCGTTCTCTCCAGCGGCTTGCGCCGCGCCACACCACAACAGGCTCGCCAACCACCACGCCTTCACGGGACCTCCACGTCGGGTGCCGAGCATAGAACAGCGCGGCGAGTCAGGGAACGCCCCGGGGGGTACACCGCGCCTGTCGATCCTACACATCTTGGCTGCGGCCCGAGATCATGTGGGGCGGGCG
>CAYQSE010000039.1:0-10394 GCA_964419905.1 uncultured Enterobacteriaceae bacterium
TGGGCGAGGTCGCGGTTGGTCGCGGCGACGACGCGCACGTCGAACGGGCGGCTCTTGTTCTCGCCGACCCGGCGGATCTCGCGCTGCTGCAGCGCCCGCAGGAGCTTGACCTGCATGCCCTGCGACACCTCGCCGACCTCGTCGAGGAGCAGCGTCCCGTTGTTCGCGGCCTCGAAGAGGCCCGGGCGGTCGTGCGTCGCGCCGGTGAACGAGCCTCGCGCGTGCCCGAAGAGCTCGCTCTCGAGGAGGGTCTCTGTGATCGCACCGCAGTTCACCGCGACGAACGGCCAAGCTCGCCGCTCTGACTCCTCGTGCATGATCCGGGCGATGCGCTCCTTGCCGACGCCGCTCTCGCCGGTGATCAGCACGGTGGCGTCGACCGCGGCGACACGCCGCGCGAGCTCGACGACCCGCCGCATCTTCGGGCTGCGCGCGATCAGGCCCTGCCGCTCGTCGTTGGCGCGCGCCTCGGCCTCGGCTGCGCAAGGGCGCGACAGCTTCTGCTGCGCCGGCGGTGCGCCGGAGAGGGCGGACCTGCCCAGACGGGCATCGAGCACCGCGTGCAGGTGGTCCAGATCGTAACAGTTCAGCGCCCGCGCCTGCGACGCGCCCCACTCCGCGCGCGGACGACAGACGAAACGACGGGATGGCTCACCGTTCACGACGCCGGTCTCGGCGACGACGAGGATGTCCTCGCCCGTGCATCGGGACAGAAAGCCGCTCGCCAGACCACAGACCACCGCCGCAGCCCACTCGACGAAGCCGTCCCGCCGCTGGTGCGGCTTGGACTCGAAGGTCAGGTCGATCACGATCCCGTCGCCAAACGGATCCCCTTCGCCCGACGCCAGCTCGCGCAACCCCTCGGACGCGCGCACGCGCGCGACCACCTCCAGCGCGACCCCTGTGGTCCCCGTCGTCGCCGCGTACTGCTCGGCCAGCCGCCACCCGTGCACGTACCCGGACTGGCACAGCAGCGCCTGGGCCACGTCGCGGCCGAAGCTGTCGAGCAGGTAGTCGAGCACCAGCCCCACGACCGCCGCATCGACCAGCGGCGCGTCCTGCCCGTCGAAGGCGCTGTCACCGCCCACGGCGTCGACCGAGATCGCGTTCGTCGGCCTCTGGGGTTCCATCGACCTCCACGCTCCATCTCAGACTGATGTATCCGATAGCTCATTCTGATGGAAGATGCCTGAACAACGCGAGCTGCCACCCCTCCCCGGGGCCGCCCCGGGTCGAGACGAGACGGGCAGTGAGCCCCCTGCAACGCCGCGCCTCTAGCCGGCGGACTGCGCCCGGGTGGCGCGTGGCACGACCGCTGCAATGTCACGCGGTGACCGTTGGAAACACCACCCCAGGGACCCACACATGAACGCTTACCGCGCCTTCCCATTCCTGTTCGCCGTCACCCTCGCCTGCACGCCGTCCGGCGAGGTCGAACCTGTGCCGCTCGATGACGCAGGAAACCTCGTGATCCTGAGCAAAGCCGGGATCTCGGTGGTTCCGCTCGGCGCGAGCATCACCGGCGACATCGGCGTGAGCCCCGCGTTCGCGACCAGCATCACCGACTTCGCGCTGGTCGCCGACTCGACCAACACGTTCTCTACGTCCGCGCTCGTCTCCGGGCGCGTGTACGCGGCGGACCACGAGCCGCCGACGCCCGAAAATCTCACCGCCGCCGTCGGCGCGATGGAAGACGCGTACGACGACGCCGCCGGGCGCGAGTCCTACTACGCCGAGTACGGCAACGGCGAGCTCGGCGGACAGCAGCTCCGCCCGGGCGTGTACAGCTTCAGCACCTCGGTGGGCATCAGCTCGGACGTGACGCTGACCGGCAACGAGTCCGACGTGTGGATCTTCCAGATCGACGGCGACTTCACCGTCAGCACCGGCGTCCAGGTCGACCTGCGACGCGATGCGCGCGCCGAGAACGTGTTCTGGCAGGTCGCCGGCACGGTCGAGCTCGGCACCGCGTCGCACCTCGAGGGCATCGTCCTCGGAAAGACCGATATCAACCTGCGTACCGGCGCATCAGCCCACGGACGCCTGCTGTCCCAGACCGCCGTCACCCTCGACGGCAACGTCGTCACCGAGCCTTGAGGGCATGCACTCCATGAACCCTCTGCAACTCGCACCGACATTGGAGACCCCCATGCGCGCACTTCGTGCCTTGCCTCTGTTCATGCTGATGACGCCGCTCTTCGGATGCGGTCACCAAGTGGTCGGGTGGCCGGCGGATCCCGTCCGCCCCACAGTGACCTCGACCGTCCCCGACGACGGGGACGGGGGCGTCGCCACCGACGCCGCGATCCACGCCAACTTCAGCCAGTTCATGGATCCGCTGGCCTTCAACGCGAACACCTTCGTCGTACGCGACGCCGAGAACACCACCACGGTGGCGGGCGCGCGTAGCTACGACGGCGTGACGGCAACGTTCACGCCGAGCGCGCCGCTCGAGGGCAACACCCAGTACGTGGCCACGGTGAGCGGCGACGTCACCAACACGGACGGCGTCGCGATGGCGTCGGACTATGAGTGGACGTTCCGGACCACGGTGAACCCGTCGCCGCTCCTGCCGACCGTGCTGTTCACCTCGCCCGACACCGACGAGACCGACGTCGCCACCTCGAGCGTCATCTCGGCCGTGTTCAGCCTGTGGATGGACCCGCTCACCCTGACCGACGCGACGTTCATCGTGATGGACGGCACGACCGAGGTGGAGGGTGAGGTCACCTCCTCCGAGGCGATCGCGTGGTTCGCCCCGACGACGGCGCTCGATCCGGGCACCGAGTACGACGTGACGATCACCACCGGCGTCGAGAGCACGAACGGCGACGCGATGGCCGCCGACTACACGTGGACGTTCACCACGGCTGACGTGTCGGTTGGGCTCCTGCCGCTGGTCATCAGCACCTGGCCCGAGGACGGCGACACCGACGTGCCGCTCGACGCCTGGGTCACCGCCAGCTTCAACATGTTGATGGACCCGCTCACCCTGACCGACGCGACGTTCGTCGTGATGGACGGCTTGGTGGAGGTCGAGGGTGACGTGACCTACGCGGGCACGACCGCGACGTTCGCGCCGCTCGTCGAGCTCGACCCGAACACCGAGTACGTGGCGACGATCACGACCGGCGTAGAGAGCGCCGACGGCCAGGCGCTGGCCGATGAGACCACCTGGACGTTCACCACGACCGTGGAACTGGACCTCCCGTACGTGATCGAGACCGATCCCGCGGACCTCGACGAGGGCGTGCCGCTCGACACCTGGATCACCGCGACGTTCAGCGAAGCGATGGCCCTGCTGTCGATCACCGACCAGAGCTTCCTGGTCATCGACGATCTGCTGGACCCGGTGGCGGGCACCGTCACCTACGACGAGCAGACGCTGACCGCGACCTTCGTGCCCGATCTGGAGCTTGCCCAGGACACCGAGTACACGGCCACGATCACGACGGCCGCGACCGATCTCGCGCTGAACGGGATGTTCGAGGACTACGTCTGGACGTTCACGACCGCCTCCGACCCCCCGATCGTCATCATCACGGATCCGCTGGATCTCGCGATCGACGTGCCCCTCGACACGACGGTGAACGCCACCTTCAACGTCGACATGGACGCCAACACGATCACGGAACTGTCGTTCCTGCTCACGGACCTCGAGAACAACGAGATCACCGGTCAGGTCGACTACGACGCGCTCACCCAGACCGCGACGCTCACCCCTGATGCCGACCTGACGCCCCTCACCTACTATCGGGCGACCGTCACGACCGACGCCTCCGATCTCTCGGGCCAAGGCCTCTTGTCGAACTACACGTGGACGTTCGCGACCGAGGCGAGCCCCCTCGGCCTGGCCTACCCGTTCGGGATCGCGTCGACGGCCGGTGTCACGAACACGGGCGCCACCACGATCAACGGAGACGTGGTGCTCGACCCGAACACGACCTGCAACGCGGTGACCATCGGCAGCGCCGGAACCATCGGCAGCTGCAACGGATTCGCGCCCACGGTCAACGGGGAGGTCATCAGCCCCCTGTATCCCGACGCCGGCTTCACCTCGGGCATGGTCAAGGACGCGCTGCGACAGGCGTACATCGACTTCAGCCCCGCCGCCATGCCAGGCGCCACCCCCATCGCAGCCGGTACGACGCTCGGTGCCCCGGCTGGCAACGCGATGGTGGAAGGGGACAACCTGTTCTACGCAGGCGTCTACCAGTCCATCACGACGATCCTGATCACGGGCGACCTCACGCTGGACGCCGAGGGTGACCCGAACGCCACCTTCGTCTTCCAGTCGTCGGGCACGATCGGTACCGCGGCGACCGGCCAGGCCGACCCGCACACGCGGATCCTCCTGGTCGGCGGAGCCAAGGCCGCCAATGTCTACTGGCAGGCCGGCGGCGCCGCCACGCTCGGGACCTACACCGAGTTCCAGGGCAACATCCTCGCCTACTCCGACATCACGATGGAGACCGGTGCGACCTCGTGCGGCAGGTTGTTCGCCGGAGCGTCCACGGATGGCGCCTTCGTCCTCGACAACAACATCGTTTCCGTGCCGGGCCAATGCCCGTAGCCACGAACACCCCCCGGGGTGCCCGCCAGGGCACCCCCAAGGAGACACCCATGAAAGCCACCCCCTCGATCTCGGGCGTCCGGCACTTCAAGGCCCCGACGACCCTGCTGGCGGGCCTGGCGCTTTGCCTGTCCGCCGCCCTCCCCGCGCCACGCGCCGAAGCGCAGGAGTTCGTCCTGCACCTCGAGCCGGCGGCTGCGTTCTGGCTCGACAACCCCCAGTCCGAGCGGTTCACGCCTGGCTTCTACGGCGCCATCCGCCCCGGCATCGCGCTCGGTCGTGTGGTGAGCCTGCAGTGGTCCTACGCCGTGCTGCTGACGCCGCCGAAGGGCGAGTTCACCGAGTCGGGCGCGGCCCACTTCGCGCTCGCCGGCGTCCGGGTTCGCCCGTTCGGCATGATGGGCCGCGAGGACCGCGCCCTCGGCGGGCTGTTCGTCGACGGCAACCTCGGCTACGTGCGCACCGGCACCGAGGACCGGTTCGGCTTCGACGCCGGCCTCGGGTACGGCTTCCAGGTCAACGACTGGTTCTCGCTCGGCCCGGTCGTCCGCTACGTGCACATCGTCCAGCCCGACAACGTACAAGGCATCGATCCGAACGACGCGCAGCTCCTGACCGTGGGCGTGAGCGCGACGTTCGGGACCCCGCGCAAGGCCAAGGCCGAGGTCGAGGAGGCGACTTGCCCCGACCCCGTGACCTGCCCCGAGCCCGTGGCCGAGAAGCCGCCGAAGGAGCCTGAGCAGGTCGCGACCACGAGGCCGGTCAAGCCCGCGCCGTGCGCTGATCGCGATGGCGACGGCGTGTGCGACGCCGACGACCGCTGCCCGGACGTCGCTGGCCCCGCCGAGAGCTTCGGATGCCCCGTGGATCCGTGCTCCGGCAAGCCGCTGGTGGTCCTCGTGCAGTTCGAGCAGGACAGCGCGGGCATGCCGAAGGGCAAGCAGGACGCCATCGAGATGGACCCGGTGCTCGACGCCGTGGCCAGCGCCATCTCGACGCAGCCCTCGTGCCGCGTGTGCATCGTCGGTCACGCCTCGATCGAGGGCCCCGTCGACTACAACCAGACGCTCAGCGCGCAGCGTGCCACGGCCGTCCAGAAGTACCTGATCGGGCGAGGCCTCGCCGCCTCCCGCCTGCCCACGATCGGCCATGGTGTGCGGTGCCAGCTCGAGCCCTGGGACACGCGGATCATGAACCGCCGTGTCGACTTCGTACGACTCGATGAGGGGCAGTCCTGCCCGACCGAGTGCGTCGAGTGAGCGACCCGACCTGATCGATACGCGCGACACGCCAGCCCGGCGGTCGCGCGTCCCTTCGCCAACAACTCCCGAGGTGTCTCATGTCGATCCGAATCCGCTCATTCTACGGCCTCCTCCTCGCCGCCAGTCTCGTCACCCTGCCCGCGATCTCCGCGTGCAGCTCTGCCAAGCCCATGCGGTCGAGCACGTCGGTGCCCGCGAGCGAGGGCACGGTCCGCGCGACCGCCGGCGCCGACGGCAACACCGACGTCCAGATCCGCGTCATGCATCTCGCCTCCCCCGAGAAGGTCCAGTCCGGAGCGACGACCTACGTGGTGTGGTTCCGCGCCGAGGAAGGCGCGAGCCAGAACGTCGGCGCGATGACGGTGGACAGCAGCCTGGAGGGGCGCTTCGACGGCTCGACCCCGCATCGCACCTTCCAGGTCTCGGTCACTCCGGAGGCGAGCGCACAGGCCGCCTACCCGACGAACGCCCCCGTGTTCACCTCGAACGTGGATCGCCGCGGGAACTGATCGGTCGCGCGCAACGGCCGCGAACGGAGAAGTCCCGGGGGGCGCGCGAGAGCGCGCCCCCTCCTGCTCAGGGGAGCATCCGCGAGAGGATCGCGTAGGACTGCCCGCGCTCGTCCTCGAGCAGCACGGCGTACTCGAGCTGGGTCAGGCGGATCAGCGCCGCCTCGAGCGTGGGCCCGTCGATCCCCGTGGCCGTGCCGAGCTCGGCGAGCGACGCCCGCCCGGCACGGTTCAGGGCGTGGCCGACCCGCACCTCCTGCGCGGTGAGCCCGTGGAAGCTCTGCGCCTCGCGCCGCGTGAGCCGCGCCGTCCCGTTCATCAGCCCGGTGTACTCGGTCAGCGGCAAACCCACCTCGATGCCGCGCGCCGTGGTCTCGAACGCATGGATCGCGCGGCTGTGGCGCGCGCTGCGCATCTTCAGCACGGTCAGGATGCGCCGGTGCTCGCCGTCGATCTCGACGTAGCGGATGAGCAGGATGTCATCACACAGGAACGAGACGCCGTAGCGGGTGTAGTGCTGGTCGCGCTCGCCGTCGTTGACCTCGTTGGTCAACGCGACGGTCACCCCGAGCGAGGTCATCACGCTGAGCAGGCGGTACAGGGACTCGCGGAAGTCGACGCGGAACGTCGGCGCCAGCGCGACCTCGAAGCCGGACAGCGAGTCGATCACGACCCGCGTGGCGCCCGTCCGCAAGACCGCCTGCTGCAGCTCGTACATCGTCTCGTCGACCGAGAGATCGAGCGGGCGCAGGTACATGACCTCGAACCGCCCCTCGGCCTTCGCCCGGTCGAAGGTCTCGCCGCCGAGCGTTCGCGCGCGGGTGACGTATTCCCGCGGGTGCTCCTCGAAGCCCGCGACGACGGCGGACTCACCGCGCTGAAGCCCGTCGAGCACGAACTGCATCGCGAACGTCGTCTTTCCGGCTCCGGTCGGCCCCGCGATCAACACCACGTCACCCTTCGGGACTCCACCCCCCATCAGCGCGTCGAGTCCGGGCACCCCGGTGGACAGGCGGGTCGCGTGCCGATCGGCGTCCTCGCGCCGCGTGATGGGGATGCGCGGGAAGGTCTGGAGCCCGTGATCGTTGATGCGGAACGTATGCAGCCCCGGCATCGCCTCCTGACCACGCGTCTTGACCACCTGGAGCTTGCGCACGACCGAGTTGCGGTCGATGGCCTGATCCAGCTTCAGGATGACGTCAGCCACCGTGAAGACCGGGTTCGAGAGCTCCTCGTCGACGTACTCGCCGACCAGGAACGAGGTCACCTCCCACGTCGTCAACAGGATCGCGAGCCGCTGCACGAACCGCTCGAGGTCGACGGGATGCGCCTCCTCGCGCGCGCGCAGCACCGATCGGAAGCTGTCGACCGCGACGAACGCGGGCTTCAGTCGCTCGACGTGCTCGACGATGACCTCGAGGAAGCGATCCAGGCCCCCGCCGACGAGGTCCGTGAGGTTGATGTAGTGAACGTCGACGCCCACGCGCGGGATCGAGAAGAAGGTGTATTGCTGCTGATGACGGAGCAGCTTGACCGTCGGCTCGCCGAGCACGGTGAAGAACACCGCCGGGCGCTCGGGGGTCGCGTTGCGGAACAGGATCTGCTGCACGAGCGTCGTCTTACCAGCGCCCGGCCCCCCCGCGACGAGGCTGAACGAGTACTCCGGCAGACCGCCGCCGAGGATCTCGTCCAGGCCCGGAACGCCCGTGGGGATGTGCGACATCCCGTGCGGCTCGTAGCTCTCAGGCATCATCGATCTCCGGGAGCCCTAGCAGGAGTAAGTGGACGGCCAGGTCGCGACCGACCAGGCGCCCGAGGAGTTGGATCACGGCAACCAGCAGCGACGCGAGCGCGTCCGTAACCGGTGCATCGCCCACGACGGGCCGCGAGACCCACCGAAGGCGGCCGTCGTAGTCGATCGCGACCTCGTGCAGCACAGGCTCGTGCCGTCTCGCTTCCACGAGCCCGCGCTGGAGCAGGATCCTCCACCCGTCGCCGCCGATCGACCGCACCAAGGACCGCCCGAGGCGCGCACACACGGCATCCGCTGCGTCCACGGGGTCGGGGTGGGAGGTGGAAGCCACGTCCAGCGCGCGCCGGACGATGGCCATCGCGGGGTCGACTCGCTCTTCGCTCATCGATCGCCCCCTGGCACCGCCAGGAGCCGGGAGCGGACCTGCTGAAGGGTGCCGGGCCCGGCAGAAGCGCGACGCGACGTGCGCCTCGTACCTTCTGCGAGGGATCCAATCTCTTACTACCCGCCTGACGGCGCCGACGCATCCACCCGCGTCGATCTCATTCCCTTCCAACCCTTACACCCAGCAGCCTTACACCCCCCGTCACCCGAGACCTCGGAGCGACTAGTGGATCAGCAGGCCGGGGCCCACGAGCCACAATCCACGCGGGCTTGCGCAAAGCCTCCCGGCGGCGAACCAGGAGCCAAGATGGGGAACAACCAAGAGCGAGCCAAGGGCAAGGTCGACGAGATCACCGGCGCGATCCAGAAGAACGTCGGCGCGGCGATCGGCAACGACAAGATGGAGAGGAAGGGTGCCGCGCGCCAGGCGAAGGGAGAGGCGCGCCAGGCGGTCGCGAAGACCGCCGAGCGCGTGATGGGCGCCGCCGAGGTCGTGGCGGGCAAGGCGAAGGAGTTCGTCGGCGGCGCGATCGGCAACGAGCGCCTCGAGAACGAGGGCGAGCGCGAGGTGCGTAAGGGGAAGGCGCGCGGGGAGCGCAACCAGTAGGCCGTCCCCGCAGCGCCGTCCTCGACGGCGCGATGACGCCATCCACGAGACCTCTCGCGGGCCCAACAGCCCGCGGGAGGTCTTCCTGCATCTCGGAGCACCCACCCGCGCCGTAACGACGTCGTAAGCACCGCTCTCGGCCATCACAGCTACGAAGGGAGCGCCCCTGAACGTCGACCTGGTCGACAACGGAGAGAACGTGAAGAAAGACTCATGGATCACAGGTCTGTTCATGCTGCGCGCCGAGGCCGAGAGCGCAGTCGACGCCCTGACGAAGGCCGGGTACCGCGAGCAGGACATCAGCGTGCTCATGACCGACGAGACGCGCGAGATGCAGTTCGGTAGCGTGAAGGCAACCACGCCGGGGCCGGATCGCGGCACCACCAGCAAGCTCTCGGAGGGCGTCGGCGTCGGCGGCACCGTCGGGGCCTCGGTAGGCGCCGTGCTCGCCGGCATCGCGGCGATCGGCACGGTGCTACTGCTCCCGGGGCTCGGGCTCGTCGTCGCGGGCCCGATCGCGGCCGGTCTCGCGGGTGCCGGCGTGGGTGGCGCAGCGGGCGGCCTCCTCGGCGGCCTCGCAGGCATGGGAATCAACGAGGACCGGGCGTCCTACTACGAGCAGGGTCTGCGCGAGGGCGGCATCGTCGTCGGCGTGAAGGCACGCTCGAAGGACGACGTCGAGGCCCTCCACAAGTGGTTCGGCCAGAAGGGCGCGGAGCACGTTCGCGCTGCATGAAGGCTGCGGGCGGCGGGAGCCCCCCGCCGCCCCTCGCGAAAACGATGAGGTCCCACATCAGTTTGATGGACGGGGCGAGACCCGCCACGCAGAATGCCCCGTTTGCCGCTTGCCTGCCCCTCGGCACAATCTGTGCATTCTCCCTCGGTGCACAGACCGCCGCACCCCGAGGGCCATCATGGAAGACTTCGACCTGTCCGTAGCGGACCCCGCGCCCGACGAGGATGCGGCGGTGAACACGCCCCCCCTCACGATCCGGATCGATGCCCTGCTCGAGGGGCCCACCGGACCCGAGGCCACCGTCCTCGATGTCCGCGAGGACAAGGCGCATGTGGTGCGGACCGACCACCGCGCCGTCCTCCTCTACCTGCTCGCGCGCCAGTACCTCGTGGACAACGCCCCCGCCTCGACCAAGGCGCAGCGCGACCGCGGATGGTGCACGAACGCTTCGCTGATGCGGGGCATCTGGGGCCGGTCGTGCTCGCGGCAGAACACCTTGCACGTGCTGCTGCACCGCCTCCGCACCGAGCTGAGAGATGCAGGCATCGACCAGCAGTTCATCGAGAAGTA
>CAYQSE010000039.1:10494-32340 GCA_964419905.1 uncultured Enterobacteriaceae bacterium
GATGAGCCCGCGCGCCTAGAATCGGTAGCCGATGCCGAGGCGCCCGACCCAGCCGGCGATGTGGCGATTGCCGAAGTGCAGCGTGTCGAGGCCGAGCGGCTCGACGACGAACGCGACGCCGCCGTTCGGCGGGCCGATCTCGACGCCGAGCACGACGCGGGTGGCGATACCGGTCCTGTTCACGGTGCGCTCGAAGATCCACGCCTCGGTCTTGGCGGTGACGTACGCCACACCGACGCCCGCGTCGCCGTAGACGCGGACCGGCGTCGCGTTGAACGCGCGCACCCGGATGGACGGCACGAAGGTCAGCATCGTGTTCGTGGTGTCGAACCCGAAGCCGGACTCGCCGCTCGAGGTCAGCTCGAGCGGCAGGACGAGCCCGAGACCGACGGCGTCGTCCACATGCAGCGGGATCTCGCCCTGGATCTGCAGACGGAACGTCGCCGGATCCCCGTCGAAAGTCGCGCCGATGCCGGTGGTGGCGGTGATGCCGCCCGAGACGGGGGGCGCGGCGAACGCGGTGGTCTGGGCGAGGGTGAGGACACCTAGCAGGGCGAGGCCGATCATGAGAGCTCCCTGGTTACGCTCTCAATCTATGCACCCTCCCCCGATCCGGGATTACACCGACGTTACGGTCGGTACTGCCGTCGGGCTACCAGCAGGCCTTCACGATCTCGAGCGCCTGGTCGATGTCGGCGTCGGTGTGGGCGGCGCTGACGCAGGCGCGGAAGCACAGGCCGTCGTCGGCGACGCTGGGGTAGTCGAACGGCGAGACGAACAGGCCGCGCTCGCGGAGCTTGTGGCCGACCTCGTAGAGCCGGCGGCGATCCTTGCCGATGATCATCGGGACGACGTGCGTGGTGCTCTCGCCGGTGTCGACGCCGAGCGACTTCAGGCCGTCGCGGAACCGGGTGGCGTTGGCGGCGAGGCGGACCCGCAGCGTGTCGTCGCGGGTGGCGACCTCGAGCGCGGCGAGCAGCCCGGCGACGACGGACGCGGGCAGCGCGGCCGAGAACGCGTAGCTGTTCGCGTACCAACGCAGGTAGTCGATGACGTCCTTGTCGCCCGCGACGAAGCTGCCGATGCCGGCGAACGCCTTGGAGAACGTGGAGTAGTAGAGCGCGACGCGATCCTCGACGCCGAGCGCCTCGACCGCGCCGCGGCCGTTCGCGCCGATCGTGAGCACCGAGTGGGCCTCGTCGACCATCATGCCGACGCCCTCGGCCTCACACACGTCGAGCAGCTCGGGCAGGCGGCCCACGTCGCCGTGGATGCTGTAGACGCCCTCGGCGAGCACGACGCGGCGCGCGCCGGCGTGCGCCTTCAGCTTCTGCGCGAGGTCGTCGGGGTTGTCGTGATCGAAGAGCACGGTGCGCGCGCCCGACAGCTTCACGCCGTCGATCAGGCAGATGTGCGCGCGCCCGTCGAGCAGCGCGACGTCGCCCTTGCGCAGCAGGCCCGCGAGCACGCCGAGCGCGCCGCCGAACCCGCTGTTGAACAGCATCGCGTCCTGCCGCCCGATGAACGCCGCGAGCTTGCGCTCGAGCTCCTTGTGCAGATCGGTCGCGCCCGAGAGCAGCGGCGAGCCGCACGAGCCGGTGCCGTAGTCCCGAAGCGCCTTGCCCGCGGCCTCGAGCACCTCGGGGTGCTTGTTCAGCCCGAGGTAGTTGTAGGACGCGAAGTTCAGGACCTCGTGACGGCCGCCGTTCTCGACGAGCGAGGTGTGCGCGTCGGGGCCGCGGCCCATCGCGGGCTCAAACAGCGTCGTGGCCCACCGGGTCTGCTCCCGCCACTCCGCGAACGCCTCGTCGGGCTTGAACGGATCGTCGTTGAACCCGACCAGGAAGTCGGCGAGCGAGTAGCGGGTAGCGTCCACGGGAACCTCAGAAAGACAGGCGTTCGCGCTCGGTGAACAGGCGCATCAGGTTGTCGGAGAACGCGGTGCCGCGGTCGACGGTGATCACCTGACCGTTCACGGCATCGAGCCACCCCGAGCACAGCGCGAGCGCGGCGCCCGCGACCTCGTCGGTCGGGATGAAGTGACGCTCGGAGGCGAACCGCTCGCCGAACTCACGCAGGTCCTTGCCGAACACCGAGTCGAAGCTCTCGGTCTTGACCGAGCGGCTGCGGATGGCGTTCACCTTGGTGCCGTGCTCGAGCAGGCGGTAGGAGAGGTAGCGGGTCATCGTCTCGAGCACCGCCTTGGTGATCGCGACGAAGTCGTAGCCGATGCTGTAGTGGTCGGGACCGTCCGAGGACATCGCGACGACGTACTTCGGGTAGGCCCCGAACGCGGCGTGGATGGCCTTCGTGTAGCTGACCAACGGCCACGCGCTGTTCTTGATCGACTTGTCGAGCCCGCGCAGCGTGTAGTCGTCGAGCGAGCCGATCCGCAGCGCGTTGCTGGCGTTCGCGATGTAGATCTCGATACCGTCGAGGCGCTCCTTGAGCGTCTCCATCAGCGCGGCGGTGTCGTCGTCGTCGCCGACGTCGGCCTGCAGGAACAGCGGCTCGGGCGCGCCCACCGCGGCGAAGCGCGCGCGCAGCGCGTCCTCGTCCGCCGAGCCCCACCGGTAGGTGAGGATCGTCTGGGCGCCGCACTGGCCGAAGGCGAGCCCGGTCGCCAGCCCGATCCCCTGGGTTCCCCCGGTGATCAGGACGCGGCGACCGGTCAGGTCCGGGCGGATCACGCCTGGGCCTTCGCCTTGGCGTGGTCCCACAGCAGGTCCACGAGGCTGTCGATGTTCTCGAGCTTGTCGAGATCGGAGCGCGGCACGCGCACGCGCAGCTCGCGCATCGCGGACGAGACGACCTCGACGATGTCGAGGCTGTTCGCGCCGAGGTCCTTCATGGACTGGGTCGTGTCGATGCTGCTCGGGTCCACGTCGATGGCGCGGGCGAGGTACTTGGTGACGACTTCCTTGATGATGTCGCGATCCATGGTCGAACTCCTGGTGTGAGACGTTGAAGGTTGCGGCGCCCGCTTAGCTCGCTACGCGCGCTTGCGGAACTCGAATCGGTCGGCCGCGCGCGCGAGGATGTCGGCGACGCGCTGAAGCTGGGCCTCGGTGTGCTCGCTGGTGACGAACAGCCGCAGGCGGGAGTGGTTGCGGGGCACCGCCGGGTACGTGAGCACGCCGGCGTCGAGCCCCTCGCGCTGCAGCCAGTCGGACAGCGCCACGGACTTCTTCTCGGAGCCGAAGATCACCGGGATGATCCAGCTGCGGGACTCGCCGATCGACACGATCGGCTCGAGCAGCCCCCGCAGCGTGTCGGCGTTCTTCAGCAGCCGCGCGCGGCGCGCGTCGCCGTCGGACCCCGACGCGATCTCGAGCGACTTCACCAGCCCGCCGGTGACCGCCGGATCGAGCGCGCACGAGAACATCCGGCACCGCGCGTACCAGTTCATGTACTGCGTGATGTCCTGGTTCGCGTAGACCGCGCCGCCGACGCCGCCGAAGCCCTTCGAGAACGTCGTGACGAGCATGTCGACCTTGTCGAGGATGCCCTGTTGCTCCGCGACGCCGCGACCGTGCGTGCCGGTCATCAGCATCGAGTGCGCCTCGTCGATCAACGTGTACGCGCCGTACTTCTTCGCGAGCGCGACGATCTCGGCGCCGAGCCCGAAGTCGCCGTCGGCCGAGTAGATGCTCTCGAAGCACACGAGCACGCGGGTGTTCTCTTCTGCCGCGGCCTTCAGCTTCTCCTCGAGATCGGCCAGGTCGTTGTGGCCGAAGTAGCGGAGCTGCGCGCCCGACAGGCGCACGCCCTCGAGGATCGACATGTGCGACGCCTGATCGACCAGGGCGACGTGCCCTGGCTTCAGGAACGCCGAGATCGCGCCCAGGTTGGCGCCGTAGCCCGAGCTGAACAGGCTGACGCCGTGGTTCGGGAGCCCCCAGAACGCGACGAGCGCCTCCTCGAGCGCGACGTGCACGCCCATCGTGCCGCCCGCGACCGGCGAGCTGTTCGCGCCGAGCCCGTAGGCGTCGAGCGCGTCCTTGGCCGCCTGGATCACGTCGGGGTGGTGGCTCAGCCCCAGGTAGTTGTAGCTGCTGAAGTTCAGCAGCGACAGCTCGCCCGCCCCGGTGCGACGCACGCGGATCTCGGTCTTCTGCGGGGTGAGGTGCGGCGCCTCGAACGGGTAGACCGCGTCGTCGACCATCGACTTGCGCCACTGCGCGAACTTCGTGATCTCGGTGGGTGCGGCGTCCGCGCTGTCGAGGAACACGTCGTAGGTGACCTCGGACCAGTGCGGGCCCTTGGGCGCCACCTTCTTGTCGCCGTGCTGCTGCTGCCCGGCCTCGAACAGCTTCGCGGTGAGCTGGTTGAAGTTCATCGCGGGATCGAAGTCGCCGAGCGGCACGCGCACGCGCAGCTCGCGCATCGAGGCGGCGAGCGCCTCGGTGGTCTCGAGGCTGCCGACGCCCAGCTCGGTCATCGGGCGGGACAGGTCGAGCGAGCCGAAGTCCACTCCGACCAGGGCCGCGCGGAACTGCTTGTGCAGCACCGTCTCGACCTTCTCCATCGTAGGCGCGCTCATCGGGTCTGCTCCTCGGTGTACAGCCGCATGACGTTGTCGAAGAACGTGGCGCCGTGGTCGACGCCCAGGATCTCGCCGCTCATCCCGTCGAGCCAGCCGCTGCACAGCGCGACGACCGCGTTCGCGACCTCGTCGGGGGTGACGAACTGGCCGGGGTGCGGCCACTGGCGCACGAAGCCCGGGAACTCCGGCCCGACCGTCGCCTCGAGCGACTCGGTCTCGACCCACCGCGCGCGGATCGCGTTGACCTTGACCTGCTCGTCGAACAGCCGGTAGGCGAGGTACTTCACCAGCGTCTCGAGCACCGCCTTGGCGGACGCCGCGAAGTCGTAGTTGCAGTGGTAGGTCTCGTGGCCGTAGCTCGACATGCCGATGATGCGCTCGGGCCACTTCCCGAAGTGCTCGTTTATCGCCATCGAGTAGGAGATCAGCGGCCACGCGCTGTAGTCGACGCTGCGGGTCAGCCCGCGCCGGCTCATGTCCTCCCACCCGCGCACGAGCTGCGCGAACGCGACGTTGGACACGAACACGTCGATCTTCTCGTAGCCGCGCTCCTTGAGCGCCTCCATCAGCGCCGTCGTGTCCTCGTCGTGCGCGACGTCGGCCTCGAGGAGATCCGGGCGCTGCGCGCCGACCGCCTCGAACTGCACGGCGAGCTCGTCCTCGGTCACGCTGCCCCAGCGGTTGGTCAGCGCGACGCGCGCGCCGAGCTTGCCGAGCGCGAGCCCGGTCGCCAGCCCGATCCCCCGGGTTCCCCCGGTGATCAGGACGTTCGTTCCCTTCAGGTCACCTGACATAGTTGTCCTCGATGCGTCGGCGCACGTCGTCGCGGCTGAAGCACACCTCGTGCATCAGCGCCTCGACGGTGCGGGTGTGCTCGAACGCCTGCCGGCGCCCGATCGACAGGCTCCGCTTGAGCAGCTCCAGTCCATAGCGCGGCTTCTCGGCGATGCGCGAGGCGAGATCCATCGCCTTGTCCATCACCTGGGCCTTCGGCAGCACGTAGTTGACCCCGCTGCCCTCGAAGCGGGCGCCGCGGAGGTTCTCGCCGGTGTAGAGCAGCTCGTGGGCCATCGCGGGCGAGAGCACGTGCTCGAGCAGCGCGGTCAGCCCCATGCCCGGCGTGAAGCCGAGATCGAGGAAGCTGCAGCCGTACCGGCTCTCCTTCGCCATCACCACGAGATCGCAGGCGACGCCCAGCGCGAGGCCGCCGCCGATCGCGTGCCCCTCCATCGCGGCGATCGACGGCACCGGCAGGTTCAGGATCGCGCCCGCGAGCAGGATGTCGGTGGGATGGATCTTCCCCTTCGCCAGCTCGCGGAGCAGCTCGTGCGACGCGCCGGCGCAGAACACGTCGGGCAGACCCGCGAGCACGACGACGCGGGTGTCGTCGGGGATCTGGAGCGCCGGCAGCAGCGCGTCGACCAGCGCGTGCGACAGCGCGTTGCGGCCCTCGGCGTGGTCGAGCTGGATCGTGCGGATACCGTGTTCGTCGGTCACGCGGACCATGGCGCGCCTCCGTCGAGGAAGATGGCGATGCGTCGATGCGTCACGGGATCGGCCAAGCGCTCGCGCGTGACCGCGCCGCCTGCCGCGACGTCGGCGTCGAAGGTCGGCGCGCACAAGCGCCGGATGGCCTGGGCGGCCTGCGGCTCGGCGCGGGACAGCGCGCGGGCCCAGGACCGCGCGTCGCGCTCGGTGGCGCCGATCGCGTCGACGAGGCCGAGCGCGAGCGCCTCGGTGGCGCCCACGGAGAGCCCGGTCAGCGCCATGCGACGCACCTTCTGCGCGCTCATGCGGTCGAGCAGCGCGGGCAGGATCGCGCCAGGCACCAGGCCGAGCAGCGCCTCGGGGAGCGCGAACGTCGCGGCCTCGGTGGCGAGCACCACGTCGCACGCCGCCGCGAGCCCCACCCCGCCGCCACGGGCGTCGCCATCGACGAACGCGATGGTGGGGCGCGCGCGGATCGCCGCGAGCGCACGCCCGAAGAGCGCGAACGCCGCTTCGGGATCGCCGTCGACCGCCGCCAGGTCGATGCCCTGGCAGAAGCCGCTCCCCTCGCCCACCAGCAGGCAGACCTCGGCGGACGCCTCCAGGGCGTCGACGAAGCCGTGCAGGGCGGGAAGCGAGAGGCGCTCGGGTACGGAGACCCGGATCATGAGAACCCGTAGGTGCGGATGTGGCCTTCGATCTTCTCGAGGTACATCAGCCCCTTTCCGGCGTAGTGCTCTTCCCACCAGCCCGGGACGATGTCGCGCGACGGCACGTAGTCGGCGATGCCGACGCTCTCGTCGCGCTCGCGCTCGACCGCCTCGTACTGCGCGACCGTGAGCCGCTTGCGCGCGTCCAGGAGGTCCTTCAGGCCGGCCTCGCGCTCGATCCTGCGCGCGCGGTCACCGATGAGCCCGCTCCAGAACTCCGCGCACGAGCCCGAGCCATACGCGTAGACCCCGATGCGGTCGCCCGGCATCAGGTCCTCGCACGCGTGCACGAGCCCGAGCATCGCGAAGAACGTGGAGCTGCCGTACACACCGCTGATCCGACGGTTGAACGTCAGGCTCGGCAGGGTCTTCTGCTGGTAGCTCTCCCACGCCTCGGCCTTGCCCACGTCGTTCCACCGGCCCAGCAGCATCTTGTGGGCGCGGAACGTGATGCCGCCGAAGGGCACGTGGTAGATGTTCTTCTTGAAGTACGTCTCGAAGTCGACCTCGCCCACCTTCGCCTCGTACCCGTCGTACGCGCCGTCGACGGCCTCGAGGTAGCTGAACAGGCTGGTCTCGGAGTTGCCCGTCTCGATGCGCCCGGTGGGGCGGATCACGTCGGTCACCTCGTTCGCGTACACGCCGAACTTGCCCCACTCGATCTCGAGGAAGCCCGGGTCGCGCGAGAGCACCAGCGCGGCCGCCCCGCAGCCGAGCACGTACTCCCACGGGTCGCCGATGCCGAGCGTGCTGTGATCCGTGTTGATCACGAGCGCCTTGCCGTTCGGCGACAGGCCGGCCGCGATCCAGTTCAGCGCCATCATCAGGCCCGCGGTGCCCGAGTAGCACGCGTGCTTGATCTCGAAGTTGCGCACGCCGCGCTTGAGCCCCATGTGCCGGTGCACCCAGGAGCTGATCGGCTTCTCGAAGTCGACCGCGGTCTCGGTGCCGACGATGACCAGCTCGATGCGCTCGCGGTCGTCGTCGTCGAGCAGGCCCATCGCCGCGTTGATCGCGTAGGTGACCGGGTCCTCCCACGGCGGCGCGACGCTGCGCTGGTCGATGAACAGGTTGTCGCGCACGTCGGCCGGATCGTGATCACGGGCCGCGCACAGGTCGTCCATCTGCAGGTAGCCCGTGGAGGGCCACGCGCGGATCTTCTCGATTCCGAGCTTCATCGCTAGACCGCCTGATCGAGGCCGCCGGTGACCGGCAGCGCCACACCGTTGACGAACGAGGCCTCCTCGGAGGCCAGGAAGAGCACCGCCGCGGAGACCTCGTCGAGCGTGCCCATGCGGCCGACCGGGCAGAACTTCCGCCAGAAGTCCTGGTGGCCCGCGCTCATCGTGTTCCGGGTCATGTCGGTGTCGAAGAAGCCCGGGATGATCGCGTTGCTGGTCAGGCCCTTCTTGCCGTACTCCTTCGCGAGCGTGCGCATCAGGCCGAGCAGGCCCGCCTTGCTCGCCGCGTAGTTGGCCTGGCCGGTAAGGCCGTCGACCGCCACGCTGCTCATGAAGATCAGCCGGCCCGCGCCCGACGCGATCAGCGGCGAGAGGAACGCGCGGGCGATGTAGAACGAGCCCGTCAGGTTCGTCCCGATCACGTCGTTCCACTGCTCGTCCGACATCGAGAACGCGAGCGCGTCCTGGTTGATGCCGGCGTTGCACACGACGACGCGCAGATCCGGGAAGTCGTCCTGGATCGTCCACGACACGTCCTCGACCGCCGCGGCGTCGCGCTGATCGAGCTGGTAGCCCTTGCACTTCCGCCCGGGAGCGAGGTCGGCCGCGAGACGCACGGTCTCGTCGGCCGCCTCGGCGTTCCCGCGGTACGTGAACGCCACGTCGTGGCCCTGCTTGAGCGCGTTGAGCACGATGCCGCGGCCGATGCCGCGGGATCCACCGGTGACGAGGAAGCTCACGTCAGCTCCTCGGGCTCGGGCTTGCGCAGGATGCTCACGGCGTTGATGCCGCCGAAGCCGAACGCGTTCTTCATGCAGTACTTGACCTCGTGATCGACCGCCTCGTTCGCGCACACGTCGAGGTCGACCGCGGGGTCCATCTCCTCGATGTTCACGGACGGGTGCAGGCGACCGGCGTCCATCTGCAGCACCGCGGCCACCGTCTCGACGACGGGGGCGGCCCAGCAGGTGTGACCGAGCATCGACTTCGTCGCGTTGAGCTTCAAGTCGTAGGCGTGCTTGCCGAACGTGCGGCGCAGGCTGTTGACCTCGGTGAGGTCGCCGAGCGGCGTGCTCGTGGCGTGCGCGTTGACGTAGTCGATCTGCTCGGGCGCGATGTCGCACTGCTTGAGCAGGCGGGTCATCAGCCGGAACTGCCCCTCCTCGGAGGGGTTCGGCAGGTGGTTGCCGTCGGCGCTCGCCTCGACGCCCATGACCTCGGCCCAGATCTTCGCGCCGCGGCGCTTCGCGTGCTCCCACTCCTCGAGGATCAGCGCGCCGCCGCCGTGCGCGGGCACGAAGCCCTCGCGCTTCATGTCGAACGGGCGGCTCGCGTGCTCCGGATCGTCGTTGAACGAGCGGTGCGTGATCGCGCCCATCAGCGCCATCGCGTGCAGATCGACCTGGCTGACGTCGAGGACGGCGCCGATGACGATCGCCGCGTCCATCCCGTGGTAGCGGATCTCGTCGACGCCGTTGCGGAGCGCGTGGTTGCCCGACGCGCACGCGCCGCCCATCGTGTAGATCGGCCCGTGGGTCTGGAGCACCTCGCTGACCGAGCCGGCATGGTCGGTGTCGAGCCCGTGCAGCGACATCAGCCCGTCGATGAAGTCGGGCTCCTCGAGGAAGTCGAGGTGGTTCGCGAACGTGTACTTCGCGTTCAGGTTGTGGCCGGCGACGATCGCGGCGACGAGGTCCATGTCGACCGCGTCCCCGTCGAACCAGCCGGCGTGCTTCGCGCCGCGGACGGCGGCGAGCATCGACATCGCGGTGCTGAACGGTGCGCGGCCGGTGAGCTTGCGCAGGCGATCGACGACCTCGTCGGGCACCTGGCCCTCGAGGCCCTTCACCGCGCCGTGGACGTCGTAGTCGCCGAGGTCGGCGCCGACCTTGGCGAGGATGCGCCCGGTGTCGACGGACCGCCACTTGGTGATCGCGCTCTTGCCCTCGAGCAACGCGTTGAGGAACGCGCCGGGCTCGTCGGCGGTCGGGACGTGGATGGCCATGCCGGTGATGGCGACGCGGCGGGGCTTAGACAAAGTACACCTCGATCACACAGGTGGAGCAGATGGTGTCGCCGCGGCGGATCTGGCCGGCGATGACGCCACAGAGGGGGTCGTCGATCACCCGCTCGCACGCGATCGTCAGGCGATCGCCGGGCAGCACGGGCGCGAGGAAGCTGGCGGCGTGGACGCGCGTGACGCGGACGTCCACGGGAGGGGCGGGGTTGGCGGGGTCGAGCGCGCCGTGCTCCATCAGCCACGACAGGCAGAGCCCGGCCTGGCCGATCATCTCGAGCTGGAGCACGCCGGGGTAGACCGGGTTGCCCGGGAAGTGCCCGCCGAACACCGGATCGGCCGGATCGACGTAGCGCTGGGCTGCGATCGTGGCGGCCTCGGGGTCGAAGGCGTCGATGCCGTCGACGAGCCGCATCGGCGGGCGATGCGGGATCATCAGCTCGACGGCCTCGGTGCCGTACGACACCCCGTGCCCGCCGATCTCGGGGAAGATCGGCTTCCGGCGGAGTCGGCGGACCAGCGCGTCGAGATCGAGGTCGAGGTCGCTCATGCGTGGCCTCCGAGGGCGGCGACCGTCGCCTGGAACGCGTCGGGGCTCGCGGTGTGGTGGCGCGGCGTGTCGCCGACCCACGGCTTGCGGAGCATGTCGTGCAGCACCGTGCGCGGGCCGACCTCGATGAACACGGCGTCGGGATGCTTGACGCGCAGCGCGTCGATCGACTGCTGCCACAGCACCGGGCGCCACACGTGGTCCGACAGGCGCTCGACGAAGAACTCGCGCGTGGGGTCGGTGACCAGCTCGGCGGTGGTGTTCGGCAGGTAGGGGCGCGCGACCTGCTGCCACGGCGCCTGGAGCAGCGACGGCGCGAACGCGTCGACGACCGGACGGAACACCTCGGTGTGCATCGGGATCTTCTCCTCGATGACCTTGCCCTCGAGGAACAGCTCCTCGTCGAGCAGGCGCAGCGCCTCCTGCACCGCGGCGCGCTCGCCGGCGATGACCTGCTGGCCGGGGCCGTTCGCGTTGCTGATCGCGACGTGACCGACCAGGCGCGCCTGCTCGAGGATCGGCTGGAGCTCCTCGACGGTGATCGGGTAGACCGCCGCCATCATCCCGTCCGGACCCGCGTCGTAGGCGCGGCCGCGCGCGTCCACCAGGCGCAGCGCGTCGGTGAACGACAGCGCGCCGATGTGCACGAGGTGGTTGTACTCGCCGAGCGAGAGCCCGAGCGAGAGCGGGGCGTCGATGCCGCGGCGGCGCAGCGCCGAGAGGTGCAGGTGGTTGCACACGAACACGCCGACCTGCACGCAGTGGTTCGTCGTGAACGCGCCGTTGCTGTAGTGGGCGGTCAGGTCGCGACCGAGCACCGTGGACGCCTGTTCGAGCAGCGCGGCGGTGCCTTCCGGATCGACCGCGCGCGCGGTCGAGAAGATGTCCTTCTGGGTGGAAGACTGGCCGGGGAACAAGAAGATCGGCGTCATGGGGCCTCCTCGATGACGACGGTGGCGTCCGGACCGCCGAAGCCGGCGGAGCTGGTGAGGGCGACGCGCACCCGCTGCTCGCGCGGGGCGCCGAGCAGCAGGTCGACGTCGCACTCGGGGTCCTGCTCGTCGCAGTTGACGGTGGGGAGCACGATCCCCTTGTACATCTGCAGCACCGTGAGCAGCGCCTCGATCGAGCCGGCGGCGCCCATCAGGTGCCCGGTGATCGACTTCGTGGACTGCACCATCGGGCGGTGCGCGCCCATGACCTGCCGCAGCGCGCGCGACTCGATCAGGTCGTTGACGCGCGTGCTGCTGCCGTGCGCGTTGACCAGGTCGACCGCCTCGGGCCCGATGCCCGCGTCGCTGAGCGCGCCGCGCAGCGCGGCCTGCACCCCGCGCCCGTCGGGGTGCATGTTGGTGAGGTGGTGGCTGTCGCTCGCCGCGCCGTAGCCGGTGAGCATCCCGTAGATGCGCGCGCCGCGGGCGCGGGCGTGCTCGTACTCCTCGAGCAGCAACACGGCGGCGCCCTCGCCCATCACGAACCCTTCCCGGTCGACGTCGAACGGGCGGAGCGCGCCCTCGGGGTCGTGGTTGCGGCGGGACATCGCGCCGATCTTCGCGTAGCCGTAGTAGGCCGTGCGCGTGATCGCGGCCTCGGCGGCGCCCGCGACCATCACATCGGCGCGGCCGAGGCGGATCGCGTCGGCCGCCTCGCCGAGCGCGCTGGCGCCCGCCGCGCACGCGGTGGCGACGCCGATCGAGGGCCCCTGCAGGTTGTGCAGGATGGCCACGATGGCACACGCGGTGTTCATGCTGATCTGCGGCATGAGGTACGCGCTCATGTGCTCGGTCCAGTCCGCGGCCGGCACATCCAGCAGGTCGCTCCACTGGTCCTCGAGCACGGCGATCGGGCCGTGCGCGGTGCCCATCGCGACGCCGATGCGGGTCGGGTCGACCCGGTCGCGGTCGAGGCCGGAGTCGCGGAGCGCCTGCTCGGCAGCGTCGAGCGCGAACCACGAGTGGCGGTCGTACCGGAAGCGGATCGACGAGGAGAGCTTCTCCTCCCAACCCACACGGACGCGCGCGACGACGCGGTTCAGCAGCCCTTCCGTCGGGAAGTGGTCGAGCAGGGTGAACGGGCGGACCCCGGCCAGCGCGGCGTCCCACACAGCGTCGACGCTCTCTCCGCTGGGAGAGACGGCGCCGAGGCCAGTGATGGCGACGTGACGGGGGATGGACGTGCTGCGGGGTCGTAGTGACATGCGCGGCCCCCCTAACGCCGATCGGCCACCGCGCAAAGGGGGGGCACCCTCCGTAGATCCCGTTGAAACCAGGGAAAAAGACCGACCCGTCGGTCAGAATGGGAGCGCTCGGGCCCGCTGTCCGATCGGTCAACCCGCGATGTGATCGGAGCGAGCCCGAGGACCCGCGAGTGAGCCTTCGGTGGGATTCAGTGCGCGGCGGGAGACTTGTCGGCGTGCGCCGCGCTGCCGAGCGCCCACATCGGAAAGATCTTGAGGTAGTTGTCGTAGTGGATGCCGCAGGTGCGGTTGAACATCCCGGCGATGTGCTCGGGCGGCCACGAGCCATCGGGCCGCTGGCGCCCGAGCAGGAAGGCGACGCCGCGGGCCACGGCCGGGTGGTCGCGGTGGCCGCCGGCGAGCAGCGCGAGCAGCGCCCACGAGGTCATCACCGCCTGTCCGGTCGCGGTCGACACGTATCGCCCGGTGCGGGAGGACTCGGCGAGCTCGCCCCAGCCGCCGTCGTCGAGCTGCTTGGTGAACAGGAACTCGCACGCGCGCTGGATGGCGACGTGGTTCGGCGGCGCGCCGGCGGCGCGGAGCCCGCTGACGCCGAACCAGGTGCCGTAGGTGAAGCAGATCCCCCACGAGCCGAACCAGGAGCCGTCCTCGCGCTGCTGGTCGAGCAGGAACGCGACGCCATCGGCGAGCGCCGCGATGATCTCGTCGTCGGCGACGCCCGGGTAGCGGTGCTTGAACGCCGCGAGCGCGTGCAGGCAGGCCGAGGTGCACTCGACGTAGGGATAGTCGACCATGATCTGCGCGAAGCACTGCGACGGGTTCAGCGACTCGAGCCACGTGGGACCGCGCGTGCGCTCGTAGCTGGCCCAGCCGCCGCCGGGGTTCTGCCAGCCGAGGAGGAGGATGAGCGCGTCTCTGAGGCGATCCTTGGCGATGGGCTCGTCGACGACCCGCTCGAGCAGGATCGCCGACTTCAGCCCCTCGGCGGTGCAGTCGGTGATCGGCCAGCCATGCTCGCGGGTCGAGAACGGCCAGCCCCCCTTCGACGGGTCGCGGAAGCACGCCTCGCGCTCGGGCACGTCCTCGCGCACCTGGTTGCGGTCGATGAACCCGTACGCGCGGCGTACCATCGCGTCGTGCCGCTGGTGCTGGCCGGTCGCGAGGATGGCCTGCACCATGAACGTGGTGTCCCACAGCTCAGAGCTGTTGTAGCCCTGCATCTTCGTGCCGTCGGGGCCACGCCAGACGTAGTCCTCGAGACGCTCGCGGTGCCGCGCGAACGCGGGCCCCTCCGGGTCGGCGAACGCCCACACCAGCGTGTGCAGCAGCTTGTTCACCGGGCCGATGCAGATGTAGTCGGTGTTGCGGTCCTCGCGGCCGATCTGGTCGAGGACGAAGGCGAGCGCGCGGCGGCGGAGCGCGGGCACGCGCTCGTAGGCGCCGAGCAGGCCGCTCAGGCGCTTGTAGGCGTCGGTGATCGGTGTCGCCTCGTCGGTGGGCGACACGCGCCAGCGGTGCTCGGACCACTGGATGGCGTGGTAGGGCTGCTCGTAGAGCTCGCGGCGCAGATCCTGGACGCGATCGGTGACGGGGATGCGCGCCGACGTGCCGTAGAGCCACGACATCGGCAGGTAGACCATCCGCGCGTGGCACCACATGCGCGACGGGTGGAACGGCAGCGCCCGGGGCAGCATCCACAGCTCCGGCGGCACCGGAGCGAGCCCCTCGTACTCGTACAGGCTCAGCACGGCGAGAAAGAACTTGCCCCACGACGCCGACGCGAGCGGGCCGCCGTGCGCCTGGAACCAGGCGCGAGCGCGCGAGGTGACGTCCTCCTCCGCGCGCACGCCGAGCAGGCGGAGCGCCACGTAGGACAGCACCGTGGTGAACACCATGCCCGGCCCTTCGACGTGCAGCCCGAAGCTGCCGTCCTCGCGCTGGGTGTTGCGGAAGTAGCGGACGATGTCGGCGCGCGTCGCGTCGTCGAGCGGGATGTCGGCGGCGTAGCAGGTGCCGACGTACATCGGCAGCAGGAACATCGGCCCGCCGTAGTCACCCTTCCACGAGCCCTCCTCGGACTGTGCGGCGGCGACGTGGCGCAGCGCGCGGGTGATCGCGTCGCGCATCGCCTCCTGGGCAGCGGCCTCGGACAGTGACGACATCGCAGCCTCCCGTCGACGTTCGTCGATCGACGCCGCGCGGAAGCCGGCGGCGGACGCTGCGTCTAGCCGCCCTCGCCCGCGGCGTCGACGCCGAGCTGAGCGAGCACGCGGTCGAGCGGGAAGCCGACGTCGTCGTAGCGCTCGATCAGCCTGCCCTCCGCGTCGAGCACGAGCACACGCGTGGAGTGGACGATCCGCCCCGTCTCCAGGTGGATCGTCAGCCCCGCCTGCTGCGCGAGCTTCGCGAGCTCGGCGGTCGTCGGGACCGCGAACCGCCACCGATCGGGCTGCGCGCCCACTGCGCGGGCGTAGGCCTGCAGCACGGCCGGGGTGTCGCGCTCGGGATCGAGCGTCACCGAGACGATCCGGGCGCGCTCGCCCATCGCCGCCTGCAGCGGCTGCAGCCGCGCGACCAGCGCCGGGCAGAACGCCGGATCCGGGCAGGTCGTGAACAGGAACGTGAGCACCGTGGGTGTCCCCTGCCCCGCCCCGAGCCGGATCGCGGGCCCCTCCGCAGCACCGAGGGTCGTCGCCGGCAGCACGTCGCCCGCGGTCAGCACCGGGGCATCGAAGTGCACCGGCGCCGGCGCGCGCCCGGTGCGCAGCACGTCCACCAGCCAGAAGCCCTCGCCCGTGGCGATCATCCGCGCCTCGATCCGATCGCCCGGTCGCGCCCACGCGCGCACCGCGTCCGAGGCGCCGAACGGCATCGCCATCGCGTCCATCACGCCCTCGACCGCCTCGTGATCGACCAGCAGCCGCTCCCCCTCGACCCCCAGGATCGTCCCGCGCAGCGGGTGCCCGCCCGCCGCGAACCCGGGCGGCAGCGTCCCCTCGCCCGCCCGCTCCACCGAGGCCACCCTCCCTTCCACGCGCTCCAACCGCAGCGCCTCCCCTGGCGTCAGCCCCTCCACCAGCCCCCGCTCCGCCACCCCCACCAGCTCCACCCCCGCCCCCCGCACCAACAACCCCTCCCGCCCCGCATACAGCAGCGTCACCCGATCCTCATCCACCCCCGCCCCACAAGCCAACGCCAGCAGCACGAGGGGGGTCAGGTTGTTCGATCTCACGCGCATCACGGTCGATTCACTCCTTCGAACGCTGCTTCTCATAGGGGTCAGGTTGTTCGATTCAACCTTTCCTTCGGCGCCGAACCATATGTTGCATCGAACAACCTGACCCCTATGAGACAACCGATACATCCTTTCATATCGAGCGCATCCGAGGTGAGTTCGAACAACCTGACCCCTCCTGGGCGGGGCGAGCGTGGGCGCTAGGCGAGGAGGTCGAGGGCCTCGGCTGCCCAGGGGGTGTCGGGGGCGAGGCGGCGGAGGAGGCGCTCGGCGGTGGTCTGGACGGGGGGGAGGTCGGACCAGATGGCGGCGGCGAGGAAGCGGAGGTCGTGGGTGTCCGCGGGGAGTCGCTTCGCGTCGATGAGGTCGCGACAGCGCTCGCAGAGGAGGAGCGCGGCGTCGAGGTCGGGCTCCTCGGGCAGCGGCGGGACCTCGACGGGCCGCAGCCCGGAGCCCGCCTCGCACAGCTCGCAGCGCGATCCAGCGCGCCGAGAGAGGGCCTTGCCGAGCGCGGCGACCGCGTGGATCCGTGCGTCGTGCGCGTCCTTACCCCTGGCCATCGTTCCCCTCCCACAGGCGCATGAGCCCCTCTTGCACCGCGGTGGCGACCAGCCGCCCCGCGCGATCGAAGATCCGCCCGCGCACCAGCCCGCGCGCGCCGCTGGCCGTCGGGCTCTCGATGTCGAACAGCAGCCAGTCGTCCATCCGGAACGGCCGGTGGAACCACATCGCGTGGTCCAGGCTCGCGAGCTGCATCCGCGGCGTGAGCCAGCTGACCCCGTGCGGCTGCAGCGCCGTCGACAGGAACTGGAAGTCGCTGGTGTAGGCGAGCAGGTAGCGGTGCAGCCCCGGCGTGTCGGGCAGCGCGTCGCGCGAGCGGAACCACACCTGATGGCGCGGCGGCCGCACGCGTGGGTTCAGCGGATCGTTCGGCCGGACGGGCCGGATCTCGATCGGCCGGTCCGCGAGCGCGCGCTGGCGCAGGTGCACCGGGATCCGGTCCTCGAACTTGCGCGCGAGATCCTGCTCCGAGAGCAGGTCGTCGGGCGGCGGCGCGGCGGGCGCCTCGTCCTGGTGCGCGAAGCCCTCCTCATCGACCTGGAACGACGCCGCGAGGCTGAAGATCGGACGCCCGCCCTGCACCGCCACCACGCGCCGCGTTGCGAAGCTGCGCCCATCCCGGATCGGGTCGACCTGGTAGACGATCGGCTTGCGCGCATCACCGATGCGCAGGAAGTAGCAGTGCAGCGAGTGCACGTGCCGATCTTCCGGCACGGTCTGGGTCGCGGCCGACAGCGCCTGCCCGATGGCCTGGCCACCGAACACGTTGCCCCAGCCCAGATCCTGGCTCTGCCCACGGAACAGGTTCTGCTCGATGCGCTCGAGCGCCAGCAGCTCGACGAGCTCTTGCAGGACGGGGTGCACGTCACCTCCAGCGATGCCCCTCCTTTAGAGCGCGCGGTCCGTGCCAGCCACCCGCGCCGCGCTGACGACCGTCAGCCCGCATGACGCGCCACGTCCGCACGGGCTAGCCTGCGCCCCGAGAGGTCCGTAGTGCACCGCGCGATCCCGCTCTGGGCGCTCCTGGCGGCCTGCCCCGCCCCCGCGCCCGACGAGCCCAGCCGCCAGACCGAGTCATTTCCCCGGTGCGCCGAACGCGACCCGCTGCGCCGGCCGTTCTTCGGCGACACCCACGTGCACACCACGCTCAGCCTCGACGCGAACCTCCAGGGCACGCGCGTCGGCCCCGAGGACGCCTACCGGTTCGCGAAGGGCGAGCCCATCGGCCTCCAGCCGTTCGACGCCGAGGGCAGGTCGCAGCGCACGCTGCGCATCGACCGCCCGCTCGACTTCGCGATGGTCAGCGATCACGCCGAGTTCCTCGGCACCGTCGCCCTGTGCACCACGACCGGCTCACCCGCCTACGACGAGGCGGCCTGCCGCCAGTTCCGCGACAACCCGCAGCTCGCGTTCCTGACGATCAACGCGCTGACCGGCGCGCCCCAGGCGAACGCCCGGTACCCGTCGCTGTGCGGCGACGACGCGACCGCGTGCGTCGACGCGGGGATGGACGTGTGGGCCGACCTGCAAGCCGCCGCCGAGGCGGCCTACGACCGCACCGACGCGTGCACGTTCACCTCGTTCGTCGGCTACGAGTGGTCCGGCGGGCCGTCCACCTACAACCTGCATCGCAACGTCGTGTTCCGGAACGAGGTCGTCCCCGCGCTGCCCACCAGCTACTTCGACGCGCCCTACCCCGAGGGCCTATGGGAGCGGCTCCGCGCAGAGTGCCTCGACCAGCCGCCGTGCGACGTGCTCGCGATCCCGCACAACAGCAACCTGTCGAGCGGGCTGATGTTCCAGACCCTCGCCGAGGGCGCGCCGACCGCAGACGCCGCCGCGTTCCGCGCCCGCATGGAGCCACTCGTCGAGGTCTTCCAGCACAAGGGCGCGTCCGAGTGCCTGCCTGGCGCGCCGGGCAGCGACGAGCTGTGCGGGTTCGAGGTGATCCCGTACGCGACGCTGGCCGGCGCGAACCTCGACGTCGAGGCGACGCCGCTGCCCCAGGACTTCGTCCGCACCGTGCTGGGCGAGGGGCTGCGGATCCAGGCCGCGACCGGCGAGAACCCCTACGCGTTCGGCCTGATCGCGAGCACGGACACCCACCTCGGCGCGCCGGGCGCCGCGTCGGAGGCGGCCTACCCCGGGCACGGCGGCGCCGGCACGAGCAGCCGCGACCGCCTGCCCGCCGGGCTGCCGGATCTCGAGACGATGAACCCCGGTGGTCTCGCGGTGCTGTGGGCCGAGGAGAACAGCCGCGAGGCGCTGTTCCGCGCGATGCAGCGCCGCGAGGCGTACGGCACCAGCGGACCGCGCATCGTGCTGCGCTTCTTCGGCGGGCGGGACTACCCGGCGGATCTGTGCGACCGCCAGGACTTCGCCGCCGCCGGCTATGCGGGCGGCGTGCCGATGGGCGGCGCGCTGCCGCCGGGCAGCGGGGCGCCGACCTTCGCCATCTACGCGCTCGCCGACGCCGGCGCCGTGGACCACCCCGGCACGCCGCTGCAGCGCCTCCAGATCGTCAAGGGCACGCTCGTCGACGGCGAAGTGCGGGTTGCGGTACACGACGTCGCCGGCACTTCGGACGCCCAAGGCGTCGACGCCGACTGCCAGCCCACCGACGTCGGCGCGCAGCAGCTCTGCGGCGTGTGGACGGATCCGGCGTTCGAGCCCGACGCACCGGCGTTCTACTACGTCCGCGCGCTCGAGGTCCCCACCTGCCGCTGGCACGTACGCCAGTGTCTCGCCGCCCAGATCACCTGCCCCACCGACGACCCGGACTTCGCCGCGTGCTGCTCGGAGCGCGTCGAGACCCAGGTCCAGGAGCGCGCGTGGAGCAGCCCGATCTGGCACCACCCGCCCGAATGAGCGTAAAGCGCCTCGCCGTGATGCTCGCCGCTGGCGCGCTGCTCACTGGGGTGTGGCGAAGCGCCCCCGAGGCCGATCGCGCGCTGCGCGTCGAGGTCGCACCGTCCGCCCGCGCCGAGGCCGCGATCGAGGACGCCGTGCTGCTCGCCGAGGCCCGGCGCCTCGGCTGGGACCACACCGATCCGGTGATCGCCCGGCACCTGATCACCGCGATGCGCACCGCCGGCGCGTCGGGCGACGACGACGCGCTGCTCGCGGACGCCCGTGCGCTCGGGCTCGACCGCGAGGATCCGGTGGTCCGCGCGCGCCTGCTCGACCGCGCCCGCCGCGCGCTACGCGCCGCCGCGACGCCCGACCGCGCCGCGCTCGAGGCGTGGCATGCGGCCCACCCCGAGCGCTTCCGCCGACCCGAGCACGTGCGCTACGCCCACGCGTTCCTCCAAGGGGACGGCGACCTCGGACCGCGGCTCGGCCCCCCGGAGGACGCCGCCGGGCTCGGTGATCCGCTCCTCGGGCTGCGTCCGATCGAGCTCGCCACGCCGGAGCGGGTCGGCCGCTTCCTCGGCCCCTCGGTCGAGGAAGCGCTCCGTGAAGCGCCGATCGGCGCCTGGGTCGGCCCCATCCCCTCCCCCTATGGCCGCCACTGGCTGCACGTCCTCGCGCGCGAGCCCGGCGAGGTGCCGCCGCTCGACGTGATCGCGGCCGAGGTCGCGCAGGACTGGCGCCGCGAGGCCGGCGCCCGCGCCGCGCAGGCGCGCCTGGAGCGCCTCGTCGCCGCGTGGGACGTGACGGTGGTGCGCCGATGATGCTGCTGCTCGTAGGGCTCGCGCTCGCGCACCCGCTCGCGCCGTCCGGCCTGGTGATCGACCTGGACGATGGCGTGACCACCGCCTGGCGCACGCCCGCCTCCCGACCCGCCGGCGTCGCCCTCGCGCCGCGCCTGCCCGCCGACTGTGTGCCGCTCGACGCGCCCATCGTCCGCGAGGAGCCTGCGACCGCCACCTGGACGACCACCCAGCGCTGGGACTGCGGCGCGGCCGGCCTGCTCGGACGCGAGGTCGTCGTCGACGGCCTCCGCGGCGCGCCGGTCGCCGTCGTCGCCACCGTGCGACTGGACGGCGCCGAGTCCCGCGCGCTGCTGCACGACAACCACGACCGCCTCGTCGTGCGCGCCCCGGACGCCGCGCCGGCACCCTTCCCCGCCTACCTCGCGCTCGGCGTCACGCACCTGCTCGGCGGCTGGGACCACCTGCTGCTCGTGCTGGGGCTCCTGCTCCTCCTCGGGTCGAGCCGAAGCCTGATCGCGGCGGTCACCGCGTTCACCGCCGGCCACAGCCTCACGCTCGCGCTCGCCGCGACCGGGCTGTTCCGACTGCCGCAGGCGCCTGTCGAGGCGCTGATCGCGGGCACGCTGGTGTGGCTCGGGGTCGAGCTCTCCGACCCCGAGCGCGGGCGCGGGTGGATCGCCCGGCGACCGGCCGCCCTGTGCGCGGTGATCGGGCTCGTGCATGGCCTCGGCTTCGCGGGTGCGCTCGCCGAGACCGGTCTGCCCGCCGGGGCCGCGCTCCCCGCGCTGTTCGGGTTCAACCTCGGTCTGGAGCTCGCACAGCTCGGGGTGCTCGCCGGCGCCCTCGCGGCGTGGCGCCTCACGCCCGCGCCGCTCGCCCGTCGCCTCGGCCCTGCTCTGCCCGGGTGGGCGATCGGGATCGTCGCCGCCGCGTGGACGTGGGATCGGCTACTGGGCGTATTCGGAGCCTGATGGAGCCCACCCTGCCCGCGCTGGCCGAGGACCTCATCGCGATGGCATCGCGCGACGCCGACCTGCGCGCGCCCGCCGGTCGCCACGGCGTCGTGTTCACCCCCGACGACGACCGCGAGCGCGCGATCTCGGTTCGCCACGCCGACCGCCTCGCCGAGATCGTCGCCACGCACGGCTGGCCCGGCCGCAGCCGCGTCGGCGAGGAGGGCGCGGCGGCCGCGTGGGTCGTCGCGATGCGTGCCGGCGACGTGGTGCGGATGAAGGCGTGGTCCGTGCTGGTCGAGCAGGCCGCGCACCTCGGCGAGACCGACCGCCACCACGTCGCGCACCTGATGGATCGGATCCGCGTGCTCCAGGGCAAGGAGCAGGTCTACGGCACCCAGTTCCGGCGGGGGCCGGACGGCACGATCGCGCCGTATCCGACCACCCGCCTCGACACGATCGACGACCGCCGCGGGTCGGTTCAGCTCGACCCGCTCGATGACACCACGGCCGCGCTGAACGCGGCGCGATAGCGCGGCGCTCACACGGCCGGCCGGGACGGCCGGCCCACGGCATCTGCTGCCTGGACCTCACAAGGCCGGCCGGGACGGCCGGCCCACGGCATGGTTCCATGCGCCCTGTAGACAGGACGTGGGTCGGCCGTCCCGGCCGACATTTCGAGCGCGGCCGGCCGGGACGGCTGTCGATTGATCACTTCTCCAGGAAGACCCGTTGAAGGCGGGTTCACGAGG